>JAAXWX010000026.1 GCA_013334755.1 Chlorobiaceae bacterium | reverse complement strand
TAGAACTCATAAAAAGGATAGATCATACATTCAAATGGCTATAAGGAAGTTAGCGCCGGTAACGCCAGGGTCAAGGTTCATGTCATACCCTGCATTCGATGAAATCACAAAAAGCACGCCTGAAAAAGGTCTGCTTGTGCCCTTAAAGAAATCAGGTGGCCGCAACGCTGCGGGACGCAAGACTTCAAGGCATAGAGGCGGTGGACACAAACGGCATTACAGGATCATCGATTTCAAGCGCAACAAGGATGGTATTCCTGCAACGGTTGCTGCTATTGAGTATGATCCGAACCGTTCATCAAGAATTGCATTATTGCATTATAATGATGGAGAAAAACGTTATATTCTCGCCCCGAAAGGTTTAAATGTCGGTGACAAGGTGGAAAGCGGAGAGAAGGTCGAAATCAAGGCCGGCAACACCATGCCCCTGAAAAATATTCCTCTCGGTACCGATATTCATAATGTTGAGATGAAAGCGGGAAAGGGTGGACAGATTGTACGGTCAGCAGGTGGTTTTGCTGTACTTGCTGCTCGTGAGGGAGATTATGTTACCTTGAAACTTCCTTCAGGCGAGATCCGAAAGCTCAGGGTTGAGTGTCGTGCAACAATCGGTGTTGTTGGCAATACAGATCATGAAAATGTTGTTCTTGGAAAAGCTGGCAGAAGCCGCTGGCTTGGTATCCGTCCCCAGACAAGAGGTATGGCGATGAACCCGGTCGATCACCCGATGGGTGGTGGTGAAGGCAAGTCGAAATCGGGCGGTGGAAGAAAGCATCCGATGTCTCCATGGGGTCAGCTTGCAAAGGGTCTGAAGACCAGGAACAAGAAAAAGGCTTCACAGAAATTGATTGTACGTGGCAGAAACGCCAAATAACTATAGCGGTTAACAACAACAAGCAGAGAAACTATGCCAAGATCACTTAAAAAGGGACCGTTCATTGATATAAAACTGGAGAAGCGGATCCTTGATATGAATAGCAAGGGAGAGAAAAAGGTTATCAAAACCTGGTCCAGAAGTTCAATGATTTCGCCTGATTTTGTCGGTCACACAGTCGCCGTACATAATGGCAAAAGCCATGTGCCGGTCTATGTAGGTGATAATATGGTAGGTCATAAGCTTGGAGAGTTTGCCCCGACTAGATCATTTCGCGGCCATGCTGGTGGTGGAAAGGCTGAAAAAGGCGGATCAGCACCAAGAAAAAAATAAATTGAATAACGCGAAAGGGTAAAGATATCATGGAAGCTAAAGCAATTTTACGGGATACGCCAACATCGCCAAGGAAAATGCGTCTTGTCGCAGGTCTTGTTCGTGGAAAGCCGGTTGATCTGGCCAAGGCCATTCTGCTGAACTCAACAAAGGCGGCCTCTCGAAATGTTATGATGACGCTCAAATCGGCTGTGGCGAATTATGCACAGCGTAATCCTGATGAAAGAGTCAGTGACCAGGAGCTTTTCGTCAAGACAATTTTTGTCGATGAAGGCATGACACTGAAAAGAACGCTTCCGGCTCCGATGGGTCGGGCATTCAGGATTCGTAAACGATCGAATCATCTTACGATAGTCATTGATAAGGTTAAAAATCCAGCAACTAAATAAAACAAGGAGAGAGCATTGGGTCAGAAAGTTAATCCTACTGGATTTAGGCTGGGAATTATCAGAGACTGGGCTTCGCGCTGGTATGATGACAGTCCTGTTATATCGGAAAAAATTAAGCAGGACCACGTTATCCGCACTTATGTACTTGCAAGGCTGAAGAAGGAAAGAGCCGGAATTGCACGTATTATTATTGAGAGAACGACGAAGCACGTCAAGATTAATATCTATGCAGCTCGTCCGGGTGCCGTCGTTGGAAGAAAAGGTGAAGAGATCAACAATCTTTCTCAGGAACTGAGCCGTATTACCGGTAAAGAGGTGAAAATAGATGTTGTTGAAGTGGTCAAGCCGGAAATAGAAGCTCAGTTGATCGGTGATAACATTGCCTACCAGCTTGAAAACAGGGTTTCATTCAGAAGAGCCATGAAGCAGGCTATCCAGCAGGCCATGCGTTCTGGAGCTGAAGGCGTCAGAATCAGATGCGGCGGTCGTCTTGGCGGAGCTGAAATAGCCCGCTCGGAGCAGTACAAGGAAGGCAAGATTCCGCTTCATACCATTCGTGCCAATGTTGATTATGCGAGTGTAACTGCTCATACCATCGCTGGTACAATCGGCATCAAGGTCTGGGTTTACAAAGGTGAAGTACTTGTGCAGCGTATCGATGCCATTGAAGAGGATGAACTCAAGAGAATCAAGGAAAGACGCAATGATGCAGGTGCAAGAAACCGCGATAGTCGCACCAAGCGCCGTCATCGTACAAAGCGATAATAATATCAAGTACCAACAAATAAGAAAACGAATGGAGTTGCCTGTATGTTAATGCCAAAGAGAGTTAAGTATAGAAAGACAATGAGGGGCCGGATGAAAGGCAATTCCGGACGTGGTACATCTGTATCTTTCGGTTCTTTCGGTCTGAAGGCGATTGAGTCTGCATGGATCACCAGCCGTCAAATAGAGGCTGCCCGTGTTGCCATGACGAGATTTATGAAGAGGGATGGTAAAATCTGGATCAGGATTTTCCCGGATAAACCGGTAACCAAAAAACCTGCAGAAACCCGAATGGGATCTGGTAAAGGTTCTCCGGAGTTTTGGGTTGCGGTTGTAAAACCAGGAAGAATCATGTTTGAGGCTGATGGTGTACCGAGAGAGGTTGCGACCGAGGCTTTCAGACTGGCAGCAAAGAAGCTGCCTATCAAGACCAGATTCATTGTCCGTCCTGATTTCGAAGATTAACAGAGCAACTAATTCGACACGAGGGTTACTTATTATGAAAAAGTATGAAATTGCGGCATTGAATAAACAGGAACTGATCGACAGGCTCAAGGAGCTTGAGAACAGACTTGCCGATATCAATTTTTTTAAGGTTATTGAGCAGCCGCAGAATCCTATGGTTTTCCGCAATTCAAGGCGGGATATTGCGCGCATGAAAAACCGGCTCCATCAACTTACAGCTGCCGAATCTGGCCAGGTTTGACGGAAAGGCAAAAAATAAAACCGTTTACTTACATGGAAGAAAATAAAATGGGCAGTGTATCAATGGAACAGAGTGCTCCGGTAAGGGGAAGAAAAAAAGGCTGGATAGGCAAGGTTATCAGTGATAAGATGGATAAATCCTGTGTTGTCGCTGTAGAACGCAGCGTACAGCATCCGGTTTACAAAAAATATTTCAAGAAAACCACAAAGCTGACAGCTCATGATGAAAAGAATGAAGCTGGAGTCGGTGATCTGGTGAAAGTGGTAGAGTGCCGTCCATTGAGCAAGAGGAAAAGCTGTCGTCTGGTTGAAATCATTGAGAAAGCCAGATAAAAGAGCATTTTTATACATTTAATAAAGTTTGAAACAGGATGATCCAGAAAGAAACAAATCTGGTTGTTGCCGATAACAGCGGAGCTAAGAAGGTTCGTTGTATTCATGTTTTCGGTGGAACCGGGAGGCGTTATGCCTCATTGGGTGATCAGATTATTGTATCGGTCAAAGCAGCTGTTCCTGGGGGTATTGTAAAAAAGAAGGATGTGTGCAGAGCCGTTGTTGTGCGCTGTGTCAAGGAGTCTCGGAGAAAAGATGGTTCATATATCCGTTTTGACGAGAATGCTGTTGTTCTTCTCAATGCACAGGGCGAACCAAGGGGAACCCGTATTTTCGGTCCAGTGGCAAGAGAGCTTCGTGACAGAAAATTTATGAAAATTGTTTCGTTGGCTCCCGAAGTACTGTAAGGTGCCGCAGGCGGGAGTAACTCAGTTGGTAGAGTCACAGCCTTCCAAGCTGTTGGTCGCGAGTTCGAGTCTCGTCTCCCGCTCAGGATTTTATGAATAATATCATATACGTGAAAAATGAAAACAGGTATTAAAAAGGTTAAGTTGCACGTCAAGAAAAACGACTCAGTCGTCGTTATAAGCGGCAATGATAAAGGGAAAGCTGGAAAGATACTGAAGGTATTTCCCCTTAAAAGCCGCGTTATTGTTGAAGGGGTTAATATCAGGAAGCGCCATATGCGTCCAACCCAGGGCCAGACACAAGGGTCGATCATTGAAAGAGAGTTCCCGATTCATTCTTCAAATGTGAAGAAAAGTTAAGTGTTTCAACTAAAGGTCCGGATGACAAAGACCATCCAGATAAACTGATAAAGAATAAGATGGACAAGAATAAAGAGATGACACAGGCAAATCCTTCAATGGCAAGACTTGAAACATTTTTCAATGAGAAAGTAACGCCGAATCTTATCGAGCGTTTTCAGTACAAGAATGTCATGTTAGTGCCGAGACTTAAAAAAATATCGATCAATATCGGTGTAGGTGCAGCAGCAGCAGAACCGAAACTGCTTGAAACGGCTATCCAGGAGCTTGCCCAGATTACAGGTCAGAAACCACAGATCCGTAAATCAAAAAAAGCAATATCGAATTTTAAATTACGTGAAGGTCAGGCTATAGGCTGCCGCGTAACGTTGCGCCGTAAGGCCATGTATGAGTTTTTTGATCGTTTTGTCAGTCTTGCCGTTCCAAGGATACGTGATTTCCGAGGGCTCAGCGATACCAGTTTCGACGGTCGTGGAAATTACACTGTAGGGGTCAGGGAGCAGATTATATTTCCGGAAATCGATATTGATAAAGTACCGAGAATATCCGGAATGGATATCAGTTTTGTAACTTCCGCTTCTACAGATGAAGAGGCGTATGTACTGCTTTCGGAACTTGGAATGCCATTCAAAAAGAAGAACAACTAAATAATTCAGAAAACAGATGGCCAAGAAAAGCGTTATAGCAAGGAATGAGAAGAGGATCAAGCTTGTAGCGAAATATGCAGTCCTTCGTGCTGAGCTGCTTAAAGCTGGAGACTATGAAGCTCTCCGGAAACTGCCGAGAGACAGTTCAGCGACCAGGCTTCGTAACCGTTGTGTACTGACAGGACGTGGAAGGGGTGTTTATGCAAAGTACGGATTGTGCAGGCATATGTTCCGCAAGTTTGCTCTTGAAGGAAAATTGCCTGGTGTTAAAAAAGCAAGCTGGTAAGTACGCTTGCCGCAAATAAAAGTAAGGTATTTGTTCATTTTCGAAAGTAACCAACGTTAGCTATGCCTGTAACGGACTCTATTGCAGATTATATCACCCGTATAAGAAATGCGGGAAGAGCAAAAAATAAAACAACCGATATCCCTTATTCAAAGCTTCGGGAAAATCTCTCGCAATTGCTCGTGGAGAAAGGGTACATTAAAAACTTTACGGTCATCACCACCGAAAAATTTCCTTTTCTGCGGATTGATCTCAAGTACACTGCGCATGGTGATCCTGCTATAAAGGAGATTACCAGAGTCAGCAAACCGGGTCGGCGTGTTTATGACGGAAAGGATATTAAGAAATATCTTGGCGGTCTCGGGTTATATATTCTTTCATCATCGAATGGAATTATAACTGATAAAGAGGCAAGGGCACAGGGCGTTGGTGGTGAAATCCTGTTCCGTATCTATTAATTCATAAGCCAGAGAGCATCAGAATACCATGTCAAGAATAGGAAAAATGCCCATACCCCTGAGCAATCAGGCGAAGATAGAGATCAAAGACTCGACTATTAAAGTATCTGGTCCAAAAGGTACTCTTGAGCAGAGGCTGACAGATCAGGTAACTGTATCACAGGACAACGGTGTTGTTAACGTACTGAGAATCGATGACAGCAAAAAGGCGAAGGCCCAGCATGGTCTTTATCGTATGCTCATCAGCAACATGGTTGAAGGTGTGACAAAAGGTTTTACAAGAAAACTTGAAATCGCCGGCGTCGGATACCGTGCAGAGCTGAAAAATGATCTGCTCGCCCTGACACTCGGTTATTCGCATATGATTTATTTCAAGGCTCCTGACGAAATCAAAATCGAGGTGCCCGATCAGGTAACTGTTCTTGTAAGCGGTATTGATAAGGCTCTGGTTGGTCAGGTTGCTGCAAAGATCCGTTCGTTCAGGAAACCGGAACCTTACCGCGGAAAGGGCATCAAGTATGAAGGTGAAGTCATACGTCGTAAGGAAGGTAAAGCTGCGGGCAAATAAAGGGTGAACGAAAAACGCAGGTAGTCAGGCAATAACATTATACAACGGTTCAAGAGAATGAGTCAAATCGATAAAGCCTCCCGGAGGCAGAAAATCAAGGACAGAAGCAGAGGCAATGTCCAGGGTACCCAGGCCAAACCGAGGCTTTGTGTATACAGGAGCCTTTCACAGATTTACGCACAGTTGATTGATGATGTGACTGGCACAACCATATTGGCCGCATCAACGCTTTCAAAAGATAATACGGCTCTTCAGGGTACCAAATCAGAAGTCTGCCGCATCATTGGAAATCAGCTTGGTCAGAAAGCAATCGCTCAGGGTATAACATGTGTAGTCTTCGACAGGAATGGATTTCGTTATCATGGTAGAGTCAAGGCTTTGGCTGATGGTGCGAGAGAAGCAGGACTGATCTTTTAAAAAACATTTCAAAGAGATAGGTAAATGGCGAAAACATCTGCTAAGAATATCAGGCCAGGTGAATTAAATCTGAAAGAGAAGCTGGTTCATATCAACAGGACTGCAAAGGTTGTCAAGGGCGGTAAACGCTTTGGATTCAATGCGATTGTTGTCGTTGGGGATAAAGAGGGCCATGTAGGTTATGGACTTGGTAAAGCAAATGAAGTACAGGATGCTATTGCGAAAGGTATTGAGGATGGCAAGAAAAATGTTATCAAGGTACCGATTGTAAAGGGAACCATCCCTCATCAGATTGTTGCAAAATACGGTTCAGCAAAGGTCATGATGAAGCCGGCAACACCTGGTACCGGTCTTATTGCTGGTGGAGCAGTCAGGGCTGTGCTTGAAATGGCAGGTATCCACGACATTCTGACCAAATCACTTGGATCATCCAATCCGCATAATGTGGTTAAAGCTGCTATCAAGGGACTGCAGAGTATCTCTGACGCCTATGATGTTGGTGAAAGACGGTCAAAGAGCCTGAAAGAGGTTTTTGAAAGCTAAAATGATAAATCCGATCATGAGTGAGAAAATATTAAGAATTACGCAGGTGCGCAGCATCATCGGTGGTACGAAAAAGCAGAGGGCTACCATTCAGGCGCTTGGCCTCGGCAGACCAAATTATCATGTTGACCGGCAGGATAATCCCTGTACCAGAGGACAGATCAGGGTTGTGCAGCACCTTGTAAAGGTTGAAGAGGTCTAAGATTTTTACTAATAGCAAGTCGGGAATTGAAACCATGGATTTAAGTTCACTTCGTCCTGCAAAAGGCGCAGTAAAAAACAAAAAGAGGGTTGGCCGCGGTCAAGGTTCAGGAAACGGAACCACCGCTGGCAAGGGAAACAATGGCCAGCAGTCACGAAGTGGCTACAAGAGACCTATTATCGAAGGCGGCCAGGTTCCGGTATACCGGAGACTGCCTAAATTCGGTTTTACCCCTCTTGATAAAAAACCGGTAAACACCGTCAATCTTGCCCAGATCGATAAATGGGTGCAGGACGGTCTTGTAGAAAAAGAGATCACTATTCTGGATCTCAAGTCTCTGCTTCACGCCAGTAACGCCGACTATTTCAAGATTCTCGGAAATGGTGAGCTCACCAGCGCAATTACCATCACTGCTCATGCATTCAGCAAAAGTGCTGAAGAAAAGATTACCGCAGCAGGCGGTGCCGCAGTGAAAGCGTTCCGTACACTTGAAGAGGCATCCAAGGTCAGGGATCTGTCGTTTGAAGAGGCACTCTTGAAACCAAAGGCGACGCTGGTCAAGAGAGTTAAAAAATCTACGAAGCCCTGAATCCGTTAAAAGGACGCCATGAAGCTTACTGAAAGTATAAGGAACATCAATAAAATCCCTGAACTCCGTCAGCGGATTCTTTATACGCTTCTTCTGTTATTTGTCTACAGGCTTGGTTCACACATTACCATCCCGGGTGTTGATGCGGCTGCAGTGTCGGCTGCATCTCAGACACATTCAAACGATCTTTTCGGACTTTTTGATCTGTTTGTCGGCGGAGCTTTTGCAAGGGCATCGATCTTCTCTCTGGGAATTATGCCTTACATCTCCGCGTCAATCATCGTTCAACTGCTTGGTGCGGTTACTCCATACTTCCAGAAATTGCAGAAAGAGGGCGAGGACGGCCGGCAGAAAATCAGTCAAATGACAAGGTATGGAACGGTGCTTATTGCTGTGCTTCAGTCGTGGGGTGTGAGTGTCAGTCTTTCGAGTCCAGCTTCTTTCGGCAAGATCGTCGTGCCTGATCCGGGTATCTTTTTCACCGTCACCGTCGTTATTCTTCTTACCGCCGCAACAGTCTTTGTTATGTGGCTTGGCGAGAAGATTACAGAACGGGGTATAGGTAATGGCATATCGCTCATTATCATGATCGGTATTCTTGCAAGGTTTCCTCAGGCCCTTGTTGCTGAATTTCGTTCAGTTTCATTGGGAAGCAAGAACTGGATTATTGAGATCATTATTCTTGCCATGATGGCAGCAATTGTTGCATTTGTCGTCATCCTGACAGTTGGTACCCGCAGAGTTCCTGTCCAGCATGCCAAACGGGTTGTCGGCCGCAAAGTCTATGGAGGCAGCACCCAGTATATTCCAATGCGGATAAATACCGCAGGTGTCATGCCGATCATATTTGCACAGTCGATCATGTTTCTGCCAGCTACTTTCCTTTCCTTTTTTCCGGAGAATGAGGTGATGCAGAGCATTGCCGGCTTATTGGCTTATGATTCCTGGTGGTATGCGCTGATGTTTGGCACCATGATTGTTTTCTTCACCTATTTCTATACAGCAATTGCATTCAATCCCAAGGAAGTTGCTGATACCATGCGTCGTCAGGGAGGTTTTATTCCCGGTGTGCGACCAGGAAAAAGCACTGCGGACTTTATTGACAATATTCTGACAAGGATCACGCTTCCTGGAGCCATTTCACTGGCAATAATTGCGATTCTTCCGACCTTTCTGACAAAGTTCGGCAATGTGACGCAGGGATTTGCCCAGTTTTTTGGCGGAACCAGTCTTCTTATTATTGTTGGTGTTGGACTTGATACACTGCAGCAGGTTGAAAGCCATCTTCTCATGCGCCACTACGATGGTTTCATGAAGTCAGGCAAGACACGCGGCCGACAGAGCAGGTAATGAATCCAATATGATCACGATAAAAAGCGAGCGGGAAATAGAGCTGATGAGAGAGTCCGGAGCTCTTGTGGCAAAGGCACTCGATCTTCTTGAGATGGAAATACGGCCAGGCATGACGACAAAAGAGCTGGATACGATGGCTGAAGAGTTTATCAGGGATCATCATGCTGTTCCAAGTTTTCTTAATTACGCACCAAAAGGTGATCCGGATGTAACACCTTACCCGGCAACACTCTGTGTATCCATCAATGAAGAGGTGGTTCATGGAGTCCCGACAGCAAAAAGGGTTATCAGGGAAGGCGATATTGTCTCTGTTGATTGTGGTGTATACAAGGGTGGCTATCATGGTGATGCGGCACGCACATTTGTGCTTGGTGTTATTGATGAACAGGTGCAGTTGCTTGTTGATGTAACCCGCGAATGTCTTGATCGGGGAATAGCCATGGCTGTCGAAGGAAATCGGCTGCATGATATCTCTTCAGCAATAGAGGACTATGCCCGCTCTTTCAGGTTCAGTGTTATCGAAAATATGGTCGGTCATGGTATCGGCAGTGAACTGCATGAAGATCCTGCTGTACCAAATTATGGACGGAAGCATACTGGTGTTAAGCTACGGGCGGGCATGACGCTTGCCATTGAACCTATGATCGCTCTTGGAAGATCCCGCAGGGCAATCAGCCGTCGTGGTGGATGGGTTGCGGTAACAGAGGACGGGAAGCCTTCCGCCCATTTCGAGCATACGATTGTCGTAAGGCCGGGAAAAGCTGAAATATTGACCGGTACCTTTCTTGAACGTAAACGCACTTGATCGCTTACAACACTTTATCGAACAAAAGGAGCAGAGAATTTGGCCAAAGAAGAATCAATTGAGATTGAAGGTGTTATTCTGGAAGCACTTCCAAATGCGCAGTTCAAGGTGAAACTTGAAAACAGCCTTGAAGTATTGGCACATGTTTCCGGTAAAATCAGGATGCACTATATCAGGATCCTGCCCGGTGACAAGGTTAAAGTCCAGATATCTCCATACGATATTTCCAAGGGACGGATTACTTACCGTTATAAATAAGTGACGAAATAAGTAATCAGAATATTGATTATTCAATCTTTATTTATTACATTACAGACCTTTTCTGGCTTCGGGTTAGTTAGTTTAATCATTGCATCTGGGTGTTATTATGAAAATATATTCTTCGATTAAAAAGCGCTGTGAACATTGCCGTATTGTCAAGCGCAAGGGTAAGAGATATGTAATTTGCAAAGTAAATCCCAGCCATAAGCAGCGCCAGGGTTGATCTTCAGAAAAAACAATAGAACTTTAAAGAGAATATGAGGATAGCTGGGGTAAATTTGCCGTTAAACAAACATGCTGTTATAGCTTTGACGCATGTTTATGGTATTGGGAGAGCATCAGCAGAAAGCATTCTGCAGAGAGCCGGTATCGCGCCTAACAGAAAGATCTCTGAGTTGAATGACGAAGAGGCGCATGCTATCAGGGAAATTATTGCCGAAGAATACAAGGTTGAGGGGCAGGCTCGTGGTGAGCAGCAGACTGCCATAAAACGTTTGATGGACATCGGTTGCTACAGGGGACTACGTCACCGGCGCTCACTGCCTGTCCGCGGACAGAGGACACGTACTAACGCAAGGACCAGAAAAGGTAAACGGAAGACTGTCGCCGGCAAGAAGAAGGCAGTCAAGAAGTAGTAGTGGTGTATAGGCAATAAATCTTCGATACTAAAGAGTGTAAGTTCATGGCTACAATAAGCAAGAAAAAAAAGAAGGTAAAAGTTACCCCTGAAGGTGCTGTTCATATCAAGGCATCGTTCAATAATATCATGGTGACCATTACCGATCTTCAGGGTAATACGGTTTCCTGGTCCAGTGCAGGCAAAAATGGCTTCAAGGGGTCGAAAAAGAACACTCCTTATGCATCCCAGATTACCTCGGAAGCTGCTGCCAAGGAGGCATACGATCTTGGAATGAGACATGTCAATGTCTTTATAAAAGGCCCTGGAGCCGGACGTGATGCTGCAATACGCGCTTTGCAGGGAGCGGGTCTGGATGTCCGTACCATTAAGGATATAACACCTCTTCCGCATAATGGCTGCAGGCCTCCCAAGCGCAGAAGGGTCTGATTTTATATAGTTCATAGAAATTCAACGACGCAAGTGATATGGCAAGATTCAGAGGCTCAATAACAAAAGTATCCCGCAGGTTAGGTATTGCGCTTGCACCAAAAGCAGAAAAATATCTCGAGAGACGTCCGTTTCCGCCAGGTCAGCATGGGCAGGGTCGTAAAGGAAAAGTTTCGGAATACGCTCTTCAGCTTAGAGAGAAACAGAAGATGAAGTATCTTTATGGTATTCTCGAAAAGCAGTTCAGAAATTATTACAAAAAGGCAGTGTCACAAAGAGGTGTTACTGGTGATAACCTTGTCAAGCTTCTTGAAAGACGTTTTGACAATGTCGTCTTTCGTGCAGGTTTTGCACCATCACGTTCAGGTGCCCGCCAGCTTGTCACGCACGGCCATCTTCTCATCAACGGGAAGAAGGTTGATATTCCTTCCTATATCGTTTCTCCATCTGAGGTTATTGAGTTCCGTCAGAGAAGCAAAAATATGGGAGCCGTTACTGATTCACTAAATAAAGCTCCTGAATCCCGCATTCCTTCATGGATACAGGTAGACAAAGCGAACCAGAAAGCGGTATTTCTCAGTGTACCTGAGAGAGCGGAAGTGCAGGAGCCATTCAACGAACAGTTGGTCGTTGAGTTATACTCGAAGTGATTTTAATGAATTCTAAGGTATAAACTACTATGATATACCAGATGCAGATGCCTGCAAAAATAGAGGTTGACGAAGCTTCCCATACGGATCGTTTCGGAAGGTTCATTGCCCAGCCGCTCGAACGTGGTTATGGTGTGACCCTTGGAAACGTTATGAGGAGGGTTCTTCTTGCCTCGCTTCCGGGAACTGCAATAACAGGGATCAAAATAGATGGTGTCTTCCATGAGTTTGCCGCCATTGACGGTGTTCGTGAAGATGTACCTGAAATTGTCCTGAACCTTAAAAAGGTACGTTTCAAGTCTACCTGTAAAAGAAACTGCAAGACGTCCCTTACCCTTGTAGGCCCTATGGATTTTACTGCCGGAGATATATTTGCTCAGGAAGGCGAATTTGAGGTGTTGAACAAGGATATGCATATTGCCACGATAAATGCTGGAGCGACCGTTAAAATCGATCTCTACATCGGCAGAGGCCGTGGTTACATGCCAGCAGAGGAGAACAGGCCGGAAGGAATGCCTATCGGTTATATCGCTGTTGACGCAATATATACCCCGATCAGGAATGTGAAGTTTACGGTAGAAAATACACGAGTTGGTCAGCGGACTGATTATGAAAAAATGATTCTTGATGTCGAGACAGACGGTTCCGTAAGTCCCGATGATTCAATCAGTCTTGCCGGAAAAATCATCACTGATCATGTGACATTTTTTGCCAATTTCTCGCCGACTGAAGAAGAATTTACAGAGGAAGAGTTCAAGCAGCAGGATGACGAGTTTGAGACCATGCGCAGACTCTTTAATACAAAAATCGAAGATCTCGATCTCTCTGTCCGTTCGCATAACTGCCTCAGACTTGCAGAAATTGATACAATCGGTGAACTTGTCTCCCATAAAGAGGACGAATTGCTCAACTATAAGAATTTCGGCAAAAAGTCGCTCACAGAGCTCAAGGAGCAGCTTGAAAAGTTTGACCTGAAGTTTGGTATGGATATTACCAAGTATCAGATGAAATGATAAATTCGTAACCGTTTTTTTGAATTATTGAGATCAGGAAATAGACATGCGTAAAGTTAAGCCGGCAAGAAAACTCGGAAGAACCGCAGCCCATAGAAAGGCGACACTCAGCAACCTGTCAACCCAGCTGCTTGTTTACAAGCGCATTGAAACGACAGAAGCAAAAGCAAAAGAGACCCGCAGGGTTGTTGAGAAAATCATTACCAAGGCACGTAAAGGTACGGTTCATGCCCAGCGCGAAATCTTCAAGGATATCCGCGACAAACAGGCTATCAGAATTCTTTTTGAAGAGATTGTTGCAAAAGTTGGTACACGTAATGGCGGTTACACTCGTGTTATCAAACTTGCTCCGCGTTACGGTGATGCAGCGAAAATGGCTGTGATTGAACTGGTTGATTATCAGGAAGCCCCATCAGCAAGTCAGAAAACCGGCAAACAGCAGGATCGTGCAAAACGAGTCAAAGGTTCGAAGAAAACCACTGTGGCAGCAGCAGCTTCTGCCGAGTAACCCTCATTGTCAGAACCCTTTCTGTATATTATTAGTCATTGTCTGACGGACAGTTATGATCCGCAGGCAATGACTATCTGTTTTTCAGAGAAAAAGGGACTGATGCTATGGATCGGATGCAGCTCTATTTTTGAAGGAAATCCGTTGTGATCCTTGCTTGATCCAAGAGCTTTTGCAATTTCATTTTCAAGATTCCCTCCTTTCAGGCAGATCAGCGTTCCACCCGGCTTCAGGAGCTTTCCAGAATATGCGCAGAGCTTGTCAAGTGGGGCAACCTGTCTTGAAAGTACCGTATCAAATACAACGCCCTTAAGCTCTTCCACCCTTGTATGTAAAGCGACGGCATTACTGATGCCAAGCTCCTTGATCATGGCTTGACAGGCAGCTATTTTTTTTCCGGTAGCGTCAACCAGAAGAAATTGGGTCCGTGGAAAGAGGATGGAGAGCGGAATGCCAGGCAGTCCTCCTCCGGTTCCCAGATCAAGGACTTTCTCATCTTCATGGAATGAGTGGTAAAGACTGATCAAGAGTGAATGAAAGATGTGCTTGATGATAACCGGAGCGTCCTCCTTCCGACTGATCAGATTGATCTTTCGGTTCCATTGCTCAAGGCAGCGTCCATACCGAACCAGTTGTTGAAGGGTCGATACATCAATCTCTATTGATTGTTCAGCGCATAAAATCTGCAGGGTTGATATATCATCATTCTGTCGTTCCATAGGTTGCACTCTTTTCTATTCAGTGGTTTACCCAAAAAACGATATTTTAAGATGAATGACAAATCGGCATTGCTCTTTGCCGTGATGCTGCTCCTTATTTAAAGGGAATTAATTTTAAATTACTGCACCATCATTCTGGTGAGTGTATTTTCAGAAAAGAGAGACAACAGATAAAGAATTCAATGAGTAATAGATCAAGCAGGCATGTTTATGCGGTTATTATGGCTGGCGGGATCGGTAAAAAGCTGTGGCCTCTTTCAAGAAGAAAAATGCCAAAGCAGTTTGTGGATCTGCTGGATGATGGAACGATGGTAGCCAAAACAGTGCGGCGCATTTCCGGATTAGTTCGTGAGGAGAATATTTTTATCATCACAAGCGAACTGGGCAGATCATTGCTCTCCAGTTCTCTTGGAAGTTTTCGTCAAGAGAATATCATTGTTGAGCCTTCAAGTCGCAACACAGCCCCCTGCATAGCCCTGGCAACGGCTCATATAAAAAAAAGGGATCCTGATGCTGTGACCATCGTGCTTCCTTCTGACCATCTCGTTCTTGATGACCGGACATTCATTAATATTCTTGAAGCAGGCATAGAGATAGCCGCTGAAAAAAAAGGGCTTGTAACCATTGGTATAAAACCCGACAGGCCTGAGACCGCTTATGGTTATATCCAGGCTGACGGACAGCTTCCGCTTCCCCTTGCTTTTTCAGACGGCTGTGAATTCCTGCTTTTCAGGGTAAAGGCATTTGCTGAAAAACCGGATGCATCGACGGCGGTCGAGTTTCTTGAAAGCAATGATTTTTACTGGAACAGCGGTGTTTTTATCTGGCATATTGAAGCTATTTCGAGGGAATTTGAGCGTTCCATGCCTGATTTATACAAAGACCTGCTCGCCATTTATGACAGTCTTGGCTCGGAGAACGAACAGAAGGTCATTGAGGATGTCTACTCATGGATTCATCCACGCTCAATTGACTATGGGATCATGGAGAAGGCCGAAACGGTTTTTGTGCTGACAGGGGAATTTGGATGGACTGATCTCGGTTGCTGGGATGAAGTGCTTAAAGTTGCCGGGAGCCGGAGTACCTTCAGTGGTGAGCTTCCTGACAATCGGTTGGTGCAGATTGACTGCAAGAACGTTTTTGTCAAGAACAGTCCGGGAAAGGTCGTCTGCACGATAGGCCTTGAAGATGTGATTATAGTCGAGACAGAAAATGCACTCCTTGTCTGCAGCAAAGGCAACTCCCATCGGGTTGGCGAAGTTGTTGATACTCTCAGGCGGGAAGGACTGGAAGAATACCTTTAGTATCAGGGACAAATCTGTTGCGCGATGTGATTGCTGCGCTGGGCGGTGCTCGGAATCCTCATGTACTTTGTACACTTAGGTTACTGCGCTCCGTCCGCCTTGCACTCAAACCGCTTACGACGATTTGTATCTGCTCTGCTGGCTCAGGATTTCTTCGACCAGCTTACGCCTTCCTTGGTATCCTTGATTTCAATTCCGGCATCAAGGAGCCTGTCGCGTATTTTGTCACTCAGGGCGAAGTCCTTGTTTTTTCGGGCTTCAGCCCGGAGGTCAAGCAAAACATCGATAACGGCATCAAGTCTTTTGCCATTCAATTCATTACCACTGTTATCGGTTTGGCTGTTGTCCTGTAATATTCCGAGAATCTCCCTTCCGGCTTTGTCAAGAAAGGCTGCGGCTTCTTGCATTGATGTTTCTGACATGCCTTCGGTACGATCAAGAGCAGCATTAACTGATTTTGAGAGTTCGAAAAGAACCGCAATTGCGATTGGTGTGTTGAAATCATCGTCCATCGCTTCACTGAATCGTTGCTCAAATGGCCGCATATCAAAGGCCAGGGTTCCCGGTCTCTGTTCACCGAGTCTTCGCTGGGTTTCACGGAGTTTTTCAAGCCCGGTCGTTGAAGCTTTTATGGCCACTTCGGAAAAGTCGAGGGGGGAGCGGTAGTGCGATTGCAGGATAAAGAACCTGATAACAATCGGATCGAAGATTTTGAACAGATCCTTGAGATTCACGAAGTTCTTCAGAGACTTACCCATCTTTGTGCCATTGACGGTCACCATGTTGTTGTGCATCCAGAACCTGACATAGGGTTTGCCGGTGACCGATTCTGACTGGGCGATTTCACAGTCATGGTGGGGAAACCTGTTTTCCATCCCTCCTCCATGAATATCAATCGTTTCTCCCAGATATTTCATCGACATAGCTGAACATTCCAGATGCCAGCCAGGATAACCGATACTCCAGGGAGAACGCCATTTCATGAGATGCCCCTCTTCAGCCTTTTTCCAAAGAGCAAAGTCAGATGGGTGTCGTTTATCAGAGCGTATCTCAACCCTGATGCCGGATTGCAGCGCATCCTGGTTTGTTCGTCCCGACAGTTTTCCATATTCCGGGAATGACTCGACAGAGAAATAGACGTTGCCGTTTACCTCATAGGCATGACCGGTTTTAATCAATTGTTCAATCAGATCAATCTGTTCTGGAATATGGCCGGCAGCATTCGGTGCAATATTCGGGCGTTGAACCATGAGGCAATCCATATCCTCATAGAAACTTTTTGTATAGAACTGTGAGATCTCCATAGGATCAGTTTTCTCAAGGCGGGCCTGCTTTGAGATTTTATCTTCACCCTCATCGGCGTCATCGGTCAGATGACCCACATCGGTAATGTTCTGCACATATTTCACCTGGTATCCGCTATGGCGAAGCCAGCGAACAACCACATCAAATGAAACATAACTCTTCGCATGACCGAGATGCGCATGGCCGTAAACGGTCGGGCCGCATACATACATAGTCACAATCGGTGGATGCAGGGGTACAAATTTCTCTTTTGTTCTGCCGAGGGAATTATAAATGAAGAGTGACATCTTCTGCTGTCCTGCTTTTTTCTTTATGATGGAGTGAGGGTCCAGTTCTGTAAATAGCCCGGTGAAAGTTAAACATTTGGGTTTTTAACGCAAGGTTTTTAGCTTCCTTTTTGTTGCTCTTTTTTTGTTACCGCTCTTTTTGTATGAAAATTGTTAATGCTGCCTTTCACATCAGTGTTTCTGCGCTTTCCGGGCTTCCGGAAGAATCTTTTCCTGAAATCGTTTTTGCTGGAAGGTCAAATGTAGGTAAATCAACTCTGCTCAACTCTCTCACAGGGGTGAAAGGTCTGGCGAAAACCAGCTCCACTCCCGGAAAAACAAGGCTGATCAACTATTTCCTGATTAACAGTAATGTTTATTTTGTAGACCTTCCCGGGTACGGTTATGCGGCTGTCGGTCATGCAGAGAAAGCTTTATGGGGCAATCTCCTCTCCTCCTATATCGTACAACGCCGGAGCATCTCTCTGGTCGTGCTGCTGCTCGACTCCCGTCACCCTGCCATGCAGTCAGACAGGGCGATGATCAGCTTTCTTGAGTCTCATGAACGTCCGTACGGTATTGTGCTGACCAAATATGACAAGCTCAAACAAAAGGAAAAGGTACAGACTCGTCGTATTATGGAAAGTTGCGCGGCTAAAGCCAAATTTATTGTAAATTATTCATCGTTTTCAGGAAAGGGAAAGAGTGAGCTTCTTGCTCATTTTGATCATTATATCTGTCAATAAAAACAATCGTCGTGGAATCAAAAAAATTCAGGACACCGTCACAGTCAGCAACCGTTATTGTCGGCACACAGTTCGGCGATGAAGGCAAAGGAAAGCTTGTGGATTACCTTTCGGACAAGTATGATATCGTAGTCCGTTATCAGGGTGGGGCAAATGCCGGTCATACCATCTGTTTCGATAATAAAACAGTCGTTCTGCACCTTATACCCTCTGGAATTTTTCATAAAGGCTGCGTTTGTGTTATCGGCAACGGCGTTGTTATTGATCCTGTTGCACTGCTCGATGAGATCAGAAAGGTCGAGGAACTTGGTTATGAGGTTACAGGCAGGCTTTTTATCAGTCATAATGCCCATCTCATAATGCCTTATCATAAATTGCTTGATTCTCTGCACGAAAATGCACAGGGTGACCAGAAAATAGGCACTACCGGCAGAGGTATTGGTCCGAGCTATGAGGACAAGTTTGCCCGGAAGGGTATCAGGGTTGTTGATCTTTTAAGTCCCGAAGTGCTGCAGGAAAAGCTCCGTGAAAACCTTGCAGCCAAAAATAAACTCTTCAAAAATATTTATGAGAAGGAAGAGATCGATGTCGAAACCATGGTGCGCGAGTACGAAGAGTTCGACAAGATTATCGATCCCTATGTGACCAATACACAGTTATACCTGAATCGGCAGCTTCAGGAGGGAAAAACCGTTCTGCTCGAAGGTGCCCAGGGGTGTTTGCTTGATGTAGATCACGGAACCTATCCCTATGTGACTTCATCCAACCCGACCTCAGGAGGTGCCTGCACCGGCTCCGGCATAGCACCTAACTATATCGGCAAGGTGATCGGTGTCTGCAAGGCATACATGACCAGAGTAGGCAATGGAGCATTCCCCTCGGAACTCTTTGACAGGACTGGGGATCTTCTTGGCCAGATCGGCCATGAGTTCGGTGCCACAACAGGAAGAAAACGCCGCTGTGGCTGGATCGATCTTGTTGCCCTCCGTCATTCGCTTACCATAAACGGTGTGACGGAAATTGCACTTACCAAGCTGGATGTGCTTGACACATTTGAAGAGATCAAGGTCTGTACCTCCTATATGCTTGACGGCAAGGAGATCCATGATTTTCCGACCGATCATCAGACACTTTCGAGGGTTACACCACTCTATACGACCATGAAGGGGTGGATGGCATCAAATGCGCTTGCCCGAACCTTCTCCGATATGCAGCCGGAAGCGCAAAACTATGTTACCTTCCTTGAAGATGAGCTGCAGGTTCCGGTTACCTTTATCTCGGTTGGCCCCGGACGGGAAGAGACTGTTTTCAGATAATCTAAGGAATATCTTGCCATGGCTTTGATGGATATCGCGGTTATTCCTCTCGACAGCAAGGAGGGAAGCTTGAGTGGCTTTGTCGCTGGTTTGCAGGAACTTCTTGCTGCAAGCGGTTGCAGCTACAGGCTTCATGATATGGGGACGACGGTTGAAGGGCCGGCCCCCCTGCTTTTCAACCTTGCACTTAACCTGCATGAATATTCGTTCAGTCATGGCGGCAAGCGTGTTTATACGGTCATGAAGATTGACGACCGCCGTGACCGGGCAGTTCGTCTTGGAGAAAAGACCGCTTCCGTCAAAGCGAAAATAGCCCCGGCAAGGGAGTCGGGGGAGTAGGGGGATTACTGAAAATATTTTATCTTCACATTCTTTACGTTTGACCGTTGTAACGCTGGTTATTACGGACAGTAACTCTCAAAAGAAAACATAAATGATGCAGGTTCCCGGTGATGTTCAGGTAATCAAGGAAGATAATGTAACGCACAGTTTTTGTGGTCTCGCCTGTGTTGGCTGGATGTATCAGAAGATCAAGGACAGCTTTTTTCTTATTCTCGGAACACATACCTGTGCCCATTTCCTGCAGAATGCTCTCGGTATGATGATCTTTGCCAAGCCTCGTTTCGGCATTGCTCTTATGGAGGAGGGTGATCTATCGAAACATGAGCCGAGCCTTGAAGAGATTATCAGTGAAATCAAGGCAGATCATCATCCATCAGTGATTTTCCTGCTCTCTTCTTGTACTCCTGAAGTAATGAAGGTTGACTTCAAGGGACTTGCGCATCTTCTCAGTACTCCGGATGTTCCGGTACTTTTTGTGCCGGCAAGCGGTCTGGTCTATAATTTTACCCAGGCTGAAGATTCTGTACTCTCAGCTCTTGTGCCTTTCTGTCCCGAAGCTCCCGCAGGAGATAAAAAGGTGGTTTTCCTTGGTTCAGTCAACGATGTTACAGCTGATGATCTCAGAGCGGAAGCTGAAGCACTTGGCATTCCTGTTGGCGGATTTCTTCCTGAATCCCGTTTTGATAAAATGCCCGCAATCGGTCCCGATACGGTGCTTGCTCCTATTCAGCCTTATCTTTCAAGGGTTGCCGTCAAGCTTGCCCGTGAACGGGGTGCCAGCGTTCTCCATTCACTCTTTCCTTTCGGCCCTGATGGTACCAGAGTATTCTGGGAAGACCTCGCCCGCGAATTCGGGGTCACCGTCGATCTTCGTGACCGTGAAAAAGCCGCATGGGACAAAATTCGCAATCAGACGGAGCTCCTTAAGGGCAAAAAGGTTTTTCTGACCGCCGATACCATGATGGAGCTGCCGCTTGCACGCTTTCTTCATCGAGCCGGTGCTGATGTGGTAGAATGCAGCAGCGCCTATATCAACAAGAAATTCCACGCACGTGAACTTGAAGCTCTTGATGGTGTCCGCGTTGTTGAGCAGCCGAACTTTCATCGTCAGCTTGAGGATGTCAAGCTCATGCAGCCTGATCTGATCATCACCTCTCTGATGACTGCCAACCCTTTTGTTGGCAACGGCTTTGTTGTCAAGTGGAGCATGGAATTCATGCTTATGTCTATTCACAGCTGGTCGGGAGTTATTACTCTGGCCAATATGTTCGTTTCACCGCTCCAGCGCCGCAGCAAGCTGCCAGCGTTTGACAAGGAGGTGTGGCTTGAAGGAGTCATGCCGAGCGCTGAATAATTCACCGAACGGAAAATGCAATAAACAAACGACACAAGAGTATGCGCTTAGCTTTCTGGCTCTACGAGGGCACCGCCCTTCATGGTATCAGCCGAGTCACCAACAGTATGAAAGGGGTTCACACCGTCTATCACGCTCCCCAGGGAGATGATTATATCACGGCTACCTATACCATGCTTGAACGAACCCCGCAATTTCCCGGCTTGTCGATCAGTGTGGTTCGTGGAAGAGATCTTGCGCAGGGAGTTTCGAGACTTCCCTCTACGCTTCAGCAGGTCGACCACCATTACAATCCAGAACTTATTGTCATTGCGCCGAGCTGCAGTACGGCACTTCTTCAGGAAGACCTTCATCAGCTTGCAGCCCACTCAGGTCTTCCTCAGGAAAAAATACTGGTTTATGCACTCAACCCCTTCAGGGTATCTGAAAATGAGGCGGCTGACGGAATCTTGACCGAACTGGTAAAACGTTATGCTGCCCCCCAGGAAAAAACAGCCCTGCCATCGGTGAACCTGATTGGCTTTACCTCGCTTGGTTTTCATTTGCGCGCCAACCTGACAAGCATCAGGCGCATGCTGCAGACGCTTGGCATTGCGGTCAATGTTGTTGCACCATGGGGAGCCGGGATTGATGATCTCCGGCAGCTTCCTGCGGCATGGCTTAATATTGCCCCTTACCGGGAAATTGGCACCTCGGCAGCGGAATATCTCGCTGAAGCGTTTAATATGCCCGCAATCTATGAAGCCCCTATCGGGGTTGAGCCTACTCTTGCATGGCTTCGCTCCCTGATAGAGAAACTTAACGCAGCAGGCGCTGAACGGGGAGCATCTCCGATTGTCATGCCGCCACTCCACGCATTCTCCCTTGATGGGATGAGCGCGCCGAGCGGTGTTCCGTGGTTTGCCAGAACTGCTGATATGGAAAGTTTCAGCAACAAACGTGCTTTTGTCTTTGGTGATGCCACGCATACTGTTGCCCTTGTAAAGTTTTTGCGCAACGAACTCGGTATGCAGATTATCGGTGCAGGCACCTATATGGAGCAGCACGCAGATTGGGTCCGCAAAGAACTTGAAGGCTATCTTCCCGGCGCACTTATCGTGACCGACAAGTTCCAGGATGTTGCAAAAATCATCGACGATGAAATGCCCGACCTGGTTTGCGGCACACAGATGGAACGCCACAGTTGCCGCAAACTCGACGTACCCTGTATGGTGGTCTGTCCTCCTACGCATATTGAAAACCATCTGCTTGGATATTATCCTTTCTTTGGTTTTGATGGTGCCGATGTCATTGCTGACAGAGTCTATCTCTCATGTAAACTCGGTCTTGAAAAGCACCTTATCGACTTTTTCGGCGATGCCGGTCTTGAATACGAGGAGCAGGAAGTATCCGCGCACCCTGAAGAACCAGCGGCAGCGCCGTCCGCCAGTAACGGGCACTCTTCAACGGAGATCGCAGCTGATGTTGCGGTGATTTCAGAAGAGGGTGAGATGAAGTGGAGCGATGAGGCTGAAACCATGCTGAAGAAGGTGCCGTTCTTTGTCCGCAAAAAGGTCAGGAAGAACACTGAAACCTTTGCCCGCGGCAATGGAGAATCCATGGTCTCCGTAGAGGTGTTCCGACAGGCAAAAGAGTCGCTCGGCGGGTAAGGTTTTTCTATCAATCATATTCTCTGATATCATTATGAGTTTAGTTTTAGCGGTATATGGCAAGGGCGGTATAGGTAAAAGCACCACCAGCGCCAACATTTCGGCGGCACTTGCCCTGAAAGGCGCCAAGGTACTGCAGATCGGTTGCGATCCCAAGCATGACAGCACATTCCCCATTACAGGAAAACTTCAGAAAACCGTTATCGAAGCTCTCGAAGAGGTGGATTTTCATCACGAAGAGCTGAGCGCCGAGGATATTATTGAAACAGGCTTCGCCGGTATTGACTGCCTCGAAGCGGGTGGTCCGCCTGCCGGAAGCGGATGCGGCGGCTATGTTGTAGGCGAATCCGTTACCCTGCTCCAGGAACTTGGTCTCTATGATAAATATGACGTCATCCTTTTTGATGTGCTTGGTGACGTTGTCTGCGGCGGCTTCAGCGCTCCGCTCAACTATGCTGATTATGCCATAATCATCGCCACCAACGATTTTGACAGCATTTTTGCCGCCAACCGTCTTTGTATGGCAATCCAGCAGAAAAGCGTACGGTACAAGGTCAAACTTGCCGGCATTGTTGCCAACCGGGTCGATTACGTCACCGGCGGCGGCACCAACATGCTCGACCAGTTTGCCGAAAAAGTAGGAACAAGGCTGCTTGCCAAAGTGCCCTATCACGAACTGATCCGTAAAAGCCGCTTTGCCGGGAAAACCATGTTTGCCATGGAGGAGACACCGGACAAGGAAGAGTGCCTCCTGCCCTACAACGAAATTGCCGATTTCCTCATTCAGGATAACCCAGTCGCTTCGGTCCCTGTACCGATCGGAGACAGGGAGATCTTCAAGATGGTAAACGGCTGGCAGTAATACTGACTCTTTGTGACGTAAAAAAGGCGGCTTTCAGGCTGCCTTTTTTTGTTGTAATTTAATTTTATAAGACCTATAGGACCTATAACAATCAGCAATTTCATTGAACATTCAGATTTCGCAACGGTAGTGGCACCGAATGTTTCCGTTCTCCTTGCGGATGTCGGCTTTGATGGTCGTTGCCGGGTTGACCAGCTCCTTCAGGAGAGCGGTGAAAGTGCCGAGATAGAAGTTTCCGACAACCGGGAGGGTGGCAGGAAAGGTTACCTTGACGGTTATTTCAGGTGGACGGTTCATGGCGTAGCTGAATTCACCGCTGCCGGCAAAGGTCCAGGCATTTTTGCTGATGGCAAAAAGGAAGAGCTTGAATGCCGGGCGTGGGGGCAGGAGCTTTACTAATTGCTGAAAGATGCCGGGAATGCGCACCTTCAGCAGATAACGGGCTGTCCGCTCTCCTGACTCTTTCAGGATCGTGGAGGTTGCCGTATCACCAATCTCTTTTTGCAGTGCAATGACGAGTGAGTGGAATTTAGATTCTTCAACCATCTCTTTCGGCAGGTTTCCAATAAGGTACCCCTGGCCGATTTTGCGGAGCATGGTTTCCGTTTTGGTTTTACCGTAGGCCGCCTCAAGAGCGGCAACGGTCTGGATTATGGAATTAGGTCCTATTCTGGAAGGTGTACTCATTATGCAAAAGTAATCATTGTTAGTTACCTGGAAGTGATGATATGAATGTCAATATGCTCTGTTGTCCATCGAGGTCTGACTGTTACCTTGTCCGGATAAAAACCGAAGGGTTCGGATGGCTCAAACGGCTCAAGTGAGCCTGGGTTCCATTGCTGTTCCGAATCGGGCTTTTTATTTGCGAAGGGTATAAATGCGCTGACGGTATAACTTCCGGGTGAGAGTTCCGGAAAAGAGTAGTGGAACGATCCGTCGTGCTCACGCGATACTGTTGTGCGGTACGATGCTGTCAGGCTTGATGCTTCAACAATAACGTACTGTCCGGAAGCAAAGCATGTGCCTGAGATGCCTCCTGTTTCAGTTGAAGCAGGTTCCTTGCCGACAGGTTTGGAGAGACGTTTACTGCTGTCGTCCTGTAGTACGGAGAGCCTGAAGAGGAGATCGGAAGAACCTGCGGGAACAAGGGCAGTACTGCAGAGGCCTCTCTCTTCAGTTGCAGGATTAAAGCGCAGGTCACTGTTTCGGTCGTTGACAGCAACAATCCGGTATGAACCGGAGGCGATGTTCCTGAAAGAGAAGGTACCGGATTTTTCTGCCTGAATGAGGTAATCCGGCTCTCTCTGCAGAAGGCTTCCTGTATTCCGGGTTTCAGGGCGTTCGGCAAAAGCAAGTAACAGCGCATTCGATGCTGGTGAATAGTCGGCATTGATCACCTTACCGCTGATTATGCCGTTATCGATCACTGCGCCAGTGGAAAAAGCTATTGTATAGGGCCTTTGAAAGGAGTTTCCACGGTAGTTCCTGAGGTTTTTGTCGATCGTGATGATGTAGGTTTTGTTTTGTTCAAGAGATTTGAACCCGCTTATTTCCACCGATTTTCCATCAACGGCAAGATCATAGTCACTGATGGGCGGGGATATGACGAGCGCATTGAGCAATTGCCGTACGGTAATGTCATGGTTAAAGGTTAAACGGATCCTGTTCGAAGTGACATTAACGGCCGATGGTGCCGGATCGGAAAATAAAACCTTTAAAGGGGTTGTGTCTGCAGGTCCTCCGGAAGGCGGACGATCGGAAGCGCATCCGCTGGCAAGCAAAAGCAGAAGCATAAGCAACACCTTCATGATGCGTGAGGTACTCTGCATGAAAATCCTTCGGTCCCCTGGTGATTCTCCTGGAAAAGAGGCTTGATTGTATCTGTCGGTGAAAATTCGTAAATTAAAAACTAATGTAGTTCTATGAAAGTTTTTCATGAAAAATTATAGATTGAGTGCCATATAGATGTCCAGACGAAATTTTAAAGTTCTTTATGTCTCCGGTGAAGTCTCTCCTTTTGTAAGAATCAGCCCCCTCGCTGATTTTATGGCATCATTTCCCCAGGCTATTGAGGAGGAGGGATTCGAGGCCCGTATCATGATGCCGAAGTATGGTACCATCAATGACCGCAAGTTCCGGTTGCATGATGTGCTGCGTCTGTCGGACATTGAAGTCGATCTCAAGGAGAAAATCGATTTGCTGCATGTCAAGGTGACAGCCTTGCCTTCAAGCAAGATCCAGACCTATTTCCTTTATAACGAAAAATATTTCAAGCGTAACGGTCTTTTTACCGATATACACAACGGAAGTGATCTGAAAGGCAGTACCGACAAGGTTGTTTTTTTCAATGTAGGAGTTCTCGAAACCCTGCAGCGGCTTGGGTGGAAACCTGATATTATTCACTGTCACGACTGGCATGCAAGCCTGATTCCCCTTCTTTTGAAGACGGTCTATGCCTCGCATGAGTTTTTCAAGGATATCAAAACGGTTTTTACCATTCATAATATTTATCGTCAGGGGATTCTTCCCTACAAAGCGTTTCAGAAACTGCTTCCTGAAGAGGTTTGCTCAGCCCTGCATTGCAGTAATGACGAAGTTAATATGCTCTATACCGGTGTCGAACATGCTGATCTTCTGACGACAACATCAAAAGTTTATGCTGAAGAGATCGTGCATGATGGCCTTCAGACTTACGGGCTTGGTCGGATTCTTGAGGAGCATCAGTCAAAGTTTTACGGGATTCTTAACGGTATTGATACCAGACAGTGGAACTCCTCGGCGGACAAGCTTATCAAGAAACGGTACAGCATTGAGCATATGGATGGCAAGCTTGACAACAAAAAAGCACTGCTTGAGGAAGCTGGCCTGCCGTACCGTGAAGGTGTTCCTGTTGTGGGTGTGATTGTCAATTTTGACGAGTTCCAGGGAGCTGAGTTATTGCAGCAAAGCCTTGAAAAACTTGTTGCGCTCGATATTCAGCTTGTGATCAGTGGTTCGGGTGACAAGAAATATGAAAAAGTGTTTCAGGAATTTGCCATGGAGCATCCTGAACAGGTGAGCGTTCAAGGCGAATATTCCGATTCATTTTTTCACCTTGCCATTGCGGGGCTGGATATACTTCTCATGCCCGGCATGATAGAGTCCTGCGGAATGATTCAGATGTTTGCCATGAATTACGGCACTATACCGGTTGCCTATGCCGGCGGAGGGATTGTTGAAACCATAGATGAGCATGCCGAAGAGAGTGGCTCGGGATTTATTTTTCATGACTATACTGCCGATTCGCTTGCAGGCAAGCTTGAAGAGGCTCTTGACTGTTTTCATGATGAGGAGAGCTGGCAGCAGATTGTCACAGCGGCCATGACCCG
>JAAXWX010000073.1 GCA_013334755.1 Chlorobiaceae bacterium | reverse complement strand
CTGGCGGAGAGGGTGGGATTCGAACCCACGGTACACCGAAGCGCACAACGGTTTTCGAGACCGTCCGATTCAACCACTCTCGCACCTCTCCAAGTGCTTCTAAAAAAACAAGATACAGTTTTATTTCATGTGAGTTGACCTCGATGAATACTAAAATCAGTGCACATTCATCACCAAGGGCGGCTCATAAAGAGCCTAATAATAAAAAAATCTTCTGCATTTCCACAGGTTTTAACTCGCTTCTCTTAATTCTTGTAACTTTTTTATTTGATGTTGGATTGGGTGATATCTTTGTGGTCAATCATGCAGCAACACTTTGCTCATAACGTTCTGGTTTGGATAAATCATATCTTTACCTTTGATCTGTGTCTGAGGGAAACAGCCCACAACTTTTTCTGCGGAATTGCCAAGGATGATAAGCATTCTGAAGCAGTTACCGTTAAAGAGCCGATCAATCATAAAATTTCTGCTGCAAAGCTGGTTTGATACTCAGTTACCCGCAATATGTTCGAGATGCCGGCAAGTTAAGATTACATACAGGTTGAACCTTGCAGCCCTGCGGTTTTTTGCTGGCTCAACGAATCGAATCATGAGATGTATCACGGATAGATGATAAGTTCACGTTTAACTCCAGACTGAGTAACTTTTTTTTGATATTATGCAGCGTATGCTTGTCAAAACCAAGATCGACGACCAGCTTTTTTAACAGGGTAATTCTCTTGCTCGAACTTTCGGATTTTATAGGTTGTATTGATACTTTTTACACCAGCAAACTTTTTCTTACGGTTGAATACTGTGCTTGAAAAGATCTCTGACTTTCGGCAGATCTCTGCGACCTGAATACCGGCTTCAGCATTGATGTTTATGATACGCGATCTGCTCGACGGATAATTTTGCTTGTTTCATTGCAATGATCTTCTTTTTGGTTCAAAATAATCATTGCCGAAAAACATCAATTCAGCATGATCCGAATTTTCAGAAAGTAGTAAAGTGTTTTTTTATAACCTATTAATACACTCAAGACTTTACTTTTTTTTGTGTATATTGATTTACTTTTTAAAGTTCGTTTTTGTGTTTTTTATAAACCACCAATAAACAAATGAAAAATGAAAAAGCATTTTTTTCTTCTTTTCGGGGCTGTTTTAACACTGGCTGTACTTTCCGCCCCTGTCTATGCAGAGAATACGTATGTCAGTGGTAATGTGGGGATGACTTTATCAAATGATCTGAATATCAAAAACACTGATGGCAACGTATTGATAAAACTGCCGCTACAAACTGGCATAAATATACAGGGTGCTCTTGGTTCCAGATTTAACAACATCAGGATTGAGGGTGAAATAGGTTATCAAACGAAAGATATTGATCTGGCAGGTGTGTCTGGCAGTTGGAAGACCCTTTCTTTACTGGCAAATGGCTATTATGATTTCTATACTGAAGGTATTCAACCATATGTCACGGCAGGAATCGGTGCTGGCCGGGTGACACTCAGTGATTTCATTGTGGGAGGCGATACCTTTATCTGGGATGGCGGTGTCACAAAACTTGCTTATCAATTAGGAGCCGGTGTTGCTCTTCCGCTTACTGAAAACATAACCATTGATGTTCGGTACCGTTATTTTGCATTGAATGATGTTATTGAAGGACATCTGATAAAATATACACCCTCGACCAATTCCGTTCTGGTCGGTTTGAGGCTTGGATTATAATTTTTTTACAGTTGTTTGTGAAGGGAGGTTAATTGCCTCCCTTTTTTTTGCTCAAACGAAAGTATGCCGGCACGTATTGTCCGTTAGTCTTAACAGCTCTCATCGATGATATCAGGCGTTTGTTAATATGTGGAACGAATTCTTAAAAAATTACATTAAGAAAAAAGTAAGCGGTAAGTTTTTCTGAAGAGGAGTAGAAATAAATGACTTAAAATATTTTTTTTAAACATAGATATTGATATGTTCCTTTTTTTTATTACATTTTTGCAGAAAACTATTTAGAGAAAGAATAGTTTAAATAATTATAAATAAATTAATTATGTCATTATCCAGACTGGCAGAAATCAAATCTCAAATATCTGAACTTCAGAAAGAAGCAGATGAAATTATTAAAAATGAAAGAATTGCCGTTATAAAAGAGATTAAGGACAAGCTTGATAACTTCAATATTACGGTAGATGAGCTTCAGCGCAAGGCAAAGCCTGTCACATCCAAAAGTCCAGCGGTTATTAAATACAAAAAAAGCGAGCATGAATATTGGGTAGGCAGAGGCCCGAAACCAGGTTGGGTTAAGGATGTTGAAAAAAGTGGCGAGAGTATTGAACAATACAGGGTTCCGGTATAACTATTCTTTTCACTTGGATACAATATTTAATGAGGCTTGTAATAGAGCCTCATTTTTTTTATCCAGTCAGGTAAGGACAATTTTTTATTTCCATCAAAGGAGTTTCTTATTCCGTCATCCGGAAGTTTCTTGTTTTGTCTCAGCACGATCAAAGCAGTACATCAGACATGCCAACTTCTTTTCTTGCAGCAATAATAGTGAAGTATTTATTTTCAGATATCACTCGATCAGCTTACCAGGATAATTTCCCATTGTTATTTACCCTGTCTATTTATTGGCAGTTTTTTTCAGAACCGCACAAGCGTGATACTCCTTTTTATGCTATTGTAGAGGGTATTCCATCGGCATGTTCATTTATGTGCTAACTAAATGATAAAACATTATGAAAAAGCATCTTCCACTTTTTTTTGGCGTTGTTATTACATTGTTTGTGTTATCTGTTCCTGCCTATGCCTTCAATTCTTATATCAGCGGAAATATCGGTTGGTCAGCATCGGATGATTTAGACATTAATAACACTAATGGAAATTTACTTGTAAAGCTGCCGCTTAAGGATGGTGTCACCGTGCATGGTGCTTTTGGTTCCAGATTTGAAAACATCAGGATCGAAAGTGAATTGGGTTATCAACGGAAAGCGATGGACTTGGCCGGCTTGAATGGATGTGTTACAATCGTTTCTCTCCTGGCAAACGGTTATTTCGATTTATATACTCAAGGTATTCAACCATATGTTACTGCAGGTGTTGGTCTTGGCCGGGAAAGTCTCAGTGATTTCACCGCCGGAGGAAATGTATTTATCTTGAGTGGAGGGGTCACAAAGTTAGCCTACCAATATGGGGTTGGAGTGGTCATTCCAGTTGTTAAAAATATTGCGATTGATGCCCGCTATCGCCATTTTGCAATGGGAGAAATTAATGAAGGAAACCTGATTAAATATACTCCATCAACAGACTCTGTCCTGCTGGGACTTAGAGTTGGTATCTAATTTGTTACAACGGCGGACAAAGGAGGCTGATGTACTTCTTTGTATGCTGTCAATAACATCTTCTTTTTTTGCCCTATCTGCTGATTTGCTTCTTCTTGTGTAATGGCTCAAGACAATAAGGTAAAACATTTTTTCTATCCACGTTTAAAAAGGTGGGAATGTACAATCGAATATGTTACAGTCATGCCAGCTTGCAAACTTTTCGAATACATCGCTATGCTTAGCAAGCACCCTCAACCATTCGTTCGTCAATCCTGATTCATCACCGCACAAAGCCACATGATTGACCTTATCGACAGGCATGCCATGACGGACAATATCCGCGGCTGTACAAACCACACAGACTTGATGAACAACCTTGTTACGCAGCAGTGCTTCAACGCCTGGCCATGCTCCAGAGCGTGTGATGCTTAGAGGCATGCCATTGATCATTGTTACACCATTACATGCCCATCCAAAACCTTTCGTACCAGTCTGGCTTTTCAGAAACAGTTCCATATCCGCCAGGTCGGTTTGTTGCATGACGATAATCTGAAAAGGAATGCGGGCGGGTCTCGATCCAAGAACAGCGGATGCAACCATGACCGGATCCTGACCAGCGGCAATCATGACATCAAGAGATGGCGTTTTATTGGCTTCAATAAGGGAGCCGACTTCCTTCCATGGTCGTTCAATATCAGTGGTGATGTAGTCGATTCCGACTGTAACCAGCCCCAAGGTTCTGGCAATGGTTTCTGCCATCTCCTTGACATGAGGATGCACCCGCTCCGTCACGTCAATGCAGACACCGCCTGTAGATAAGTTGGCATTGGATCTCAGGGTAATGCGCCTGCCGGATGGCAGTATCGAATCAAGGTCGACACCTTGCTTGGACAGATGCTGCTCAAGCACATCATCAGCTGCGATTGGACGCAAATAACGGCTTTTCATCATGTTCTCTGAACGGGAACTGTTGACAACATCGAGAAGCTGAACAATGGTGCTTCTGCCATCCCCGGTTACTGTCGAGGGCTCACGACGGATGGCTGCAAAGAGTTTTCCATCGATGACCATCAATCGATGATCATCGCCCGAGACAAATTGTTCGACCATGATGGCATCCTTCGTGTACTTCTTCGCATGGGTAAATGCGGCCTCCAGCTCCGTCATGCTCCGTATACCGGCCGTTACCCCTCGGCCTCCCCCGGAAAAGAGGGGTTTGACGACACACGGCCAGCCTATAATTTCGGCTGCTTTGGCAAGCTCGCTGATCTGGTTTACCAGAATATGCCGGGGCGTTACAAACCCGAGAGTGCTAAATACCTCTTTGCACAAGTGTTTTGATTGCTGCAGCTGATAGCCCAAAATGCCGTCATCGTTCGACATGGATTCAAAAAAAACACGGGATCTACTACCCCAACCATATTGCCAATACACGTAGTTAGTCAGGAATGGTAAAACGGGTATATCGAGAACACGCGCCCCCTGCATCAGGATGCGGGTCTGATAGTCCGGATGATGCTTGCGGCAAAGCTTCCACAGCGAAGTCAATGCGGCGTCAACACCATGACGATCAAAGGTTGTAGATTTCCCTGCTTGTGCGATTACCTGCAGAGCCAGTTTAAGGGTAGAGTAGCTGACGTTTTGATGGTGAAATCCGAGCCAGAGACGGGCTCCCTGTGGTGTTGCTTCGGCTCCGGCATCATGCAGATAACCTCTTACTTCATTAAGTGCTCCAAGTGCCCATTGTACGGCTGTCAGAGCTATGACGACGGCAGGAGGTTGTTGCGGAGATGGGAGAGCATGACACCACTCAGGAAAATTGGTATGAAGATAAAGGCAACCTTGTTCGAGTGTCTTTGTGGTTTCAGGGGTGCTATCGGGCAGGGTTAGGCCGGCAACAAAAACTGGCTTTGCTGCAAAAGGATTCGCTCCGAAAAAGGTGGCTTCGTGCTTAATACTGATCATTGAAGTTTAACGATACAGGTAACGTTATTGTCAATGTAGAAATGCGGGATCTCATCTCTTTTATTTCAGATACGTTTCAAGCAGACATCCCTGGCCTGTAAAATCTTAAGTGTGGTGTACTTATAGATGTCAATAAGAGGATGTTTTTTCTGTGTATTGCTCTAATGGTGGCAGGGAAGGGGGCTGAAGCACTCGGAATAATGAATTCTTTAACAGGAAGGACTGAAGCCTATAATGCTTTTCAATTTTTTCTTGAGCGGGAAACGAGACTCGAACTCGCGACCCCAACCTTGGCAAGGTTGTGCTCTACCAACTGAGCTATTCCCGCTTAATGAGTG
>JAAXWX010000025.1 GCA_013334755.1 Chlorobiaceae bacterium | reverse complement strand
GATCAGTTTCTGAAAGCTGGCGGGCTTACTTTGACGCCATGCAGAATGTGCCGGGAGCCAACGGTGATGTCCGCGATATCGCGCACTCCCCTGTCCAGGCCTCTTTTGCCGAGCGCGCTCGGCTGGGGCCTATATGCCGCGTCATTGCCAGCCCGGATGCTGATCTCGGACGCAAGCGTGTTTCAGTCCAGAAACTTATTGCCGCATACCGTAACATCGGTTCACGCTGGGCGAACCTTGATCCGCTGAAACGTCTTGAGCGGCCTGAGCTCCCTGATCTTGAACCCTCATTTTACGGATTCACCGACACCGATATGGATATTGTCTTCAATACAAGCAATACCTATTTCGGCAAGGAGACCATGTCGCTGCGCGAGCTGCTGCAGAATCTTCGCGAGACCTACTGCGGTACAATTGGCATCGAGTTCATGTACATTACCGATCAGACGGAAAAAAGGTGGTGGCAGGCAAAATTTGAAACGATACGCTCGAAACCGGATTTCAGTGCGGAGAAGAAAAAACATATTCTTGAACGTCTTACCGCAGCCGAGGGATTCGAACGCTATCTGCATACCCGCTTTATCGGTCAGACACGCTTCTCGCTTGAAGGCGGGGACAGCTTTATTGCCTCGATGGATGAACTCATTCAGCGAGCTGGCAAAGCAGGAGTTCAGGAAATAGTCATCGGTATGGCGCACAGAGGCCGGCTCAATGTGCTGGTCAATATCATGGGAAAAAATCCGCTTGACCTCTTTGCTGAATTCGAGGGCAAACATGCCGAAGACCTTCCTTCCGGCGATGTCAAGTATCATCAGGGATTTACCAGTGATCTTGCCACTCCCGGCGGGCCGATCAATCTTTCTCTGGCATTCAACCCCTCTCATCTTGAAATCGTCAATCCGGTTGTTGAGGGCGCTGTAAAGGCCCGCCAGGTAAGACGCAACGACAGGGACGGTTCACAGGTGCTGCCTGTGCTGGTTCACGGCGATGCGGCTTTTTCGGGGCAGGGTATCATCATGGAGACGCTGAACCTTGCACTTACCCGTGGATACGGCACCGGAGGCACCATCCATATTGTCATCAACAACCAGATCGGGTTCACCACCTCCGACCCTCGCGACAGCCGTTCAACAACCTACTGCACCGATGTTGTCAAGATGATTGAGGCACCTGTGCTGCATGTCAATGGTGACGACCCTGAATCGGTTGTCCTTGCAACACAGATGGCACTTGATTACCGCCAGGCATTTAAACATGATGTCGTCATCGATATTATCTGTTTCCGCAAGCTTGGACATAATGAGCAGGATACGCCGGCCATGACCCAGCCGCTGATGTACAAGAAAATAGCCCTCCATCCCGGAACCCGGAAACTTTATGCGGAGCGTCTTGTATCACAAGGCGTCATCACCAAGGAGTATGCCGTAAAAATAAGCAAACAGTTCCGCAAGGATCTTGAAGAGGGAAAATATTCCGCAAATCCCGTACTGGTCAACAAAACCATCTTTACGGCTGAACCCGCCGCAGGGCGCAATGAAGCCTCCGAAACCGGCGTTCCGCTTGCCGAGCTTACACGTCTTTCAGAGATGATTACAAAAATTCCTGAAGGATTCAAACTGCATCCGCTGGTTGAAAAAGTTGTCAGCGACCGTGCCCGAATGGGTAGCGGAAAACAGCCTCTCGACTGGGGAATGGGCGAGCATCTGGCCTTTGCCTCACTGGTTGCTGGAGGCTATCCGATACGGATCACCGGTCAGGACAGCGGCAGGGGAACGTTCTCTCACCGTCATGCCGTCCTGCACGACCAGAACCGTGAAAAATGGGACTCGGGCACCTACATACCTCTTCAGAATATCGCCGACAACCAGGCCCCATTTACCGTCATCGATTCCGTGCTTTCAGAGGAAGCCGTGCTTGGATTCGAATACGGTTACTCTATCTCTGCACCTGACACCCTGGTAATATGGGAAGCGCAGTTCGGAGATTTTGCCAACGGGGCACAGGTGCTGATCGACCAGTTTATCACATCCGGTGAGGTGAAGTGGGGGCTTGCTTCCGGGCTGACGCTCATGTTGCCTCACGGTTACGAAGGGCAGGGACCCGAACACTCTTCAGCACGTCCTGAACGATTCGTACAGCTCTGCGCCGAGAACAACATCCAGGTTTGCCAGCCGACCAATCCTGCCCAGATTTTCCATCTGCTCCGCCGGCAGATGACCACGATGAAGCGCAAACCACTGATCATCCTTACACCGAAATCGCTGCTACGCAACAAGGATGCGGTATCGTCGCTCGCCGACCTCTCTTCAGGAAATTTCCGAAACATTATAAGCGATGACTCGGTAGCTCCTGAAAAGGCAAGAAGAATGATCGCCTGTTCAGGCAAGGTCTATTATGACCTTATCAACCGGCGCAGGGAAAACACACAGGAAAATGTCGCCATCATCCGTATCGAACAGCTCTACCCGTTCCCGTACGATGAGTTCCAGAGCGAGCTTGATCACTATCCTCATCTGAAAGAGATTGTCTGGTGTCAGGATGAACCGAAAAATCAGGGCTTCTGGCGTTTTCTCCAGCACTATATCATGAAAGCTATGAGCAAGGGCCAGCAGTTCGGCTATGCAGGAAGACTTGCATCAGCCTCCACCGCATGCGCATACAGCGCAACCCATGCAATACAGCAAAAAGCATTGCTCGATCAGGCTTTCGGTGAATTCAGCGTTTTTTTCAACAAATAATATGCACGAATGGCAATCATTGACGTCACCATATCCCAGTTGTCTGAATCCGTTGCTGAAGCAACGCTGCTGAACTGGAAAAAGAAACCCGGAGAGAGCGTTGTTGAAGATGAAATACTATTCGAAATTGAAACCGACAAGGTTGTTTTTGATGTTCCCTCACCCTCTTCAGGCATTCTTTTTGAAATTCTGGTCGGTGACGGGGGAACCGTAGTCCCCAATCAGGTTCTGGCACGCATCGACAGCGAAGGCAAAGCAGCAGCACCCTCCCCGTCAGCCGGGACTGAGGACGCTCAGACCAACGGAAAGACGAATCAGCCGGAAACACCACAATCTCAAGAGAGCATCGCCATGCCGGCAGCGGCAAAACTTATGGCCGAAACCGGACTGAAGCTGTCACAGGTTGAGGGTACCGGCCGGCACGGAAGAGTTACCAAGGGTGACGTGCTGCAAGCCATCGCGGCTGGCACTGAACCGGTTTCGCCGCCGCCCGCTCCCGCGCCGAAGCCGAAACCGGTGGAGGCATATCTTGAAGCGCCAATGCTCACCGACCGTCCGGAACAACGGGTGCCGATGACCCGCCTCAGGGCACGCATCGCCGAAAGACTCCTCCAGTCACAGGCCACCAACGCCATTCTCACGACCTTCAACGAGGTCAACATGCAGGGAGTGATCGACTTGCGCAACCGGTACAAGGCAACCTTTGAAAAAGAGCACGGCGTAAGGCTCGGTTTTGTCTCGTTCTTTGTCAAGGCAGCCGTGCATGCACTGCGGAAGTACCCTGTCCTGAACGCCTCGGTTGACGGCAAGGATATCATCTATCATGGCTATTTTGACATCGGTATTGCCGTCAGCTCGCCGCGAGGCCTGGTTGTACCCATCCTGCGCGATGCCGACCAGATGACCATTGCCGACATTGAGCGTAAAATCACCGACTATTCCACCAAGGCAAAACTGGGCAACCTTTCACTCGAGGAGCTTACCGGCGGCACGTTCTCCATTTCCAACGGCGGCGTTTTCGGTTCCATGCTTTCAACACCGATCATTAATCCTCCCCAGTCGGCCATTCTCGGTATTCACGCCACCAAAGATCGACCGGTAGTGGAAGAGGGGCAGATCGTCATACGACCCATGAACTATCTGGCCATGTCATACGACCACCGCATCATAGACGGCCGCGAAGCTGTTCTTGGTCTGCTTGCAATCAAAGATGCACTGGAAGATCCAGCGCGTCTCTTACTTGATCTTTAAGAAAAAACATATGATGAACAAACAATTCGACGTTCTTGTTATCGGAGCAGGCCCCGGCGGCTATATCGCAGCAATCCGTGCCGCACAGCTTGGTTTTTCAGTGGGATGCTGCGAGTTCAGTGCCTACGACGATCCTGCAGGAGAACCCCGGCTTGGAGGCACCTGCCTTAACGCAGGATGTATTCCCCTGAAAGCACTGGTTGCTTCCTCGGAACTCTTTGAAAAGGTATCACACAACCTTGAAGACCATGGCATCACGACCAGCGGTGTAGGCATTGATATTGCCAAAATGCAGCTGCGCAAGGAGGCTATCGTTACCAAAATGACCGCGGGAGTCAAGTTCCTCTTCCGAAAAAATAAAATCACCCTTCTTCACGGGCGAGGCTCTTTTGCCGGAAGAACCGATGCCGGTTACAGGGTCATCATCAGCGGAAAAGAGGGCGAAGAGGAGGTGCTTGCGCAAAAGGTCATTATTGCCACCGGTTCCAAGGCACGTCATATCCCCAATATTGCCGTCGACAATGTTACCATCTGCGACAACGAAGGTGCACTGAAATTCACTGAGCCGCCAAAAAAACTGGGCGTTATCGGCGCAGGCGTTATCGGTCTTGAAGTTGGTTCAGTCTGGCGCAGGCTCGGAGCGGAGGTCACCGTCCTTGAAGTGATGCCATCGTTTCTCGTTGCAGCCGATGAGAGCATTTCACGAGAGGCTTCAAAACTTTTTTTAAAGCAGGGGCTGCACATCAAACTCGGCGTCAGAATCGGCCAGGCCAAACTGACGAAACATGGCGTCAGCATTGCCTATACTGACGACCAGGGTTTCGAACATACCCTCGAATGCGACAAGCTGATAGTCTCTGTCGGCCGGATTCCAAATACTGAAAAACTAAACCTTGAAGCTATCGGTCTGCAGGCCGATGAACGAGGCTTTATTCCCGTCAACGACCATTGTGCTACAACCGCTCCGGGGGTTTATGCCATAGGTGACGTGGTGCGCGGCCCCATGCTGGCTCACAAGGCGGAGGATGAGGGTGTCATGGTAGCTGAACTTATAGCCGGACAAAAACCGCATATCGACTATAACAGCATGCCATGGGTCATTTATACCACCCCGGAAATTGCCTGGGTAGGAAAAACCGAGCAGCAGCTCCGTGCTGAAGGGGGCGACTACAAGGTGGGACAGTTTCCCTTTGCAGCAAACGGACGGGCACTTGGCCTCGGGGATGCTGAAGGATTCATTAAAATGCTTGCTGATGGGAAAACCGATGAAATCCTCGGCGTTCACATTATCGGAGCTGATGCCTCCGACCTGATTGCCGAAGCAGCGCTTGCCATGGAGTTCCGTGCTTCATCTGAAGACGTTGCACGCACCTGCCATCCGCACCCGAGCCTCTCGGAAGTGATGCGCGAAGCAGCCCTCGCCATCGAAAAACGGGCGCTGAACATGTAACCGCTTCAGCAGATCCGCGGAAGCTGCTCACCGAGCGGCAGGTCTATAATGCGGCGGCTGCCAAAAGCGGTGTTCATGACTACCATACCGGGATGATCGACAACGACAGTTCCTATAATGACGGCATCCCGGCCATGTTCGGATGAGCGCATCACCTCAAGAACCTTGCTGGCATCGGCGGGCGCAACTGCCACAACCAGCTTGCCTTCGTTCGCCACATGCAGCGGATCGATACCAAGCAGTTCGCAGGCGCCCCTGACATCCTCCTTTACAGGAATGGCGGTTTCATTGATAGCAATACCCACACCGGAAGATACAGCGAGCTCATTCAGGGTTGCGGCAACACCTCCCCTTGTCGGATCACGCATGGCATGAATGGTGGGCACTGCTTCCAGCATGGCTGCAGTCATGCCATTCAGCGCCCCGCAGTCGCTCGTTATCCGTGACTGGAATGAGAGTCCTTCACGCGAGGTCATGATGGCCATCCCGTGATCTCCCACCGTCCCTGACAGAATGATGCTGTCTCCCGGCTGCAGATTGCAGCATGAAAGCTTGAGACCTTCGCTGATAACACCGATCCCCGAGGTGTTGATGAAAATCCTGTCGCATTGCCCTTTGCCGACTACCTTGGTGTCGCCGGCCACAATCATGACCCCGGCTTTCCGGGCAGCTTCGGCCATGCTTTTAACAATAGTCTCAAGTTCGGCGAGTGAAAACCCCTCCTCAATGACAAACCCTGCACTGAGGTAGATCGGCCGTGCACCTCCTACCGCCAGATCATTAACCGTTCCGTTGACCGCCAACTCTCCGATATTGCCTCCCGGGAAAAAAACCGGGCTCACCACATAACTGTCGGTGGTAAAGGCAACTCTTCCCGGAGGCAGGTCAAGTTTCGCCTGATCGTCGAGCAGATCAAGAAACGGGTTATGAAGATGCGGCATAAAGAGCCGCTGCATGAGAGCCTGAGAAAGCCGGCCTCCCGCACCGTGAGCCATCTGAACGGTTTCATGCTGCATAATGGGGGCCGGACAGAGGGGTGCAATGGTCATAAAACAAAATTCCGGTTATAGTTGTAATAAGCGGCACAGGCTCCTTCCGAGGAGACCATGGTAGCGCCAAGCGGGTGTTCAGGAGTGCACTCTCTGGCAAATGCCGGACATCCGTCTGGCTTCAGAACTCCCTGCAGAACACTGCCGCTCATGCAGAGTGGCGACTCGGCGGCACAAATATGGGTGACCTGGAACTTTTTTTCGGCATCGAAATCCGCAAAAGCAGCCCTGAGAGCAAGACCGCTGCCGGGAATCAGACCGATTCCCCGCCACTGACGATCAGTCACTTCAAAAACCTTGCCGATAATCTCCTGGGCCACACGGTTCCCTTCACGGCTCACCACCCGTCCGTACCGGTTCACCACCTCCGAGCGCCCCTCTTCAAGCATCTCGACGGTTTTCAGAATGCCGGCAAGCAGGTCTACCGGCTCAAAACCGGTCGGTACAATCGGCACATGAAACTCACGGGCTACCGGCTCATACTCCTCATAACCCATCACCGCGCAGACGTGGCCCGCGGCAAGAAAGCCCTGAACCCTGTTTTCGGGCGACGAAAGAATAGCGCGCATGGCTGGCGGCACCATGACCTGGCTGACCAGAACGCTGAAATTTTCAATCCCCTCGCGTGCCGCCTGCCAGACCGCCATGGCATTGGCTGGCGCAGTGGTCTCGAAACCGACGGCAAAAAAAACAACTTCTTTGGAGGGGTTGTCACGGGCAATCTGGAGTGCATCGAGCGGCGAAAAAAGAATGCGCACGTCTCCCCCTTCACTGCGAACCATGAAGAGATCTTTTGAACTGCCCGGCACACGCAGCATATCGCCGAAACTGGTGAATATCACCTCTTTTCGGGCAGCAATGAGAAGTGCACGCTCAATTGATTCAAGCGGCGTCACACAGACGGGGCATCCCGGACCATGCACCAGTTCTATGGTATCAGGCAGCAACTGATCAATGCCGTTACGAATGATCGAATGGGTCTGTCCGCCACAGATCTCCATGATGGTCCAGTGCCGGGTGGTTTTTCGCCTGATCTCATCAAGGATGTTTCTGGCAAGCTGCGGATCACGGTATTCGTCGATATATTTCATTGGAGTCGGCTTCACAGAAATTCGGGTGAAGGAGGCTCTTCATCAGGCTGAAATGCTCCGCTCTCGATAAGCTCCTGCCAGAGTTTCAGACTTTCTGCAGCTTCCTCTTCGTCAATGATTTTCAGGGCAAAGCCGGCATGGATGATTGTGTACTGCCCAACCTCGATATCAGGCACATATTCAAGACATGCCCTCGTTTTTGAACCGTTCACGTCAATAACGCCCATTTTAAGGCCGTTTTCGCTGGAGATTTCAAGGAGTTTTCCTGGTATGGCAAGGCACATTGATCCGGTGTTTTTTTAAAGATAGTGAATATGGGATATATGGTACTTACAGGACTTATAAAAAGAACGAAAGAAAGAAGAATTATTGAACTCCTTGATAGTTGCCTTTGAGGTACGCTCGACCGATGACGGCCTGGCCAAGGGAGAGGCCACCATCATTTGAAGGCACAAGAGAGTGGATCAACACCGTATAGCCTTTGGCCTGCAATTCATTCACGAGAGTTTCAAAGAGAAGTGCATTCTGGAAGACTCCTCCGCTGAGCGCGACGGTTTTCAGACCGGTTTCCCGGGATGCTTTTTCGATAATCTCATGAAAACAGTTCACGAGCGTACGGTGAAACCGCTGGCTGATTTCACTGACCGCCATCCCCTGCTGCACAGCTACGGCTGCATCCCGGATGATTGGCGACACGAGCATAATCCAGCGTCCTTTTTCCCCATGCAAAGCCCCATTGTTCATTGTGTTTTCTCCGGTAGCATGGGTCAGCGCAAAAGCATGTTCTTTTTCATAAACCAGTGCGTTACGAAACTCCCTGGTGCCGACTCTTCCCCCTGCGGCATGCATCAATGCGATGGCGGCCTCACCCTCATAGGTGATCTCACCCTGTAGACCGCAAAGAGCGGAAACAGCGTCAAACAGCCTGCCGCAGCTTGATGTTTCAACAACGTTGACATGCTTTTCAAGCAGCTCAAGCACCGGTTCAATGCTTCGCTCTTTCATAAATGGCAGGTCAGGCAGTTCGCCACAGCTTCGGTGGAGATAACCAAGTGCTGCCCGCCATGGCTGCATGACCGCCGTTTCACCTCCCGGCAGCGGCATAAGCTCAAGCGAGGCAAAGCGCTCCACTCCGGCAGCATCCCCTATCAGCACCTCTCCGCCCCAGATCGTACCATCGGTTCCGTATCCTGTGCCGTCAAGGAGAAGTCCGATTGCTGGGCCTTCATGTTTGTTTTCAGCAAGACAGGATGCAAGATGGGCATGGTGGTGCTGCACCCCAAGCAGTGGAGTCTCCTGCTTCAGAGCCCACTCTGTTGTCAGGTAGCCGGGATGCAGATCATGCACAAGAAGTTCCGGCGTTGCCTGAAAAAGGTGCTGCAGATGAAGAACGACATGCTGAAAATGGCTGTATGCCTCAAAGTTTTTCATGTCGCCAATATGCTGACTCATCAGCGCATGGGTACCCTTCAACAACGTAACAGTGTTTTTAAGCTCGCCTCCTGCAGCAAGGACAACCGGGCCATCCTCGCAGAGATAAACAGGGGCCGGCACGTATCCCCTGCTTCGCCTGATCTGGCGAAGCTCTCCCGAAAGTGAGATGGTGACTGAATCGTCGCATTTCAGGAAAATGGGACGATTATGCATGAGAAATAGGTCAGCGATGCCTTTGAGGCGCAAGAGAGCTTCCTCATTATCGTTGACAATCGGCTCCTCGCTGAAATTCGCACTGGTCATAACCAGAACGTCAAGAACTCTATCGAAAAGCAGGGTATGCAGCGGAGTATAGGGCAGCATGACGCCAAGCCGTTCATTACCCGGAGCTACCGATGGAGCAAGCCCGGATCCCTTTTTCTTTTTCAGGAGCACAATTGGCGCCTGTGCAGAGGTGAGCGCCGAACGTTCAGTCTCACTGACCTCACAGAACCTCTCTACAAGCTCCATATCACGAATCATCACAGCAAAAGGTTTTGCTTCACGCCCCTTCCGATCTCTCAGCCTCCTGACCGCACGTTCATTACGGGCATCGACTGCAAGATGAAAACCACCAAGTCCTTTCAGCGCTGCAATCAGCCCTTGTTTGAGAAGTGACACAGCGGCAGCAACAGCATCAGATGCATCGGAAGGATTCCCTTCACCATCCAGCAGAGAGAGAGCCGGACCGCAGACCGGACAGGCATTTGGCTGAGCATGAAACCGGCGGTCGAGAGGATTGTGATATTCGCAATCACACTCCCGGCACATCATAAACCCTTGCATTGAGGTAAAGGGACGGTCATAGGGCAGACGCCCGACAATGGTGTAGCGGGGGCCGCAATTGGTGCAGTTGATAAAGGGATAACGGAAGCGGCGGTCTGCGGGATCAAGCAGCTCCCTGCGGCAATCGCTGCAGAGTGCGATATCAGGCGGAATGAGTGTTTCAACCTCAATGCCGGCAGTCGAATCCCCTATCACAAAACCTGCCTCAACAATAGAGGCAATCGGGCTCTCCTGAATTGCTTCAAGGGTCGCAAGCGGCGGCCGCTCACGCACCAGACGCAGTGAAAATTCCTGGAGGAGGTGGACCGGGCCCTGCACCTCGATTAAAACACCTGATGCTGTATTACGGATAAACCCGGTCAGACCATACCCGACGGCCAGACGATAGACAAAAGGACGGAATCCTACACCCTGGACGATTCCGTTCACCCGGAGACGCCTCCGCTCTTCAGGGTTGTTTTCCTTGATGCTCAGTGCTGTGCCAGTTTATCTTCGAGCCACTGCTGCCATGCAGCCAGCCCCTCGCCGGTTTTCGCAGAGAGTTCAAACCATTCGAGATGATGATTTACCCGCATGGCATTTTCCCGGCACTTGCTGACATCAAAATCAACATAGGGAAGAAGGTCAATCTTGTTGAGAATGCAGAGATCCGCCTCATGGAACATGGTCGGATACTTCAGCGGTTTGTCGTCTCCCTCCGTTACACTGATAATCACCACTTTCAGGGCTTCGCCGAGATCAAAGAGCGCCGGACAGACAAGATTGCCGACATTCTCAATACAGAGCAGCGAATTATCCTGCAGATCGAGCTCCTTAAAGGCACGGTTGACCATCGCGGCATCAAGGTGGCATCCCGAACCGGTATTGATCTGGATCACAGGCACCCCGAGCGCCTGGATACGCTCGGCATCATTGGTGGTCTGCTGGTCACCTTCGATAACCGCAACAGGAATGCGCTGATGAAGGGGTGGAATGATTTTTTCAAGCAGCGAGGTTTTACCCGAACCGGGAGAGCTCAGAAAATTAAGCGCAAAAATGTTCCGTGCCTCAAAATATCCCCGGTTTCTCTCTGCGAGAAGATTGTTTTTCTGAAGCACATCCTGCTCAATAACGACCTTCCGGCTTGTGCCCTCTTGATGATGATGGCCAATATCATGAGTGTGATGCTCATCATGCGTATGGGTATGCCCGTGTTCGCCATCACTGACATGAACATGATAATCACTCTGGCCTGGCTTGCGGAGCACTGCCCCGCCTTCAGTTGAACAACCGCAGGTATCGCACATGCTATGATTCCTCCCCCTCTTCTATGGTCATTGATTGAATCGAAAACTCCTCACCCGATATGATCTTTATGCGCAGCGAACGGCATTCGGGGCACTCGGCATAATAAAAGGTAACAGGGAATTTCATGCCGCATTCTCCGCACTCGCCGACCCCTTCAGGCTCCTCAATGGCAAGCACAGCATCTTCGGCAAGTGTGCCTTTCGAGGCTGCTGAAAAACAGAATCTCAGCGACTCAGGCACAATACCGGCAAGCTTGCCGATGACCAGATCAATTCCTGAAATTTTGCCACCACCCTCTTCCTGTGCTTTCAGCTCTACTGCCTCAACAATTGAAAGCGCAATGCTCAGTTCATGCATAACAACGTTCAGAATAAGATTCGGTCTTGAATAATTTTCATTTTTTCAGGCAAAGTTCCATAGATTAACAAAAATCTTTCAAAAGTATCCTCCCCTTCCAAAAATTGCAGGCAGAACAGATTCAGAACTGCTGGTGAAAACAGGTAAAAACTATGGACTTTACACATCTGGACAATAGAGGGAACATTGCCATGGTCGACGTTTCAGGAAAACCATGCACGCTCAGGAGTGCGAGTGCATCAGGTTTTATCCTTATGAAGCAGGAAACCATCGAGCTTCTCACCCGTGACGGTTTACCGAAAGGCAATGTTCTGACTACTGCCAAGCTCGCCGGCATTCTGGCCGCCAAAAATACAGCCCACTTTATTCCTCTTTGTCATCAGCTCAATCTTTCATGGGCCGATATTGTCTTTGATGTTCAGAGTGACCGCATAGCCATCACTGCGACAGTTAAAACAAAGGAGGCAACAGGAGTCGAGATGGAGGCGTTGACTGCCGTATCGATAGCCGCGCTGACCATCTATGACATGTGCAAGGCCGCAGACAAGTCGATGGAGATCGGAGCAATAAAACTGGAAAAGAAAACCGGCGGAAAATCTCATCAGCCGGAAGGCTACAGACCAAAAACATCGATTCTTGTGCTTTCGGATTCGGTTTCTTCCGGTCTGGCAATCGACCGGTCGGGAAAACTGCTGCGTGAAGGATTTGAAGCCGCCGGGTGTCCGATCGGTGAGGTGAGGATCATTGCAGACAATCAGGAAGAGATTGTCTCGGTTATTGATGAGTGGGTTTCCGGAGGGGTCGAGCTTATCGTGACTGCTGGAGGTACGGGTCTAGGGCCGCGTGATGTGACTGTGGATGCTCTGCTTCCCAAATTTTCTCGTAAATTGCCGGGAATTGAGCAGGCACTTTTCAACTGGGGACAGGGTAAAACAAGGACGGCGATGCTTTCAAGACTTGCAGCCGGCATGGTAGGCTCATCAATGGTGATCTGTCTGCCCGGAAGCACCGGTGCGGCATCTGATGCGCTCGAGGTGCTTGTTCCTGCCGTATTTCATGCTTTCGCCATGATGAAAGGAGAGGGACACTGATGATGATAACCGTTCAGGAGGCACACCGCCTCATCAGCCAATCGATCGTGCCGCTTGGCATAGAGGAGCTCCCTCTTGGCCTGCTTCAGGGCAGAGTGCTTGCGCAGGAGATAACAGCTCCTTTTTCACTTCCGCGTTTTACCAACGCGGCTATGGATGGTTTTGCGCTCAAGTGGGACGATATCTCCACCGCTTCAAGGGAATCGCCGGTTCGGATGCATGTCGCCCAGCAGATTCAGGCTGGCACTCTCTCCACCTTGCCGGTTGCTTCAGGATGCTGTGCGGAAATCATGACTGGTGCACCCATGCCGGAAGGGGCGGATACCGTCGTGCAGTTTGAAGAGAGCAGCGGGTTCGGCTCTGCATGTGTTGAGATATACAAAGCACCGAAACAGGGAGCCAATGTCCGATACTGCGGTGAAGAGATGGCGGCAGGTGAAATCGTTCTCCGCAAAGGAATGTCAATCTCTCCTTCTGAAATAGCCATCCTTGCCTCATTCGGCTGTGCATCGGCTATGGTTCAGAGTGTACCTAAAGTTTCAATTGTCACGGTTGGTGATGAAGTGCGCAGCCCCGGTGAAGAGCTTTCCGGCGCGGAGATCTATAACTGCAATCGCTTTTTACTTGAAGCAGCCTGCCGTTCAACAGGCATTGAACCGGCCATGCTCCCTCATGCTCCTGATGACAGAAAGCGGTTGCATGAAGTACTTGAGCTGGCGATCAACAGCTGTGATCTGCTCATTACGGCAGGGGGCATCTCAATGGGAGAGTATGACTTTGTTCAGGAGGAACTCTCTTTACTTGGCGTAACAAAAAAGTTCTGGAATGTCGCTCAAAAACCTGGCAAGCCCCTGTATGTCGGTGCAACCAATGAAGGAAAACTTGTCTTTTCACTCCCCGGAAATCCTGTTTCTTCACTGGTTTGTTTTGTGGAGTATTGCGTTCCTGCCCTTTTTGCTCTCCAGGGAAAATCTGCGCCTGATAAATTTTATGCAGTTCTTGCTGAACCGTTTCCTGCTGACAAAAAACGGCACCGTTTTCTTCTTGGAAAGGTGTGGGCTGAAGATGGAAGATTGTTATGCAGGATTTCACCGAAAGTTGAATCTCATATGATAACGTCTGTCATTGGCTCTAACTGTCTGCTCGAAACAGCTCCCTCTTCCGTACCGCTTTCCCCTGGATCAGAGATACTCTGCACGATGCTGCCGTGGGCCGGGCTTTTGGCTGAATCATAACGTAACCGCAATAAGGAGCTCCATGCTGTTTCATCCTTTTGAAATCGCCTTCTGCGGTTATTCTGGTACAGGAAAAACAACCCTGATTGCAGAAGTTGTCCGCCACCTCGCTCCACGCGTCTCCATTGCATACTACAAACACGGGTGCCACCGCTTTGACATTGATCGTGAAGGTAAAGACTCCTGGACTGTAGGTCAGGCAGGAGCCTCCACCGTCATGATTTCTGATCCGGAAAAAAAAGCGCTTGTTACCAGACCTGACTCATGCACCCCACTGCTCGAGCGCCATGCATTTTCAAACCATGATTTGCTCATTGTCGAGGGGCTCAAGGAGCTTCCTCTGCCGAAACTGCTTCTGGTTGACCGTGAACGCCGGATACTTGATCTTTTGAGTAACGGAAGAATCAGCAATGTTGCTGCTCTTGTCGTGCCTGACGATCCGGTTTCGTATGCTCCATCGAGCATTCCTGTATTGCAGCGGGACTGTACCGGAGAGATCGCTGTATTTGTTGAAAACCTTCTCGTTTCACGCTCTTTCACAGAGACGCCGCTATACGGTTTGGTGCTGGCTGGCGGCCACAGTTCTCGCATGGGAAGTGACAAGGCACTTCTTGAATACCACGACAAAAACCAGCTTGTTCATACGGCGGCGCTTCTGCAGCAGCAATGCCGTGAAGTATTTGTCTCATGCCGGGAGGATCAGGCTGAAACGTACCGCACTTTTGGTATTCCACTCATCACCGATACATACCTCGGAATCGGGCCTCTGGGAGGGCTTCTCTCCGCTCAACGCCACATGCCCGGTGCCGCCTGGATTGTTGCAGCATGTGATCTTCCCTTTCTTAATGAAACAATAATCCGTCAGCTCTCTGCAGAACGCAATCCACTGCGTTTCGCAACAGCCTTCAGAAATCCGCAGTCCGGCCGTCTTGAACCGCTCTGTGCCTGCTATGAGCCAAAATCCCGCAACAGTCTGATCCTTCGACATAGTGAGGGCGATAACGCTCTTGCTGCCTTTCTCAAGGAATCGCGTATCGAGGAACTTATGCCATATGATAGCGGAACATTGAGGAACATTAATGATCCCGAAGACCGGAATAATGCTTGCCGTTCATAAAAAGACTCGACTAACGATTCAAAAAAAAGGAGCCGGGAGTGATGCCGAATAAGCACACTCTCCTCCCTGTTGTCATATTAAAAAGTTGATAACACGGTGAGGGCTGCCCCATTGACAGTATTTTATGTGAATGTTTTTGCATTAGAAATTACAATTCCGTAATATTTAACAAGTGTTAAGATGGAATCGTGGGCCAATATACGCCAGATCAACCCGAAGTCCTTTTTTTGAGCTGCTCTGTTTACTTGTTGTCAGCTTCTAAGGAACTTTAAACAGCTTATTTCCATCTACACACTCATCACCCCAATTTTTTTATTTCCAGGTCTAGCAATTGTTACCATCCACAGGAGGAGATTATGTCGGACATCTCACGGAGAAAGTTTCTTCAAACTACATCAGCAAGTGCGGTGCTCTTTCTTTCCGGGCTGAGCAGGGACGGCAATACCGCTCCGCCGAAGGGGTACCCTTCAAAAAAAATCGGCAACATCAAGAATCTCAAGGTTAATGAACCGCTTGCGTTTAATTATCCTGACGACAAGTCACCCTGTCTGTTGGTAAAAGTTGAAAACGAGGCTGTTGGCGGTGTTGGGCCAGGCAAGAGTATTGTCTCTTTCTCTGCTCTCTGTACACACATGGGTTGCCCTCTTACCTACAGCAAGGGCCGTCTTGTCTGCAAATGTCATTACTCCATGTTTGATGTTGCCCTTAACGGCCAGACGTATCAGGGGCTTGCATCCCAGTGGGTAGCGCAAATAGTTTTGCGGCTTGATGCTGCAACCGGCAATATTTATGCTGAAGGGGTTGAAGGCCTCATTTACGGCAGAATTGGCAACCTTAAACTGAGCTAAGGAGAAAACGCGCTATGTCACTCTTTAAAAGAAAAGACACTCTTCCCATTCCTCCACTGGATGCGGAAAAATATACAACGGTCTGCCAGTATTGTAGTGCCGGCTGCGGATACAATGTGTTTGTATGGCCTGAAAAAAGAAGTGGAACAGCAAAATCAAATGCGTTTAAAGTCGATTTGTCGCAACAAGGGCAGTTGATGTCAGGTTTTTCCTACACGGAGACCATGCATAATGTGATCACCAGAAAAAACGGTCATAAATACAACCTCGCCATTATTCCCGCAAAAGAGTCGCGCATCAATAAAGGAGACTACTCCATCCGTGGAGGCACCAATGCTCTGACAGCCTATACTCCCACTGGTGTAACCCGGAATCGACTGAAAGATCCGATGCTCAGAAAAGAAAACGGTTTTGTGGCAATTACCTGGGATCATGCCGTGGAAATCCTTGCAACACTTACCAAAAGTTCCATCGACAAATACGGTGCTGACAGTATTGCGATGAAATTTTATGATCATGGGAGTTCCGGCCTTGGATTTGAAGACAACTGGGGAGCCGGCAAGCTCTTTTTAAGCGGCATCAAAACACAGTACCTCTCAATTCACAACCGTCCGGCATACAATTCTGAGGTGTGGGGTTCAAGAGAGCGTGGCATGCATGAGCTTAATTATGATGTTGATGACGCGCGTCTTGCCGATACAGTTGTGCTCTGGGGAGCTAATGCCTACGAAGGCGCAACAGTGTTCTACACCGAGCACATCATGCCGAACCTTCAGGGTGGATCGATTGAAGAAAAACAGAAGGAGTTTGCATCCGGCGAACCAGCCGAAGCGGGCCGTATCGTTATTATCGATCCTCGTAAAAATGCAACGACATCCGTCAGTCAGGACATCAGTGCCGAAAGAGTTCTGCATATCCGGCCTAACCTTGGTACCGACTGGATTCTGGCCAATGCGATAGCCAGAATTGCCTGGGAAAACAAGTGGTACGATAATGACTATCTCCAGAAACGTACCGACATGAAGACCTTTGAAGACTATAAAAGCAAGTCTCTTCAACTTTCAAAATCGCTCAACACCGTTCTTGCTGACGCTGAAAAAATCACAGGAGTTTCAAGACAAGAGATGGAACAGGCCGCAGAGTGGATTGCCAAACCCAAAGCAGGCGGCTTCAAACGCAGGACACTGACCCTCTATGAAAAAGGCATAATCTGGAATATGAAAAACTATGACCAGGTTGCAGCAATAGCACAGCTCAATGTTCTGACGTCGAATGTCGGAAGAGTGGGTACCGGATGCGGACGACTTGGAGGCCATCAGGAAGGCTATGTCAGGCCACCGGCCCCGACACCCGGCTCCATCTATGCCGGAGGCCCTCCAAAAAACGTAGACAAATATATCACCGGAGGAGGCGGAAAAATCTACTGGGTAGGCGCAACGGATCCCTATCTTTCAACTCCGAACAGCCAGTTTTTCAAAAAAATGGTCAAGAAACGGGCAGCAAATCTTCTTGATTACATTGATAATGGAGGAATCCCTTTAGATCCGAAGGCCTATACAGCAAAGGTGCTTGAAGCGTTTGAGAAGACTGACGGCCTCTTTGTGGTTGTTCAGGATATCTATATGACGCATACTGCACAGGATGCCATGCTGATTCTTCCCGCAGCAGGATGGGGCGAAGCGGTTGATACTTCGGTCAACTGCCACAGCCGTCTGTTGAGAATCTATGACAAGTTCATGGATGCCCCGGGAGAAGCCCTTCCTGACTGGAAGATTCTTGCACTGGTCGGCAATAAACTCAAAGCGCTCTATGAGGCCGAAGGCAACAAGGCGATGGCTGACCGATTCAGCGGAATGGATTGGAAGACGGATGCCGAAGTGTTCGCTGCCGGATCAGCCGAGTTCGGTGACAACAAAGTTGCGGAAACTGATGAAGCAACGCTCTCTGCGGAGTGCTACAAAGGAGTCACGCATGAGATACTGAGAAAACTTGGCAACGAAGGGATTCAGACTCCGGTGCGGCAGGACCCTGCCACAGGCAAACTGGTTGGCACCAAACGGCGTTACAAGTACAGCTTTGCATCAAAAGATGGACTTTTCAAATGGTATGGCACCGATGCCTGGACAGGATACCCTGCTGAAATCGCCAAATACATTGATAACCCGACCTATCCGTTCTGGTTCACCACCGGGCGCTCACAGCATGTCTGGCAGACCATGTACCACGATAAGCTGATTCCCGAAAAATACCTGTCGCTTCCTCTTCCCTACATGGAAATCCATCCGGTCGATGCAGGAAAGCTCGGCCTGAAGAGTGGAGACATGGCAGAGGTATTCAACGAAGAGGGTTCATGTATTGCACTTGTTTATGTCAATGATGCCACAAAACCGGGGCTTGTTTTCGGTATAATGTATCATGCGAAGGGGACGATGAATAATCTTATCTCTTCCTATACTGACCCGAAAACAACTATGCCATGGTACAAAGGCACAAAGGTCGGTGTGAGAAAGTACACCGGCAAACTGGATGATGCGATTAAAACCGCAAGTCTCCTGTCGAATAACGATTTCACCACGTAGCAGCTTTTGGCGAAGTCACTGGTCGTGAAAAAGGCGCTGTCTCTTCAAAAAAGAGCAGCGCCTTTTTCGTCATAATGTGTTTTATTGCACTGAGCCCTGATTAATTTGACCAATGACTGTATGGATCATCTTGTTGATACGTTTCACCGAACTGTAGACTATGTCCGTATAGCTGTAACTTCGAGATGCAACCTGAGATGTACCTATTGCATGCGGGAAGAACATGAAGAGAGAGTTGATACAGAATCACTTCTGAAGACTCAGGAAATCCACACCATTATTGAGGTACTTGCCGGCCTTGGCTTGGCAAAGGTGCGATTTACCGGCGGTGAACCCCTGCTGCGCAAAGATATTGTTGAGCTGGTCAGTAAAGCAAAGAAACATTCGTCAGTTAAAACAGTCAGCCTTACAACAAATGGTCTTCTGCTTGACCGTTTTCTTCCCCCCCTGATTGATGCCGGAATCGACGCCATCAATTTCAGCATCGACACACTGGATCGTGAACGATACCTTGCCATAACACGTCGGGATGATTTTTGCCGGGTGCGGGATAATCTCGACAGGCTTCTCGAAGCTGAGAACATTACAGTAAAACTCAACGTGGTACTCATGCGGGATATCAACAGTGACGAAATCCGGCAATTTGTTGACTTGACCAGAGATCATGCAATAACCGTCAGATTTATGGAACTTCAGCCATTTGATGACAATCAAATCTGGCGCACAGGCAGATTTCTCGGAGCCGATAAAATCCAGGAGATTTTGAAAAATATGTATCCCGCCCTTGTGACAATCATAGGCCATGCAACCCAGTATTTCAGCTATACCTTGCCTGAACATAAGGGATCGATTGCCATTATACCTGCATTTACAAGAAATTTCTGCAGTCAGTGCAACAAGGTTCGCATTACTTCGAACGGAAAAATTATCAGTTGCCTTTATGAAAAAGAAGGACTGGATTTACTGCCTCTGCTTCGAGGCAATGCAGATCGTCAGGCTCTTGCTGATCTGTTCAGAAAAGCGGTTTCACAGAAACCGGAAGATGGAAGACATGCGGCCAGAGATTCCATCAGAACCAGCATGTCGGAGATCGGAGGGTAAGATGCCGCTGTATCGCTGCATTAGTCTGCTTTCATCCTGATCACCATACCCGCCTCTATCATTCCCCCCCGAACGACCCTGCAGAAGAGACCCTCTTTCGGCATGATGCACTCTCCTGTTGTGCTCTGTATGGCACATCCGGAATTATGGCATTCCTTGCCTATCTGGGTAATTTCAAGCACGATATCATCACTAACCAGCAAAGAATCGCCAACAATGAGGCGTGATAGATCAATACCCCTTGTCACAATATTCTCAGCAAACATTCCGTGATCAAGCTCCGGCATTTTTATGCGCATCCGGTCAATACTCTCACCCGAAAGAATCGAGACTTGCCGATGCCAATTCCCTGCATGAGCATCACCTTCTATTCCCCAGTCCGGCCTGAGTGAAATATGCCTGACAGCTTTTTTTACTGCACCCTTTTCTGTACTGATACAAACCGCTTCGATCAAACCCATAACCTGTTTTGATTTACGTTTATCCCCTGTTCTTTTCATTATTTGACAACTGCACAGATCAAACCTGTTCTTTCCTTGCAAGGTTTTCATAAAACCCTGCTGAAGGGCAGTATCCGCAACGTGATGCAACTAAACCATGAATCACAACTGCAAGGTAGTTTTTGATCATGATTTTTTTTGTACCTTTGAAAAAAATTTCTTTCTGAAAAGCCATAACTACATGTCGGATTTGAAGCACCTTACTGGATTATGCAATGTTCCGGCCAGTGACATCACCAGCATACTCGACATGGCCGCCGGGTTTAAGAAACAACTGATCACCGCCAACCCCTCTTTTGAACCATCCCTTCATAATAAACGCATTGCGCTGGTTTTTTTTGAAAATTCAACCCGTACCCGATTTTCTTTTGAAATAGCAGCACGCTACCTTGGTGCGGGAACATTGAACTTCAGTGCTGCATCAAGCAGCGTCAGCAAGGGGGAAAGCCTGAGCGATACCATCAAAAACCTTGAAGCCATGCAGGTGGATGCATTTGTGCTGCGACATCCCTCTTCAGGAGCTGCTGATCTTATAACAAGGATAACATCGAAAAACGTCATCAATGCGGGTGACGGATCACATGAGCACCCGACACAGGCGCTGCTCGACATGTTCACGCTCCGTGAATATTTTGGAAAAGTCGAAGGCCTCAAGGTTATCATTATCGGCGATGTACTGCACAGCAGGGTTGCCCGTTCAAATATTTATGGTCTTCTTACTGCCGGTGCAGAAGTGGGCCTCTGCAGCCCGGTTACCCTTCTGCCTTCCGATGCCGCCAAGCTCGGTGTCTCCCTCTTTACCAACCTTGATAATGCTATTGCCTGGGCTGATACGGCAATCGTGCTTCGCCTGCAGCTTGAAAGAGCAACCGGAGGCTACCTCCCTTCTCTCGAAGAATATTCAGTCCATTACGGTCTGACTGACGAAAGGCTTGAAAGAGTACAGAAACATCTGCTGGTGCTTCATCCCGGACCGATAAACCGTGAAATTGAAATATCGAACCATGTTGCTGACCGCATACAACCTCCGGGCTATTCGAAAAGCATGCTCCTTGAACAGGTTACCAACGGCGTTGCTATCCGCATGGCGGTGCTGAACACTCTTCTTTCCGGATAAAACAATTTCATCATCATTATCAGCTAACGCGTCAACTCTTTGCCATGAAAAGCATTTACCGCCTCTGCAAAGCACTGTTCATTCTCACAGCAATGCTTTTGATCTCCCTCGAAAGCGCTCAGACAGAACCGCTGCTGAACCCGCCAACCAGAACGCTTTTCACGCCACTCCTTGCCGACCCGTCAGAACCAAGAATTGCCGTCATGCCATGGCTTACTGAGCGCTCCCTGCAACTCGATATCGGATCATCTGCCGATCTGTACCAGAATGACAGCAAGGAATTTGCCGCAGGTGTTGATTTCGCAACATACTCACTTCTGCACCGGAGCAATAATTTCAAGTTTCCGGTAGACGCCATCGATTATCTCTTCGGCATCAATGCAAGCTGGAAAAAAAAGATCAGCAACGAAGCACTTCCCTTTGATGAATTAAGCACAAGAATTCGTATCAGTCACATCTCTGCTCACTTTGAAGACGGCCACTTCGACACAAACAGCCAGCAATGGATTCAGCAATCCGAATGGCTGGGCTCCGTTCCGTTTACCTACAGTCGGGAGTTCCTGAATCTCGTTGTGGCACTCAGCTCACCGGGACACAGGCTCTATGCCGGATACCAGTACCTTTACCACACCCTCCCGGATGGTATCAATCCACACTCACTCCAGGCTGGAATTGAACTCTCAACGCCCGGTAACACCTACCTCGCTGCAGATTTCAAGCTGCTGCCGATCTGGCATTCATCGCTTGAAGAAACAAGGGGGCACCGGGGAACATGGAACCTGCAGGCTGGCATGCGTCTTAATAGTATCGGACTTGAGAAGGTCAGAGTGGCCTGCAACTATTTTTCAGGCATGAGTCGCCACGGCATGTACTTTTATCACCCCGAAAGCTACACAACAGTCGGTCTGATTGTAGACCTCTGAAAGAAATGCACACGGATACAATCGGAAAGGCTGAAAATGAACCATTTGTCAATGTCAGGACATTGCCGGTTGTTATATGACAGATCTGCGACATAAGCAGAGAAGAGCATAAAGCGAACAAAAAAACCATAACCATATTCCTGCCTCTTATCTGATACGATAACCGTTCCGAAAAAAACTTTTGTGATTCAAATACCCCTGAAGTACAATAACAAAAGAGGCCTGCCTGCATGCCGGAAGAAAATATCTCCCGGCAATGAAAGCACACCTCTTCAACACACACAATGAGTAAAGACAACAGACAATCGGATACTGCTAAAAACCTACCTGCGCAAAGAACGCAATTGAACTTTTGGCCTCGCTGTTAAGATCGGCAAGAGCATCTTTCTTGACAGAAACATATTCAAGTCCGATTTTGGCATTCGGCCGAAGCATGGCTGCAATACCCGGAATAATCTTGGTGATTTTACCATTGTAATTATCCTTTAAATACTCGTACCGGACAACGCCAAAGAGCCATGGATAGATCCAGTAGTCACCTTCGAGTGAGATTGCGTCTCTTTTGCCGTGATCGATACCCATATCATCGAGCACCTCATTAAGTCTTGCATACTGGGCAAGAAGACGCAGGGATCCGTAAGATGCCTCAACATCTGCCGAGTACCCCGTCTTGACGAATCCTAAAAGATTTTCCTGCGACGCCACCTCAGTTCCGTTCGAAGAGTTGAAGTAATTAACACCGAACGTAACTGAATTATCCATGCCAATAGCGTTGTTACCAAGAGTACCACCGACACCACTCAGCAAGCCGTTTCCGCCGATCTTCCATGTCCCCCTGACAAACCTCGAATCGGTAAAGTTGCCTGTGTCTTCAGCATTCTCGGTAGAATTCTTCCCTATCCCTGCAGCCAGAGAGTAGCCTCCACATTCTCCGGTATTGCCGGCAAACCGGAGTTCGACGCCTCTGGATGGCGTAGGCATGGTCGTAGCATACCCATCCCTTTTCCAACCGGGTCTTGCTGGAATCAGGGTCATCTTTTCCGTGAATCCCACCTCACCCAGCACCAGGTTGAGACCAGGCCTGAAGGCCCAGAGCAGGTTCAGTTTTCCCCACTCAACGCCATCCTGATTGATCGCAAAATCACCAAAATAAGTAATATGCTCGGTTATCGTTCCGGCAAAGAAGGTTTCAAGGTCTTCGGCGAATTTTGTCTCCTTGAAATTCCCATTATCCTCCGGCATATAGATCCGGGCTTTGGCCAGAAAACCAAGAGAGGGCATATTGGGCATATCCGAAGGCCAGATCGCATTCGGAAAAATGTTTTTGTAAGCCTCCTGCCCGAGCTTGATGGGCTCTTCCTTCACCATCTCTTCGTCTGTACCGGAAGGAAAACGGTATCCGTTATTTCTGAATGCCTCACCAAACCCGTTCCTCACCGGAAAAGCAATGTGGCACGTTGAGCAGGCGGTATGGTATTTCCTTGCAAAAACAGGTAACGCGGAACTCTCTTCATTCAAAAAAACCAAAGATGAAACGATTCCGCAAAGCAGAAAAGTAAACTTGCGACAGCACCTGAATCTTTTGGTTGACCCCGGACCAGCTTTTTTTATCATATTTCCTCCTTTTATGTTATTGGTCTTCACTAAAAAAACACTCCTGAACAGGAATGTGTCTTAAAAAAACAGTCTGCCACACAAAAAGGCCTTTTCAGGCCAAGACAAGCCTCTTCACGAACATCGCTATAAAACTGTCAATGAATACAAGGAGATTACATCTCCAGATTAAATAGCCGGGGCGACAGCGTTCTATATGGAAATCAAAAAAAAGATGCTCTCAGGAAAAAAACCTGGATACAAACAGTCAATACGGATGAAGGTGATATACGACTGGAAGAAATTATGGGTAATCAAAAGCTGATATTCTGCAACAAGTAGCACGAAAACTATCTACTGAGACTAAACTATTGCTGCAGTTTATTGAAGATTAACTGTGATTTTAAGCAAAATTTAATAATTGTTAATACAAATAACAAATTTTAAGTTTTGGTCATTTCTCATTGCACTCAAGCCAGACAATACCTGACCGATCTGAAAGAATTAATGCAATCTGATAGTCCTTCCTTATATAATATAGCAATCATCACATCCAGCCTCAGTGGATGAACTTCCAACTTACTGCAGGGAGTTGAAAAATTCGGGAACCGCATCCTGCAGTCCTTCTGGTTTTTGCGCAAGAATATAGTCAGCAAGAAAAGGCGGGTAGAGATGATAACGATCAAGTTCAGAAAGGGGAATCCAGCACACCCTAAGAATCACCTGTTGATCATCAGGATATTCCGGATCCTTCCCGGTTATCATCTCGCCTCCTGTAACGGTACAATGAAAGCCAAGTGACACAGAGTGATGAAGACTACCCTGCTCCAGAAAACCGGGATAGGGATAGAGTAACTCTTTTATGAAAAGCAGACTGCCAACCTTGCACTCAAGAGCGGTCTCTTCCATCATTTCACGTTTTACCGCCTCATCAAGAGTTTCACCCCGTTCAACTGCACCTCCCGGGAGTATCCAGTAACTTTCGGGAAGCTCCGGGTCTTCAGGCGCAAAACTTTTATGTTCAATAAGCAGTACCTGTGCGTCTCTGATACACAACGCACTGACTCTTAGCCTTACTTGAGACATTAAAGAAATTTATGTATTATTGCTTGATTAACATTTCCATTACAGAGATAGTTAAAAAAAATCAATACCAGATACAAAAAACACTTCTGTTTGTTTCGTAGTATTTTTATTACATTTAGACGTAAATTAAAAAGATGCGTTCTTTTTTATACCGTTCCGTGCCAATATGCCTATTGGATTATGAACGTTTTTTCTTTCTAACACACACACACACAACCTAACGGAGAAAACACATGAAAAAAATGCTATCACTTGCTGCAATGTTTGCAGTACTGTCTTATGCATCACCAGCATCTGCTGAACTGAAAATTGGCGGAGACGCAGCTGTACGCTTGAGAAGCCAATTTACCGATACTGAAATCAATAGTGTCCATCAGGATAATGAAGACAACCTTCTCTTCCAGTATAGAGTAAGACTTAAAGCAGCAGCAGATCTCGGCAGTGGCTACTTCTTCAAAGCATTGGTACAGAGTGAGGAAACAGCTGGTGGCACAATACTTGGCGGCGGCTGGTCTGGAGTAGGGAACAATAATGCTGGCGCATACAATCTTGAGGTCTCAAACTTCCTCTTTGGCCGCGTAATGGATTGCTGTCATTACAGTATTGGTCGTCTTCCGCTCAACAGTGTCAACAACCCTATTTTTGACATAACCCTCTACCCGATTCCTGCAGCTGGTATCTATGCAGTTGATATTCCGGTAGCAACCTGGAATTTCGACCGTGTCTTCGGCCTCAACTATGGCGGCAAACTCGGTGACGGCGAATTAAATACAACCCTTGTTGTTTTTGACGATTCTACCGGTGACAATAACAGTTCAGCTACAGGCGACGGTCTCTTCAACGACGGTTATGCGCTTCACGTTGCGTACAAAACCAATATCGGAGATATCAAATTTGAGCCACAGGCTATCATCTCTCTTACAGATGTGAATGGCTTGACCTATCAGAATGTTTCTCCAAACACCTTTGGTGCAAACGCAACTATCCCTTCAGGTGATACAAAAATCGGCCTTAGCGGCTTTTATACCGTCTGCAAAGACAGCAAAGGCTCCGCAAACGTTGACTACAGCGGCTACCTTCTGAGAGCCAAAGCCGAGTCCGGTCCGGTCACCGCATGGGTTGACTACAACCGCACAACAGACAAGACACCTGTTAATAATGTGACCTATGACAACCTCTTTGTATGGGCACAGTATAATGTCAAGCTTCATGAATCAGCGACCGGCACTTTCAGCTTGACCCCGACCATCAGGTACCGTGCTTCAGGCAGTGACAACGGTATTTCTACGGCTGACAACAATCAGCTTCGTGGTGAACTCTATGCGACAGTAACCTTCTAAAACTGTCTGACTATCCGAAAAGCCGCAGGCAACTGCGGCTTTTTTTACCTGAATGACTGTTTGTTACCAGTTTCCACTCTTGACTGATATTATTTCCTGTAACTAACAATTGTTAATTAAGGAAATTTAACGATATTGGGGAAGGCCGTCATTGACGGCACGATCAGCTTTTTTTCCCTTTTGTTTTCATTTTATTTCGACATGCAGAAACCGCCCAATCAACGTCCGGTTTCTTTTGTCTTTTCAGGTAAATGCATTTTTACTGTTCTTTTTTGATTTTTCAGATTAAAGTATTTTAATTCAATAATTTAAACACAACAGCGGTACTATGATTACCATTAAAAAAATCATCTGCCCGGTTGATTTCTCTGGTTTGTCGCGCAAGGCGCTGCAATACGCCAACGAGTTTGCACGACTCTCCAACGGAAAAGTCTTTCTCGTCGGCGTTATCGAGAACGACCCAACCATCACCTATTCTCACGGTCTGGAAACAGAACGTGCAGAAGCTGAATCAAAACTTACCACGCTGATTGATGAAGAGAAAATGGCTGGTATTGTTGCTGATTATGTCATCTATGAAGGATTTGCTGAGGAATGCATTCTTGACTATGCAAAACGGCAGGAAGCTGATGTGATTATCATGGGATCGCATGGACGCCGCGGTCTGAAACGCATGATCCTTGGCAGCGTTGCTGAGCATGTAGTCCGGCGCGCTCCTTGCCCGGTGCTGGTCGTCAAGGAAAACGAACATGAGTTTATCCAGTAATTACAAGCACATTCGTGCACAGGCAAAATGAAACCAAAACATTTTTTTTAACAATCAACAAAAACCTTTATGGCACAAAATGTCACAAACGTTTCCCAAACCGAAGAGGTATCCAGCACTCGCAGGGTTATTGCTGCTTCGTCGGTCGGTACGCTCATCGAGTGGTATGACTTTTATATTTTCGGTACACTTGCAAAGATAATTTCTGAGCAGTTTTTCCCTAAAGACAACCCGACAGCCGCACTGCTTGCCACACTGGCAACCTTTGCTGCCGGTTTTGTCATCCGACCTTTCGGAGCACTTTTCTTCGGGCGTCTCGGTGACCTTATCGGTCGGAAGTACACCTTTCTCGTTACGCTTGTAATCATGGGCGGATCCACATTTGCCATCGGTCTTGTCCCCGGCTATAAAACAATAGGATTTTTCGCACCTGCCATAGTCTTTCTACTCAGGCTGCTGCAGGGCCTTGCCCTTGGTGGAGAATATGGCGGTGCCGCGACCTATGTGGCAGAACACTCTCCTGATGGGAAACGGGGATTCTGGACCAGCTTTATCCAGACAACGGC
>JAAXWX010000072.1 GCA_013334755.1 Chlorobiaceae bacterium | reverse complement strand
GGCAGAAAGGTATCCTTCAGGACATGTCCCCAGTCGACACCGATCAGAAATGGAATCAGGATGTAACTGACAAGGCTTATGCAGAGCCATTTCAGGATAAGGGCAATTTTATGATATGACCAGAAAATCACGCTGTAAAGAATCAGAATCGTGAACAAAAGGGAGAAAAAAAACGGAGGAATAACAGGGAAGAGCAGATTTCCAACGGCACCCATGCCGGCAATGTCGGCGCCGATATTCAGGGTAATGGATGGAAAACTGATGAAGAGAATGGCATACAGAAAGAATTTCGGGTAATACCTCTTTATCGTACCGGTAAGACCGTGGTTGGTCACCAGTCCGATTCGAGCGCACATCTCCTGAATAGAGACCATCAAGGGGTAGGTTACAAGGGCACTCCAGAGCAACTGCGATCCGAATGCCGCGCCTGCCTGCGTGTAGGTTGCAATTCCTGAAGGGTCGTCGTCACTTGCTCCGGTAATAAGGCCCGGGCCAAGCTTTCCCCATAATCTTTTTATAAGAGCTGTTTTTTCTGCTTTTTTTTCCATAGAGTATTGATAACCAACTTAAATCGTGGATACAAGCAGGAAAACGAAAAAGTTCATACGTGAAAACTGTTCATCCAGTGAGCGTCTGAAAAATATCAAAAACCCTGAACTATATTAATACGTGCATGTTCCTGTACAATTCAGAGTCCGATACATGAGTTATGTCATCTCTGATTTCTCATTTTTTTCTTTCCCGGAGGTGGGCTGACTTGCTGCAGGGATAACCTTTAACCATGCTTGACAGTTTTTAATTCCATCAAGAGCGAATTGCAATGAACGAAACGATTCAGACCATTATCAGCCGAAGGAGTATCAGGGCATATCGTCCGCAGCAGATCAACGACAAGGAACTGCAGGAAATTCTTCTTGCAGGGCAGTATGCTCCTACTGCCATGGGGCAGCAGCCATGGCATTTTACCGTGCTGCAGAATCCCGATCTGCTTGAAAAGCTTCAGATGCAGTGCAAATCTGTTTTTCTGCATTCTGATAATGCGGGTTTGCGTGCGGCGGCATCGCGTGAAGAGTACCATGTTTTTTATCATGCACCGACACTTTTGATCGTGTCCGGAGATTCCGGGGCTATCACGCCCCTGCAGGATTGTGTGCTGGCCATGGAAAACATGCTGATTGCTGCATCATCGCTCGGGATTGGTTCCTGCTGGGTTCATTCAGTGGTCATGCTTTGCGGAGATGCAGAAGGCAGGGCAGCTTTCAACACTCTTGGACTTGGTATCCCGGAAAGTTATGTGCCGTATGCAGCAGCTGTTTTAGGTTACAGTGCAGTACCTTTACCCGAGGCTGCGCCGCGAAAGCCTGATACGGTGAGCTTTGTGCGGTAGGGAGCAGTTCGCGGTTCAAGCGGTTCGGTCGTGATCTCGGCAAAATGCCCTGGTATGGAGGTTGTAATCAAAACAGATCATGAAAAACGCGATGAAAGCTGAAGGATTCAAGGCTCTTTCAGAAGCTGAAGCTGCTGAGCGGCTGCATACGGAAGGATACAATGAGCTGCCTTCTTCCGGACAGCGCTCTTTTTTATTACTGGTGTTTGGCGTGGTTCGTGAACCGATGTTTCTGCTGCTGGTTGCCTGCGGGGTGCTGTATCTCGTCCTTGGTGACGTCCAGGATGCGATGATGCTTCTCGGATTTGTTTTTTTCGTCATCGGGCTGACCATTTACCAGGAGAGAAAAACAGAACATGCACTTGATGCGCTGAGGGATCTCTCCAGTCCCCGTGCCCTGGTTGTCAGGGATGGCAAGGAACACCGCATAGCAGGCCGCGAAGTAGTGCGTGAAGATATTCTGATTGTCAAAGAGGGTGACCGTGTCCCCGCTGATGCACTTCTTCTTTCATGCCTCAATCTTTCTGTTGATGAGTCACTGTTGACCGGTGAATCCGTTCCTGTCAGAAAATCTGATGAGAAGTGGGAGGGAGGTGAGATGCATCCTGGGGGTGATGATCTTCCATTCATTTATTCCGGCACGATAGTGGTTCAGGGTCAGGGTATTGCGAGGGTCATTGCAACAGGTATAAAGACCGAAATCGGCAAGATCGGCAAGGTGTTACAGAACGTGGAAACGGAAGAGACATTGTTGCAGAAGGAGACTGGTCGATGGGTGCACCATCTTGCACTTGTCGGTCTATCGTTATGTATCCTGGTGATTATCTTTTACAGTCTTACCCGCGGCGACTGGCTCCATGGTCTGCTGGTTGGCGTTACACTTGCCATGGCGATGCTTCCCGAAGAGCTGCCGGTTGTTTTAACCGTCTTTCTCGCTCTGGGAGCGTGGCGTATTTCAAAAAAACAGGTACTTGCCCGCCGGATGCCGGCAATAGAAACATTGGGTTCATCGACGGTGCTCTGTGTGGACAAGACCGGTACGCTGACCATGAATCGAATGTCGGTAAACAAGCTTTTTGCAGGCGGCATTTTTGTTGATATCGGAAAGGCTTTGAATCACTCCATGCCGGAAGCGTTTCATGAACTTCTTGAATTCAGCATTCTGGCAAGTCAGCTTGATCCTTTTGATCCGATGGAAAAGGCGATCAATGAGACCGGTGATGATTATCTGACTGAAACCGGGCATCTGCACAAGGACTGGGTGCTGGTGCATGAATATCCCTTGTCTAAAGAACTGCTGTCGCTTTCCCGTGTCTGGAGATCAACGGAGAGGGAAGAGTATATCATTGCGGCAAAAGGCGCTCCTGAAGCCATTCTTGATCTTTGTCATTTTGATGATCACGAGACAGCCATGCTTTCGATGAGTATCAGTGAAATGGCTGAACAGGGGTTACGCGTACTGGGAGTGGCACGAGCTTTTTTTCAGCCTCCGGTTTTGCCCGGCCAGCAGCATGATTTTGCATTTGAATTTCTTGGTCTGATCGGGCTCGCTGACCCCGTGCGTCCCACGGTCTCTTCGGCAATCGCAGAGTGTTACAGCGCAGGTGTCCGTGTGGTGATGATAACCGGCGATTACCCAGGAACTGCCTGCAATATTGCCCGGCAGATAGGACTGAAAAAAGCTCAAGCCTTTATAACGGGTACTGAACTTCAATCCATGACAGATCAGGAACTGGAGCAGAGGATCAATGAGGTGAATATTTTTGCAAGGGTGGTGCCTGAGCAGAAATTGCGATTGGTTAATGCGCTGAAAGCTAACGGAGAGATTGTAGCCATGACGGGAGATGGGGTGAATGATGCACCGGCATTGAAAGCGGCTCATATTGGTATAGCTATGGGTGGACGCGGGACGGATGTTGCCCGTGAGTCGGCTTCACTGGTGCTGCTTGATGATGATTTTTCTTCGATTGTGCAGGCAATCAAACTTGGTCGCCGGATTTTTGACAACATCAGAAAAGCGGTGGCTTATATTTTTGCGATCCATACTCCCATTGCCGGCATATTGCTTTTTCCGGTTCTGTTTCAATGGCCGCTGCTCTTGCTGCCGGCGCATATTGCGTTATTGGAGCTTGTCATTGATCCGGCGTGTTCTATCGTGTTTGAAGCTGAGGGGGAGGAAAGTGATGTCATGAATCGTCCGCCCCGCAACTCCAGAGAGCCCTTGTTCAGCAGAAAAATGGTTGCCATAAGCCTCATGCAGGGAATGATGGTTCTTCTCTTTATCCTTGGTGTTTTCTGGTTTGCCCAATCAAGGGGAGACAGTGAGCGGGAAGTTCGCGCAATGACCTTTACAACGCTGATGATTTCCAACGTTTGTCTGATTCTGACTAACCGGTCATGGAGCAGGACATTTTTTGCTTCCAGCCGGTTTCCCAATAAGGTACTGCTCCCGGTTGTAGCCGGTGCGCTGTTATTTTTGGGAATTGTGCTTTATGTTCCCTTTTTTGTTAATCTTTTCAGATTTTCCGCCTTACATTCCCTTGATCTTTTACTCTGCCTCTTTGCAGGAGTCGGGAGTGTCCTCTGGTTTGAAGCAGTGAAATGGTCCGGGGTCTTGCCAGAGTTCTTAGAAAAAGCGTAATCGTTGGCTTCATCAGACATCAATATTTATCGCTTCAACAGGAAAAAGAGAAACTTTGAATGGTATTGCTTTATATGTATTCAGGGGCAAAGAGATGAACGTATCATGACAACTGCAAAACAAAATTTTAATTTTCAGAAAATTGTCGCAGTCACCGGCGTTGTTCTGTTTATCGTCAAATTGGGAGCCTGGTATATAACCAATTCAGTGGCTATTCTTACTGATGCGCTGGAAAGTACGGTAAATGTTACCAGCGCTTTTATAGGATTGTACAGTCTTTATGTTTCAGCCAAGCCAAAAGATACCCATCATCCTTATGGACATGGCAAAGTTGAATTTATTTCAGCGGCTATTGAAGGGACACTGATTGCCTGTGCCGGCCTGCTCATTATCTACGAGGCTGCTAAAAATCTTGGAAATCCCCGTCCGGTTGGCCAGCTTGATTATGGCATATTACTGGTCAGCGTTACGGCAATGATCAATTATCTTGTCGGTTATCTCGCGGTAAAAAAAGGACGGAAAAATAACTCTCTTGCCCTTGTCGCGAGCGGAAAACATTTACAGTCAGACACCTACTCCACGATAGGCATTATCATTGGTTTGATTCTTTTGTATCTGACAAAAATGGTCTGGCTTGACAGTGCTGTCGCCCTGATTTTCGCATGTCTTATAGTCTTTACAGGGTACAAGATTATCCGCGACTCCCTCAGAGGGATCATGGATGAGGCTGATGAAGAGTTACTGGGAAAGATGGTTGGTTTGCTGCAGGAAAATCGTGGTGAAGAGTGGATCGATCTTCATAATCTGCGCATCATAAAATATGGCAGCACGTTGCATCTTGATTGCCATCTGACTGTTCCATGGTATCTGAATGTTAATGAAGCTCACCTTCAAATTGATAAACTCAACAAGTTGGTTAACGACAATTTTGGCGGCAGCATTGAACTGTTTGTTCATACTGACGGGTGTCTTGATTTTTCCTGTGAAATCTGCCAGATAGAGGGTTGTCCGGTACGCAAGGCTGCGTTCAAGAGTACCCTGGAATGGACAGTGAAAAATATATCAGACAATCACAAGCATAATGCAAGATAATCGAATGCATTTTTTCTTATAAGTTTTAGCTGGAATAATCCATTGCCATGTATTGCAGGTGCAATGTTATTTTTGTAATCAGGTTAATTCAAAAATAATGAGGGAATTTCTTAAAAATGGAAATGGGCTGGAACGTATAGAGGACTGGCAGAAAAATTGCTGGATCAATATTGAATGTCCTGATGAAAATGACAAGAATTATGTGATAAATGAATTAAAGCTTCCGCTCTCTTTTTATTCTGATATTGAGGATATCGACGAACGGCCTCGTATTGAGGTCGAGGATGGATGGTACTTTATTCTGCTGAGAATTCCCTATAAAACCAACGATACTGATCTGCCATTCACCACGATTCCGCTTGGTGTTATCTTCAACAAGGATGTTATTTTATCGATCTGTTTTTTTAAAACCGATCTTATACAGGATTTCATTGAGCATACAAAACGAAAAAATATTGTAGTCGAGAATAATTTTGATCTTCTTTTGAAATTACTGCTTTCTTCGAGCATCTGGTTTTTAAAATATCTAAAGCAGATTAACCAGCAAATCAAGAACGCTGAAAGCAAGCTTGACAAATCAATTAAAAATGAAGATCTCCAGACATTGCTGCAGATTGAGAAATGTCTTGTTTATTTTCTCACATCCCTTAA
>JAAXWX010000024.1 GCA_013334755.1 Chlorobiaceae bacterium | reverse complement strand
AGCTTGGGATTTCCCATTAACCCCCGCCCTATTGCCAGCATTTGCTGCTCCCCGCCGGACATGGTACCACCAAGCTGATTGCGACGTTCAGCAAGTTTCGGAAAAAGGGCAAAGACCCGTTCAAGGTTGGTCTGGCGATCTTTCTGATGAAGGTAGCCTCCCATCATCAGGTTTTCAACAACGGTCATCTCGGGAAAAATCTTTCGCCCCTCCGGAACGTGAACAATCCCCCGCTTGACAATGGTATGTGCCGGCAGGGTTTGCAGCGATTCATGATTGTACGTTATGGTGCCTGATGATTTGATAATCCCCGAGACGGCTTTAAGCAGGGTTGATTTGCCTGCACCATTGCTGCCGACAACAGAGACTATCTCTCCCTGGGCAATAGTAATGTTTATAGCCCGAAGAACGGGCATTTCACCATAGCCGGCATTCAGATTTTGAATATTAAGCATTGTGACCACCTCCAAGGTACGCGGCTATGACATCAGGGTTATTGGTAATCTCTTCAGGGGTGCCTTCCGCAAGCTTTTCCCCGGAGTTCAGCACAACGATCCGGTCACAGATTGAGGTAACGGCTTTCATATCATGCTCAATAAAAACAATGGTCGCCCCTTTTTGCCGGACAGAGCGGATGATATCAAGAATGCTCCCGGTTTCGGTATGGTTCAGCCCACCGCAAATTTCGTCCAGTAGCAGCATTTTTGGATGAGTGGCAAGCACCCTGGCAAGCTCAAGCTTTTTTTTCAGGCCGATAGGCAACGATCCGGCCGATTTATTGGCATACTCAGTCAGGCCTACTGACTGCAGATTTTCCTGTGCTATCGCTTCAGCCTCCCGTATGGAATTGGTGATGGAAAAGGCACCGACCATGACGTTCTCAAGCACCGTAAGGCTTCCAAGCGGCTTGACTCGCTGCCAGGTTCGTACCATGCCCAGATGGCACACTTCGTCTGGACGCAGGGAATTGATTTTTTTGTTATCAAAAATCACATCTCCATAGGTTGCAGGAAAAAAACCCGTGATGCAGTTGAACAAGGTGGTCTTTCCGGCACCATTAGGGCCGATAAGGCCAAAAATCTGTTTTTCATCAACAGAAAAACTGACATCCGAAACAGCAACATTTCCGCCGAAATGCTTGCTGACATGACTGATATGCAGAAGATGCTGTATCATTTCACCCTCCGGAAGAGCCCAAGAATACCTTTGGGCAGATAAAGTATGCACAGCACCGTAATGATGCCATAGACCAGCACATGGGCATGAGCGAGGTTTTCTTTCAAAAAAATGCCAAGACCTGACGTTTCGGATACCAGACCGGCCTTGACCAGAGCATCCCCGAGAAAATTTGAGCGCAGCATTTCAGCAAGCGGCACCAGCAGGAGCGCTCCGACAACCGGACCCCACAGGGTTCCGACACCCCCGATAATAGCCGTCAGAATAATTTCAATGGAAAGCCTGAGATCAAGCACTGCCGAGGTATCAATAAAGCGGATATAGACGCCATAGAGGCTTCCAAGAACGGAGGTCACGGCTGCGGATATCAGTAGTGCCTTGTTTTTATAAAAAGAGAGATTGATGCCCAATGAGGATGCAGCATCCTGATCCTCACGGATTGCCTGCAGATAGAATCCTGTTTTCGATTTCCGGAGATGGGCTGTTATCGCCAGAGTAACGACAAGCACCAGCAGCATCCCGTAATAAAAGGGATTTTTACTGTTCAGGTCAAGCCCCCACAACGAGACATCCGAGAGTAGAATACCCTGTGCGCCACCGGTAAACTCAAAATTGAGTACGGAGAGACGGACAATTTCAGCGACAGCGATGGATGCAAGAGCAAAGTAATGGCCGCGCAGCCGGAACACGATGCTTCCGGTAATAAGGGCAATAATGCAGGCAACAACAATCCCTGCCGCCATGCAGAGAATCGGATTGAGATTAAAGAGCGTAATCAGAATCATGGTGGTATAGGCACCGGCACCAAAATAGGCTGCATGGCCAAAGCTGTACTGCCCCGCATAACCGCCAAGAAGATTCCAGGCAGAAGAGAGAGCAGCCATCATCAATACCGAAATCATGATCCCCGTGAAATAGGGACTCTCACCAATGAGTAGCGGGAGTGCCGCAGCCATTGCCGCAAGAGTGACGATAAGAGCAAACTGTTTCATGACTGTTCTCCCTTTTTACCGAACAACCCTTGCGGACGCAGGAGCAGAACCGCAAGGAAAAGCACAAAAACAACAACATCCTTCCAGTCAGATGAGATATAGGTCGATGACATTGCCTCAACCACGCCAATAATCAATCCGCCGACTCCAGCCCCGGCAACCGAGCCAAGGCCGCCTAAAACACAGATGGTAAAGGCTTTCAGTAAAAAACTGTGACCGGCAAGCGGGTGAATATAATAGGTCGGCGCTATCAAAGCTCCGGCAGTTGCAGCCAGGGCTGTACCAATGCCAAAAGCAATTGCACTCATTTTTGCGACATTGATGCCCATTAACTGAGCTGCCTCCCTGTTCTGGCTTGTTGCCCGCAGCGCCATGCCTGTACTGGTTTTCAAAAGAAACAGGGAAAGGATTGCCGTAATCCCGCAGGTAATGAGAAAGGAGATCACCAGGGGAACTGAGAGAAATATTCCGCCAGGCAGATTAAATGCGCTGCTTGAATAAGAGGTCGTTAATATCTTCGGGTCACTGGTAAATGCCAGAAGCGCTGTATTACTCATGATCAGACCGAGACCAATGGTCAGCAGAATCTGATTTTGATGAGGATGGTGAATAACGCGATTGATAAAGACTTTTTCCATCAGAAACCCGAACAAAAAGGCTGTCGGCATGATCATTACCAGTGATACATAAGGGTCGATATGCAGCAGGGTAAAGGCAAAGTATGCCAGATACATGCCAAGCATCATCAAATCACCATGAGCAAAATTGCTGATATTCATGACACCAAAAACAAGGGACATACCTATTCCGGCAAGAGCATAAACTCCACCGGTCAGTGTTCCTGAAAGCAAGGCTTGAAGAAATAACAACATGATGTTTCTCCCTGTAAAATGAGCTGCCGGAGCGCACAAACCTTTCGATGAAGCAGAAAAGATTAAATGAACAAAGCGCCTCCAACAACTTTCCGGAGGCGCCCTGATTCCAGACTCTATCTGAACATAAACAGACGAGACTTAACGTTTGAAGGGATAGATCAGCTTCTTTTTGCTGAATTGAGCTGGATAAACCGTTTCATACTTGCCATTTGAAATTTGCTGAACCAGCATGGGATGGTTGTTCTGGTTGGTAAAACCTCCATAATCGGCAAATTTAACCGGCCCCATAATACCATTCCAGACTCCGGCTTTCAGACCAGCCTGAAGCTTGACTGCGCTTTTCGTGGTTGAAGCGGTAAGAACCATGATCCTCATGGCTTCATAAGCACAGGCTGCATGATAGGATGGCTCCTTCCCATACTTTGCCTTGTAGCGAAGGGCGAAGTTTGCTGCGCCCGGCCAATTGACATCATCAGTCCATTGTGTAGCAGAAATAACCAGATTGGAAATTTCAGTCTGCTGGGCAAACTGGGCAGTAGTATAACCGGCGCCTGCGCCAAGAAAAGCCTTTGGTGAAAGCCCGATTTCCTTGGCCTGACGCATCAGCAGGATGGCATCGGCATCATAAGAGACCAGGAAAACAAGATCAGGATTTGCCGCCTTGACTTTTGCCAGTGAAGATCGGTAATCAGGCTGTCCCTGCTGGTACTTTTCATTGGCAACTTCAGTCAACCCCATTTTTGCAGCATTCTCCTGGGCAGTCTTTACGGTCGATACGCCAAAATCAGTTGCAGCGTAGACATAGGCAATTGTTTTCGGTTTGTACGGTGCCACGGCTTTCATCAGCACACTTGAATAGACGTTGGCAGGTGCATTAAGGCGGAAAACATTCTTGTACCCCTTCATGGTGATCTCCTCCTTGGCTGCAGCAGGAACAAGAAGAGGAACTTTATACTGGTCAGCCCTTGAAGCAACCACATTTGCACATCCCGAGGTATAAGGACCGACCACACCGATTACACCATCACGGGTTACCAGCTTTTCATAGGCCGCAAGAGCATTTTTCGGATCACCGCCATCATCTTCCTTGACAAGATCAACCTGAATACCCTTTGCTTTCAGATCTTCAATCGCCATGGCAGCGCCATTGGTGAGATTCTCGCCAATTTGCGCCTCTTTACCGGTGATTGAGTTAATAAAACCAATCTTGACTGGAGCCGCCGATGCCAGCAGTGGAAAAGCCAACAGAGCAACCGCGACGAGTGATACAAGCTTTTTTTTCATGTAATGTCATCTCCTGTGTTTTGAGTTATCGACCTACACTGAATACTGCGGATTAAGCTGTTTCTTGAGGATTCATTACAAAACCAACAATTATAATCTACGACACATAACTGAAATAAGGAAGCATGTGCTTCCTTATTATCGATTCGATGCCCGATTTCAACCTACTGCAGGCTTCATGGATATCAACGCATCAGAGGAGCTACCTTAGATCTCTCCTTGATGACATTCGGCACTCCCACTGCTCCGGTATAAAAAACCACAAGTGATGCCGGTTCACTGCCGGAATTATATCCGTTGTGCATGGTATTGATGACCTCAAGAATGGCATCACCCTTTTTGAAACTAAAAGAAGTGCCATTTCTCAATTCAACAGTGAGCCTCCCTTCCATCATATAGGCATAAACCGGCACTGGATGCTTGTGCCAGCCGGTTGAACCTCCGGGAGGAACATGAACAACTACGGCCGTTACTTGAGGTTTGGAAGTACGGAGATATACCAACGGCTTGCCATTACTGGATGTTGATGAGGTAATCAGTTTTTCAACTTCTACATTCCGGTACTCTTCCGCATGTACTGCGCCATTCATGACAACAAGCAGGAAAAACGCGATAATACTCTTGACAAATCTCATAAATTCTCCTCTTTTGAATAATTATCATTCTTCACTGGGGCTGAACCGATGCAGAAAGTTTACCTCTGATTCCCCCAGTTCGCTTTCGTATCAATCCTTCGGTTTTTTCCCCTTCATTGATACCTCATTCTAACCGTTAACTGTCGGCGAAGGAACGTGCCTGAGTCTCGCATTACCTCTTGTAACTTTACTCTACAGTTTTAAATACCAACCACTTTGATCACTTCTGCTTTCAATTGACTATAAGGCAATGCTCCGGCAGTTTGCCATTTAAGCTCCCCTTTATAAAACAGCCTGAGGGCGGGAATGCCCTGCACCTGAAAACGGGCAGCTACTTCAGGCTGTTGATCGACGTTCACCTTCACGACTATAAGCTTGCCTGTGAATTCCTGTGCAAGCTGTTTAACTGCAGGAGCTACCATCTTGCAGGGACCGCACCAGTCAGCCCAGAAATCCACAAACACAGGAACCGGACTGGTTTTAATAAGATCATCAAGTGATTTAGCCATAGGTTATTCTTGAATAATGGTTTACACAATTTCCGAGCTCCAGGTTATGCTGCACCCCGACGCTCTCAGCATGGCACCGACGCTGCAATACTTTTCCATCGAAAGACGTGCTGCCTTTTCAAGGTCGGCGGGAGTGCAGTCGGGGCTTATCAAACGGTATCTTATATAGATTGCGGTAAAGACCTTCGGGTGCTCTTCAGCTTTTTCGGCCTCAAGGTCAGCTTCGATGAAGGTCAGCTCTTTTCTCATTTTTTTCAGAATGCTGATGATATCCATCATGGAGCAGGCTCCAAGCGCTTCGAGCACCGTATCCATCGGTGAAGCGTATTTGGCCGGGCCTGAAAAGTCCATGGTTGCATCGAAGAGGGTCTTGTGGCCCTTGTCATTCAAACCGACAAGTGGCAGTTTCCCTTTAAAGGTAACGGTAGCATGCATATTCTGGAATCGACAGGTGAATAGAGTTAAACAAGCGACAAGCATTCAGGAATTCGACGGGCTGCAACAATTTACATCCATGAAACTTATAGCACAAAGCCCCGGTTACTTGAAATGAATTATCACTTGAGAAGAGTACATTAGCACAATGCTGAAATAATTGTGTTTTCGCTGTTTGTGGATACTCTGTGCGTTGTCATCAGCCGTTTAAACAGAGTCTGATGAGGCGGATATGAAGCGATGTAAAGCATAACAATTTACCGTCGGCCTATGAATGACCTTTTACAGAAACCGAGAAAAGTCTACGTTTCACGGAAAATAGAGTTCAATGCCGCCCATCGGCTTTTCAATCCGCATGTTACGGATGAAGAAAACTTCCAAATCTACGGAAAATGCAGCAATAAATACGGCCATGGTCACAATTATCTCCTTGAAATAACCCTATGCGGCATTGTCAATCGCGATAGCGGCTTTCTCTTTGACCTGAAAGAACTTAAATCCATACTTGAAAAGGAAATCATTGCCCGCTTCGACCACAGGCATCTGAACCATGATGTAGCAGAGCTTGTGGATTGTGTGCCGACAACCGAGGTGCTCGCAGTACTGATATGGGAAATACTTGAACAACGACTGAACAATATCAATAACCGGGAGTTCTCGCTCCATGAAGTTAAACTATATGAAACAGGAAAAAATGCCGTCAGATATCTCGGAGAGTAAACCCCATCTTTCAGGCCGTGGAAACTGCTGCGATGATGACGAATGCATACCGGAAGCACACGAACCTGATCCACTTGTCATCGGAGGATTATCTGATGCCGTATACTCGATGCTTGAAGGGATCGGGGAAGATCCACTTCGCGAGGGACTGCTGAAAACACCCGAACGGGTCGCCCGTTCGCTTCGCTTTTTGACAAGAGGCTACAGTCAGGATCCTGAAGAACTTTTGAAAAACGCGGTGTTTACCGAGTCGTACGATGAAATGGTGCTGGTAAAGGATATCGACATTTTTTCGATGTGCGAACACCATATGCTCCCTTTTTTCGGCAAAGCGCATGTTGCCTACATTCCTGACGGGAAAATCGTGGGGCTTTCAAAGCTTGCCAGGGTGGTTGAAGTCTTTGCCCGCCGCCTTCAGGTACAGGAACGGCTTACCCAGCAGATTCGTGACGCCATACAGAATGTACTGCACCCAAAGGGCGTTGGTGTTGTCATCGAGGCACGGCACATGTGCATGGTGATGCGAGGTGTTGAAAAGCTTAATTCCGTCACCACCACATCCGCCATGTCGGGACAGTTCATAACCTCTCAACCGACAAGAAGCGAGTTTCTGCGTCTGATCAAACCGTAGTTATTCTCTTCTCTCACCCATCTGTCCCCGATTCGTCCGGGGCAGATGGGCGTGCCGGATTTTTCAGGTTACTCCTCTGCCAGCCACTCTTCTACAATTGCGCTCGCCGCCTCTACCGCTTCAGGCAGCAGGAGCGCAACTTCAGGACTTAAATCCATCGAAAGTTCAAGATTTTTTGGAGGAACACCGATCAGCACAATCTCACGGGGCATTTTGCCGCGCAGCCGGGCAAGTCCGATCAGCTCACTGAACCCCATCTGATGCGAAGACATCTTGCGGTGAATAAAGGCAGGAAGCTCTTCATTACGATAGACATAGACCCCGCGGTCATATTCAACAGGAATGAGTGCATCAAAAACAATTACGGCATCGCACGACTCAATATAGTCGAGCAGGTAGATCCCCTGGGTTCCTCCATCAATACAATGCACGCCGTCAAAGAAATCTGATGATTCGCGGAAACTGTTCAGTGCTGCAATCCCGAACCCTTCATCGCTGTGGAGCACATTGCCAAGTCCTATAATATTGATGCGTGGATACTTCACAATAAAAATGGATTGATTGTACAACAGAAAAAAGCCTTTTGCAGGAACAGTTCACTCCTGCAAAAGGCCTTGTTTTACAAATAAAACAACAATGACATCTTCTCTTCAAGCAGGCTCTTCCTCAACCTTGTGTTTGTAGCCGGTAATGATCGAAGAGGTAACGCTGGTGCGATCAACCACATCGTGACGGAAGACGGCATACAAATGCATGATAACATAGATCGGAAATATCCATGCAGCAAGGTGATGCACGAAATGCAGGGTATAGCTGCCGCCGAATAGCGGGATCATCCACCCGAACCAGGTTGCGTTGAACCCTCCCGGATTGTTTTCACCATACATTGCCAGCCCAGAAAAAATCATGAAAGCCGAGCCGCAAAAGATGAAGACAAAGTGGGCAAGAGCGGCGACAGGGTTATGACCGACATAGTTCGGCTCATCCGAACGGATAAAAAGATAGGCCGCGACCTGCTCTTTGAATGGGGTACCCCACCATGATGGAGACCAGGGCCTGAAACCGCCGAAACGGGCATATTTATCACCTCCTAAAAGTGCCCAGTACATGCGGAAAAGAAAATTGGCGATAAATATAAAGGCTGCAGCAAAATGCACATAGCGCCACCAGGCAAGTCCCTTGTACCAGACCGCTTCACCAAGCGGAGGATTCAGAATGGGAGCAGCAATATACATGCCGGTTACAAATAGAGCAACCGTACACAGGGCATTGATCCAGTGATAAAGCCTGACAGGCAGCCTCCAGACATAGATTTCTTCAATTATTCTCCCCATGACCAACTCCGTTTAAACGATTGTAACCGATGTAATCTCCTTGCCGTTCATATCATACAGATGAGATGCGCAGGCAAGACATGGATCGAATGAGTGCACCGTTCTGAGAATCTCAAGCGGCTGTTCCGGATTGAGCATAGGTGTACCCTTCAATGCTGACTCGTATGCGCCTGAATTGCCATTGGCATCACGCGGAGATGCATTCCATGTAGACGGTACAACAATCTGATACTCCTTGATTTTCTCGTCCTTTATGTGAATCCAGTGACCGAGCGAACCGCGGGGAGCTTCTGTGTAACCAAATCCCTTGCACTCTTCAGGCCAGGTCGATGGATCCCATCGATCACTGTTGAAAGTACGAAGATCACCAGTTTTGATATTGGCTACAAGCTGGTCATAATAGTGACGCATGAAACCTGCTGTCTGCTTGCATTCAATTCCCCTGGCTGCAGTACGGCCAAGCGTCGAGAAAAGGGCTTCGGGACCAACGGCAAGTTTTGAAAGCACCAGACCAACCGTATCCTTGATCATCGGGTCACCTTTTGCGTAGGCAATCAGTACCCGTGCAAGAGGTCCAACTTCCATGGGGTGGTTTTTCCAGCGCGGAGTCTTCAGCCAACTGTACTTCTTATCGGTATCAAGATGCTCGAATGGAGGCTTAGGGCCGGTATACTTCGGACTTGTTTCTCCCTGCCAGGGATGAAGCCCTTTTCCGTCACCTTTCGAGTATGTGTACCAACTGTGGCTCACCTCTTCAGTAACCTGGGATGCATCCCTCGGATCAACGTCGATAACAGTGCTGAGATCCTTGTTGAGAATAGCTCCCCTTGGCCAGAGAAGGGTCTTGAAATCGGCAAGCGATGTTTCAGGAAAATCACCATAACTGAGATAATTGCCAAGGCCTCCGCCGTGCAGCCACTCTTTGTAGAATCCAGCAATGGCAATAAGATCTGGAATATAAACCTGGTCAATAAATGTCGTGGTGTCATCAATGATCTTCTTGATCATCGCAAGCCGCTCGATGTTGATTGCCGTGTCGCTGTTCGGATCGATTGCGCAGGCCATGCCGCCCACCAGATAGTTTGGATGAGGGTTTTTACCGCCAAATATGGTATGGATCTTGACAATCTCCTTCTGAAAATCAAGTGCCTCAAGGTAATGAGCCACAGCAATCAGGTTCACTTCAGGCGGAAGCTTGTAGGCCGGATGGCCCCAGTAACCGTTGGAGAAAATGCCCAGCTGACCGCTGTCTACAAAACCAATGAGACGCTGCTGGAGATCCTTGAAATACCCGGGTGATGATTTCGGCCACGAGGAAATGCTCTGCGCAATAACCGAAGCCTGTTTTGGATCTGCTTTCAGGGCGCTGACAACATCAACCCAGTCAAGGGCATGAAGATGGTAAAAGTGCACCAGGTGATCCTGAGTGACCTGTGTCGCGTTCATCAGGTTCCTGATGATGCGGGCGTTGGTCGGCACGGTGATTCCAAGTGCATCCTCAACGCAGCGAACCGATGCAAGGGCATGTACGGTCGTACAAACACCGCAGATTCGTTCGGCAAACGCCCACGCATCCCTCGGGTCGCGCCCTTTAAGGATCACCTCAATCCCACGCCACATCGTACCGCTGGAGTAGGCGCTCTCAATCGTATTGCTGTCGTTCAGTGTAGCCTCTATTCTCAAATGTCCCTCAATACGAGGAATCGGATCAACAACTATTTTTTTTGCCATGAGCTGCTCCAGGATTATGCTTTATCATTATTTTCATGCTTGTCTGTTTTCGCCTTCTTGACAGCGGTAACTGCAGCATGGGCAGCAGCACCGGCGGCGGCAGCACCAACGGCAATAACACCAATTTTGTCGGCGTTACTGTCACTGCCAAGGAACGGAACTTCAGCCAATCTCTTGTAGAACGGACCCCTGTCCCAGAAATTCGGCTCTGAGCAGCCAATGCATGGATGACCGGAACCAATCGGGAAACTGGTGCCCCCGTTCCACTGGATCTTTGAGCATGAGTTGTAGGTGGTTGGGCCCTTGCAGCCCATTTTATAGAGGCACCATCCTTTTCTTGTCGCTTCATCATCGAAGCTTCTGACAAACATCCCGGCATCAAAGAAAGCCCGACGATAGCACTTGTCGTGAATCCTTGTATTATAGAAAGCTTTTGGACGTCCAAATCGGTCGAGTTCCGGCAAGGTGCCGAAAGTATGGAAATGGGTGATAACGCCGGTCATAACCTCTGAAATCGGAGGACATCCCGGTACTTTGACGATGGGCTTGTCCTTGATAATATCTGAAACCGGTGCTGCACCGGTAGGATTGGGGTCGGCATTCTGCACACAGCCGAATGAAGCACACGCACCCCAGGCAACAATTGCTGCGGCATCTGCCGCTGTTTCCTTAAGGGTATTAAGAAAGGAATCTCCGCCAACCATACAGTAGACACCGTCATCTTTGGTGGAAGCATTTCCTTCAACAGCAAGAATGTATTTCCCCTTGTACTCCTTCATGATCTTTTTACGCTGATCCTCGAGCTGATGTCCCGCTGCAGCACTGAGCACGTCATCATAGTCAAGGGAGATCATGTTGAAGAGAAGGTCTTCAATCGTGGGATGGGAAGAGCGTATAAAAGACTCGGAACAGCAGGTGCATTCAAGACCATGAAGCCAGATTACCGGTGTTCTCGGTTTGTTCTCCATGGCCTGGACAATATTTGGCACCATGGATGGTGAAAGACCAAGGTAGACGGATGTAAGCGAACAGAACTTCAAAAAGTCCCTGCGGCTTACCCCCCTGGCTTTGAATACGTCGGCAAAGGTCTGATTACTTTGCATCACTACCTCCATTTGAAAAGATCAGATTATCTGGAAAGAGCTCTAAAATACAAGCAGAAAAGAGGGATGTTCAAACCACCTGTGAATTGATGGCTATAAAAGCAATAACCCTTAAATCTAACAATTGTTTCTATAAATACCATAAAAAAACCCCGTTATTCCTTTCGGAAAACGGGGTTGTAAATATTTTCTGTTCAAGACAGATTATTGCAGAACAATGCCGAACATAGCTGATGAATATTCTGCAAAATCAGATAGTGGTGTAAAAAAGAGTCCGAAATAGAGCGTCAAAACCATCAGTACAACCATGAGAATCTGGGCAGGCATTCCGGGGTTAAAAGTCGTATCATCTGGCTGCTTTGATTCACGAAGGTACATGTTCAGCGGAATCAGCATATAATAGTAAAGAGAAATCACGCTGGTCATGATACCGATAAGTGCAAGCCAGATATAGAGTGACCCTTTGGTAAGCAGCGCAGAAAAAATCATCAGCTTGCCGATAAAACCGACGGTAGGTGGAAGACCGACAAGAGAGACCAGAAAAACAGTCAGTGCTGCACCAGCGAGAGGCATTTTTTTACCAAGGCCACGGTAATCATCAAGATTCTCACTGCCGGTTTTGTTTGCGATCAGAATAACAACAAAAAATGCACCAAAATTCATCAGAAAATAGGAGAGCAGGTAAATCAGGGTCGCCTGTGTACCAAACTTGTCCATAACAATAATGCCAAGAATCAGATATCCGGCATGCGCTATGGAAGAATAGGCAAGTAACCTCTTGACGTTTTTCTGCCACAGTGCAACAACATTGCCGTAGATCATGGAGGCAACAGAGAGGATAATGAGCAGTGAACGCCAGTCAATACCGAGAATATCCTCGTATGGTTGTCCACCGTGCGGCACAGCTATGTAAAAGAAACGCATAAGCAGGGCAAAGCCTGCTGCCTTGGATGCAACGGAAAGATAGGCGGTAATCGGGGTTGGTGCTCCTTCATAGACATCGGGCGACCAGAAGTGGAAGGGTACTGCGCCAATCTTGTAGCCAAAGCCGGCAAGGATAAGAAGTGTCAGAAGAATCATCAGCAGCGGATCGTAGCCGTGTGTAGCCAGTTCAGTGCTGATTTTGATGAGGTTGGTCTGGGCTGTAAGACCAAATATTAGTGAAAACCCGTAGACCATGAGGCCTGATGATACTGCACCATAGACCAGATATTTCAAGGCAGCTTCAGACGAACGGGAATTGCGCTTGAAATAGCCGGTAAGTATGTATGCCGTGAAACTCACCAGCTCCATCGAAAGGAAGATCATCAGCAGATCAGCCGACGAGGCCATCATAATCATGCCGATAACCATCGCAACAATGAGGGCGTAATACTCACCCATACTTTTTACTTCCCTGTCGAACTGCTCATCAGCCATCGTCACGATCACGGCAAGAATGCCTGAAAGCACAAAGAAGTATTTAAAGAAAAGAGCGAACTCGTCAAGGACATACATCCCGAAAAAGAACTCTCCTGGCGGCATGGAATGCTGCTGGTAAATAAAGAAGATACTGCCCGCAAGCCCGAGAAGGGTTGTTATCGAGAGCAGATTGTTTTTGCGGCCTTTTGCAACCAGATCGATAAGGATGAGGAGCATAAAAAGCACGGACAGATAAATTTCAGGTATAAAAAATCCAACGCTTGCTTTTAGACTTGCAATGATACCTTGAATTTCAGCACCTGATGGCAGCTCGAACATAATTCTCTTCGTTTATTCTTTAACCTCAGTCAATTCCATTAAATCACATCTGTGACATCACCACGGGTGAAAGCACTTGAACCAACTTGTTAATGCTTGACGTCAGCATGCCAAGCACTGGCATCGGATAGATACCAAGGAAAATAGTGATCAATACAAGCGGAACAAGCATGGCAAGTTCGCGTCCATCAAGATCAAGTTTTCCTTTCCAGTCATGAAAATGAATATGCTCATGACCATCAGCTCCAATTTCAAGATCATAGGCAGCATCAGCTTTCCTCTTTCCAAGGAACATCCTCTGCAATGACCAGAGCAGATAAGCTGCACCAAATACAATACCAAGCACCGATACTATCGCGATAGGGCGGGTTGTTTCGGAACTGAAGGCGCCTACAAAAACCAGTGCTTCAGAGATAAATCCGCTGAGGCCCGGTAGACCAAGCGAGGCAAACCATGCTACAGTAACAAGAGCTGCATAAACCGGCATGTATGAGGCCAGTCCGCCGAACTTGTCAATCTGGCGGGTATGAGCACGGTCATAGATCACGCCGACAAGAAGGAAAAGCATGGCGGTAATGGTGCCGTGGTTGAACATCTGATAAAGTGCTCCTACCATACCTTCGCTGTTTCCTGCCGCAAGTCCAAGCAGTACATAACCCATGTGACTGATTGAAGAGTAGGCGACCATCTTTTTCAGATCCTGCTGAGCCAGTGCACAGAACGCTCCGTATATGATATTGATGGCACCAAAAATACCGATCACATACATGGACGCATGGAAAACTTCAGGAAAAAGCGGGAAGTTGATACGGATCATGCCATAGGTACCAAGCTTCAGAAGCACACCTGCAAGAATAACCGAGATTGGTGTCGGTGCTTCAACGTGAGCGTCAGGGAGCCATGTATGGAACGGAAACATCGGAACCTTGATCGCGAAACCGATAAAGAGAACAATAAAGGCTATATAACGCCACATGACGTTGTCAGGTCCAAGAATTGCATCCTTGATATAGTTTTCCTGGCTGGCCATGGCAACAAGGCTGAAGGTATGGTTGCCGGTAACCGGATCGATAACACTGAAATAGAGTCCGATCATGACAAGGAGCATGAAGACCGAGCCAAACAGAGTGTAAAGGAAAAACTTTATAGCAGCATACTCACGATTCGGACCTCCCCAGATACCGATCAGGAAGTACATCGGAAGAAGCATAACCTCCCAGAAAACGTAGAAGAGGAAGAAATCAAGCGCTACGAAACAGCCCATCATGGCAGATGCCAGCAGGTTATAGAGGATAAAATACCCTTTAACCTGTTTCTGGATGGTCCAGCTTGAAAGAACACCGATTGCTGAGACCAGAGCAGTCAGAATAACCATGGTAATGGAAATACCGTCAACACCAAGGAAGTACTCAATGTTCAGTGAACCAAAACCGCCAAGATTGAGACTGATCCATGGAACCTTCTCAACGAACTGGAATGAGCCCAGCGGGCTTCCACCAGGTCCGGCAGTTATTCCAGGCAGCGCAGGGTCATAACCTCTCCAGATCAGAACTGCCAGCACTCCCTGGGCAAGAGCCGCAAGCAATGAAACAATTCTGATTATCTGCTTTTGCGATGAAGGCACAGCAAGTATTACCAGACCGGCAATAATAGGCAGAAAAACAATTAAACTCAGCATGTTCCGTGTCTGTAAGTTTTCAGATTAAAAGTAAATCCTTTTAGTAGATCAGTCGTGTAAAATAAAAAACAAAGTAACCGAAGATTGCAAGGATCAGCATTGCAACATAAGTCTGAACCTTTCCAGTCTGCAGTTTTCTCAAGACAGCACCAGTTGTGTTGACGGTAAATGCTGTAAAGTTCACCATGCCGTCAACCACGTATTTGTCGAAACTGTTATTGGCAAAGGCAAATTTCCTTACAAGAAGAGCTACACCATTTACAATACCATCAACAACATTGGTATCGAACCAGGAGAGTATTTTAGACAGGACAATAGAGCCCTTGATAAAGGTTGCCTCATAGATCTCATCCCAATACCACTTGTTAAGTGAAAAGAGATAGAGCGGCCTGATGGCTTGTGCGGTTTTCTCAGGGTCAATAATTCTGAAGACGTAAACCACAAAGGCCATACCAATACCGAGGACAACCATAATACTTGATATATATATAGCCGTGTAGTGGGCAGCATGACCTGCATGGACGATTTCAGCCTGGCGTGGATCTGAGTAAACATGTCCACCCTTCTCTTCGCCATGTCCGGCTGCAGCAGAAGCAACACCATGTTCTTCAGCAACTGGCTCTGCGGCAGGATGCGAAGCCACAACTTCACTTGGTGAAACAATTCCGGCAAGATGAGGTGCAGGTGTAGCAGCAAGAAGTGCTCCTTTCTGGGGATTGGCTTCACCCACAACTGTTGCAGGGGTAGGAATCATCTTCATGAACCACCCTTTTGCACCATCAAGCGGGTCAGGTGAATAGACGGCAAAAACAGAAAGTGCTGCCAGAATAACTAAAGGAGCACGCATGTTCCACGAAACCTCATGAACTCCATGATCAGCATGATGATCATCTCCATGGACAGCATGATTGTCGTGAGCATGATGATCGGCATGGTGATTATCTGCCGGTTTAAGGTGGGTGCGGCTTTCACCGAAAAAGACGAGCCAGATCTGGCGCCCCATGTAGAAGGCGGTAAGCATGGCGGAAAAGAATCCAAGAACAGGAATAAGATAGAATATCCCGCCGCCTTCAACCTTGGCAAAACCGATAGCACCGGCAAGAATGGCGTCTTTACTCAGAAATCCACTGGTAAGAGGCAGTCCGGCAAGAGCAAGGGTTGCAAGAGTAAAGGTTGCAAAGGTCCATGGCATGTGTTTGCGAAGCCCACCCATCCAGCGCATATCCTGCTCATGATGCATGGCATGGATAATGGCACCTGAGCCAAGAAAAAGACAGGCTTTGAAAAAAGCGTGCGTAACAAGATGGAAGAGAGATGCAGAGTATGCTCCGACTCCAAGGCCGAGCACCATGTAACCAAGCTGCGATACGGTTGAATAGGCAAGCACCCTCTTTATATCATTCTGGGTAATGGCAATGGTCGCTGCCATAAAGGCAGTGCAGGCTCCGATAAAGGCAATAACATGCAGTGCATCAGGCGTCAGCATCACAAAAATACGTGCAACAAAGTATACACCTGCAGCAACCATGGTAGCAGCATGGATCAGGGCCGATACCGGAGTCGGACCCTCCATGGCATCCGGAAGCCAGATATGGAGAGGGAACTGGGCTGACTTGCCAACACATCCCATAAAGAGAAGAATTCCTGCTGCAGTCAGCCATGCATTGGACAGGGCAAACTTCCCTGCAGCAAGGTTGGCATAGATCTGCTCAAAGCTGAAGGTATGGAACTGCGAGTAAAGAATCAGAATACCGAGCCACATGCCGATATCACCGACACGGTTGGCAAGAAATGCCTTTTTCTGCGCATCAGCTGCGCTATCCTTTTCAAAGAAGAAGCCGATAAGCAGATATGATGAGAGGCCGACCAGCTCCCAGAATATATAGATGGCGAAAAGATTGTCAGATAGCACGATGCCAAGCATGGAAAAGGTAAAGATTCCAAGAAAGGCAAAATACCTGCCATAATTCTTGTCACCGGCCATGTATCCCGTCGAGTACAGGTGAACAAGAAGGCTGATAAGGGTAACCATCGCAAGCATGATGGCCGTAAGGTTATCAATAACAATACCCATCTTGATCTGCAGAGGACCTACTCCGGGAACATTGCCCAAATCAATCCAGGTAAAATCCCAGGCAATCCTGAATGCCGGATCGTACGTCTGCACAATGACCGACCAGAATATATAGGCCGATATGCCAAATGCTGTACCAAGTATTCCTACTCCGATAAAATCGCCCCTTCTGGGAAGTCGGCGATTAAAAAAGATAAGAATGACAAACGAGAGCAGCGGCAGCAGCAGTACGACTATTGATAACTGAATTAAACTGTGCATGTTCCTTTAGTTTACACGGAAAAAATTAAAACTGATAATGCTGTTTACGCCTCTTTACTCTTTCATGGAATCAATACTTGACACATCGACACTCTTGAAAATCTTGAAAATATTGATCACGATAGCAAGCGCAATAGCGGCTTCAGCCGCTGCAATGACAATAACGAAGAGAGCGAACATCACCCCTTCCATTCCGCCATTATATTTTGAAAATGCAAGGAAATTGATATTTGCCGCATTAAGAATAAGTTCAACACCCATCAGGACAACGATGGCATTCTTCCTCGTCATGACGGCAAAAAGCCCGAGGCTCAGAAGAATAGCTGATATGGTCAGATAGTGATTGAGTCCTATGGTTGTCAACTGTTCCATGGTTTGATACACTTAATAATTCGTTATTTCCCTGACTTGTCGAAACGTGCTAAAAATGCTGCTCCAATAAGAGCTGCAAGCAGCAGGATGGAGACCATTTCAAACGGAAGAACATAGCGTGACATGGTTTCAAATCCAATTCTTTCTACTATGCTGCCCTGCAGTGTTGTCTCAGAGGGCATCCAGCCATGCGTGGTATAAAAGGTATAGAGCAGTGCACCGATCATACCGGCAAGAAGAAGTGTACCGGGAATAATAAGGGTAACTTCACTTTTCTGGCCGGTCTGCATGATGCTGTTGGTAAACATGACACCGAAAAGCAGAAGAACAAGGATGCCGCCGACATAAACTACAACCTGGGTCACGGCAATGAAATCAGCGCTCAGAAAGACATAGAGAGCTGCCACACCAAAAAAAGTAAAAAGCAGCGAAAACGCGGAATAAATAACATTGCGTGTAAAGACAACAAAGGCGGCAGAAAAGACCGTAATGGCCGCAAAGAGATAAAAGATAAACGTATAGGTTGGGTTACTCATGGTGTTAGAGCACATTAATTGGTTCGCTTATTCTCCGCCATTGCTTTCCTTAAGGGCATCCGCAGCCTTCTTCTCCTTTTCCGCCAGTGCCTTTGCCTGAAGTTCGGCATTCTTGCGGCGCTTGGCCTCAGCCTCAAGCCTGGAAAGGTTGCCGAAATGATAGATAAAGTTATTGCGGTCAAACTCGGAAAAATCACTGACCGGAGTATGTACAAGACATTCCGTCGGGCAGACTGTTGTACACATACCGCAAGTCATGCACTTTGCCACATCAATATCAAAAACAGGTATCCAGAACTTTTTCTGCTGGCCGTCCGAGGTCTTTCCGCACACGGCGAGATCATCAGCAGCAACCTTGATCGTCTCCATCGAAATACAGGAAATAGGGCAGGCTCTGACACACTGGCCACAACCGATACAATCTTCAATATTATTGTACAGGCGATAGCGACCGTTTTTAGGAGTCGGAATCACCTCATGTGGATACTGCAGAGTGCACAGACCGTCAACCTGACGGAAATAGTCGACATCATCAAGACCGGCATCGCCTTTGCGGTGGATGGCATTGAAAAAATGCTTCAGGGTGATTCCCAAGCCGGTCGCGATCGTAACCGCACCGGTTTTTATATTGCCGAAATACTCACTCATAATCTATACGTCATTACTTTCCCGGTCATTGACTGTTGAACTCTCTTAAGGGACATATACTTCCCAGATTGCAGTCAGTACAAAACTGACAAAGGCAAACGGGGTCAAAACTTTCCAGCAGAGGTACATCAACTGGTCTACCCTTAAGCGGGGAAGAGTCCAGCGAAGCCACATCTGTACAAAAATAAAGAAGAACCCTTTTGATATGATCCAGAATGCTCCCCACACAGGGCCGTTTGTCCAGTCATTCAGTGCTACTGATCCGAGATTGGGAAGCGGAGAGTTCCAGCCACCAAGAAATACGATGGTAATAATGGCGGAAACCATAAACATGCTTCCATACTCTGCAAGGAAAATAACAGCGAACTTCATTCCGGTGTATTCGGTAAAATAACCGGCAACCAGCTCTGATTCCGCTTCAGGAATATCAAATGGCGCGCGGTTTACTTCTGCAAGCGAAGCAATAAAGTAAATAAGGAACGGCAACCAGGCGATCGGCGATTGAAACAGGAAGAAGTGAGCGAATCCCCAGGAGCCCGACTGCAGAATGGTGATCTGCTGCATATCAAGCGTACCAGCCATCATGGCGCCGCAAAGAAGCGCAATAGCCGCCGGAATTTCATAACTGACAATCTGGGCCACACTTCGGACAGCTCCATAAAGTGACCACTTGTTGTTGGATCCCCAACCGGCAGCAAGAATACCGACAACTTCGATTGCTACGATTCCGATTGCAAAAAACAACCCTACATTCAGGTTTGCCCCGATAAAGGCTGAACTGAAAGGCAGAACAGCAAAAGCAAGAAAGGAACCAACAAAAAGAACGCCCGGGCCAATAACAAAAAGAAACTTGTCGGCCGATGCTGGAACGATATCCTCCTTCTGCAGGAGTTTCAGAATATCGGCAATGGTCTGAAGAATACCCCATTTACCTACCTCCATAGGACCAAGGCGATCCTGCATGAAGGCTGATATCTTCCGTTCACCGTAAACGCCGTAGGTTAGCGAGTAGAGTGCAATAAAGACAAGGGGAATGGCTGCGATAATAACCAAACCCAGAGGCAAACCAAAAAAATAGAATCCGGCAAGAGCTTCCGACCATGCATTGAGACTGTTACCCATAAGAAAAGGGATGCTAAATTGCGACAAAGCAGTTAAACTCATCTATCAACCTCCCCGAGCACGATATCGATACTGCCGATAATGGCGACAAGATCGGGTATAAGCTGACCTTTTGAAAGGTCTTTCATCGCTGACAGATTGACAAAACAGGATGAACGTGCCTTGCAGCGAAGGGGTTTTGTCGATTTTCCATCACTCAGAATGTAAAAACCAAGCTCGCCGCGAGGATTCTCAGCACGTGCATAAACCTCACCGGCTTTGGGACGAATGCGCTTTGGAATGGCTGATCTCGGATTGAACCCTTCAGCAGTCGGCATTTTGTCGATGCACTGCTCTATAATCTTGAGGCTTTCGTCCATCTCCCATGCACGGACAAGATGGCGTGAAAGGCAGTCACCGACATCGGAAACCTTGCCGTCAGGCACCGGAACATTAAAATCGAGCTCTGGATAGACAGAGTAGGGATCATTTCTCCTCAAATCCCATTTGACGCCTGAACCGCGAAGCATTGGGCCTGACCAGCCATAGTTGATGGCAACATCTGCCGGCATGATACCTATCCCTCTGGTCCTTTTGACAAAAATCTCGTTTTCGGTGAGCAGGTTAGAAAGCTCTACCGCTTTCGGACGGAAATAGGCGACAAACTCTCTGACTCTCTTAAGAAAATCGGAGGGCACATCATAGGCAAGACCACCGATCCAGATATAGTTATAGAGCATTCGGGCACCTGATGCCCATTCAAGAAGTCCAAGAATAATCTCACGATCACGGAAACAGAAAAGAAAGGGAGTAAATGCGCCAAGATCGATGCCATAAGTACCGATGGCAACAAGATGCGAAGCTATCCTGTTCAGTTCGGCAACAATAACCCTTATAAACTCAACACGGCGGGGAATTTCAATATCAAGAAGCTTTTCAACAGTCAGGGCATAGGCCAGTTCACTGTTCATGCCGGACAAATAGTCCATGCGGTCTGTATAAGGAACAATGGCAGGATAATCGACATTCTCACAACACTTTTCAAAACAGCGGTGGAGGTACCCCAGATAGGGCTCCGCTTCGGTGACAACTTCACCGTCTGTAAGGCATTCCAACTTGAGAACACCATGTGTTGAAGGATGCTGCGGACCCATCGCAAGGACCATCTGCTCGGTGGCGAGATCCTTTTCTATAACAACGACATTGTCGTTTTTACGAGTAACCCTGACCGAACCCAGTCCAGCTATATCTAATTCCTGCATACTTGAGCTGCTTTTACTATTTTAACCACTGTTAGTAGGGTACCTTAATTCCGTGATACGTTTCCTGAACCTTATAATCCTTTCGAAGCGGAAAACCTTCCCAATCATCAGGACAGAGAATTCTTCTCAGATCCGGATGGTCTGTAAAAAGTATACCATACATATCATAAGCCTCCCTTTCATGCCAGTTCGCTGTATGCCAGACACAGGAAACACTTGGTATGAAACCTCCATCCCGTGGACACTTGACTTTGACGGCCAGCTTATGATTGAAAAAACCAAGAGACTCGATATTGCAGACGATGCCCAGCTTCTCTTCGGCCTGGTAATCCACGCCGCTAAGGCACGCCATATAATTGAACTTCAGCTTTGGATGATCACGCATTAACAGAGCGATATCAGGCCATAGCGAAGTATCAAGCACCTCAAAAAAAGGCATCGTCTCATTGGCATCGAAAGCAGAGAGAGCTTCACCGAATTTTTCATGTATAATCGCATATGCCGCTGCACTCTGCTGTACCGACTGCGATAAAACCTTACCTTCTTCCATCTGACAGTATGCCTGTTTATTTATTTATATTGCGGCAGCTTTACGCTCCTGTTCGATAACGAACTGGGGATCCACACTTTTCTCAGCCAGCTTCTTCAGCGCATCGGCTCTGGATATACCGATCTGCTCCATCCGGATCAGCTCCTGAACCTTCATGAGACCACCAATCAACGATTCCGGCCTTGGCGGACAGCCAGGTACATACACGTCGACTGGAATAATACGATCAACTCCCTTGAGTACATGATATCCGTGTTCCCAGTAAGGACCTCCACAATTTGAACAACTTCCCATCGAAAGCACATAACGCGGCTCCGGCATTTGCTCATAGAGACGAACAACTCTCTCAGCCATTTTCATGGTAACCGTGCCGGCAACAATCATAAGATCGGACTGACGGGGAGACGAACGGGGAAAAATACCAAATCGCTCAAGATCATAGTTAGAGGCATTTGTCGCCATCATCTCAATAGCACAGCAGGCAAGACCAAAACCCATCGGCCAGAGTGATGATAAACGCGCCCAGTTGAGAACATTATCAACTGATGTTACCAGCACATTATGATTTGTTATCCCGGCATCAAGTAAACCCATAACGTCTAAAAAATATGGTGAATAGGAGTTAACCCCTGTGAGAGCCTGATTTTCCTGACGGCATTTCAGGCATTTTCGGAATATTTGGAGTGGGCCTTACCCAATCCAGATCACCTTTTACCCATGCATAAGCGAGACCGAGCACAAGTATACCGGCAAAAACAAGTGCCTCAACAAGTGCAAATTCGCCAAGCTTCTTGAACACTGTTGCCCAAGGGTAAAGAAAGACAACCTCAACATCAAAAATGATAAAAATAAGGGCTACAACATAAAACCTGATATTGAACTTTACCCAAGCACTGCCAACAGCTTCCTCACCACACTCGTACGTTGATGTTTTGGCTGGGTTTGGCCTGCTGGGACGCAGGAGTCGGGCTGTAAGGTAACCGCCGGCAACAAATACAACACCAAGGGCGAGGAAAACAAAGACATTGCCAAAATTACTCAGTGTCTGATCCATGTAATGCCATTTTGAGTTAATCCCGGTCTAACACAAACAAGTTTATTTGCACCCTGCAGGTACATAACTTCCAAACAGGTGCGCAAATATAAAAAAAAATTCCTTTGCCCAGAGAAAAAAAGAAGCTTTTTATCCATGCATCAAAGAATCGTCGGCAAACAAAGCATCTCCTTCGTAAATTTTAATTGTTGCAGGCTACAACAACAGCTTTGTTCGGTGATTAACGGCTTTCACTATAAAATTTACTGCCTATACGCATAAATAGCCTTAATAATAAGGATATCACAACAACAACAACAACAACTGTTATCAGCTGCGCGATAAACCATGAGCCTGTAAGGGAAAACACACCCTGCCCAAGAGTAGCTATAACTGCCATCCAGATGATCGGAGACCATGCAATACCCAAAATGATAGGCAGACCGGTTTTCATAAACCGCTTCTTGGTGTCAAAATCGGGAAAAAGTTTCATAGTATTTTAAAAAAAGAGGCTTCCTATCTGCTCAGCAAGGGCGGCATCAAGCGTTTTTAATATTTCATACTCCCTCTTCAGCCCTTTCATATCCCCTCTGGATAAATAATACATTGCTATTTTGCTGTGAGCTTCAGGATTGCCGGGTTCAAGATCAAGTGCTTTTTCAAACGCCTCCCTTGCTTGCTCAAACTCACCAAGATCAAGATAGGCATCACCCAGAACACAATAGATTTCCGCATATTCCGGATCAATCACCAACGCTTTTTTAAGGGTTTTCAGAGCAGCCTCTTCCTTGCCGAGTGTAAACTGCACAAAACCAAGATGCTTGTAGGCCTGGATCAATCCGGGATCAAGCACAACGGTTTTCAGCAGATCGCATGCGGCTTTTCGGTATACGCCCATCGACAGATAGGTAACCGCACGTGCATAAAGGGCTTCAGGATCACGACGCCTTACCATGATGCAGCGATCGAGAAGCTCAAGTGCCTCATGGTTGCGCTGCTGTTCAATATAGATCCGCGCAAGTGCAAACTGTTTCAGCGGATTGTCGGGATCCAGCTGAAGTGCCAGCTCCAGATCCTCCCTCTCTTTGTCATATACAACGTTCAATGATGCTAAATTTTACAGGTTATGTTCCAAAACCCTCAACGGTGTTCTGCAGGTTGTAGAGTGTTTGAAGCTCATCAAGCACCTCTGCGGCAAGCCAGCGGCCGAATTCAGGAGAATCGTTTATGCATCTGACATATTGGGATACAGGAAATTCTGCATCTTCAAGCTTTTTGCAGGCATCATATTCGGTCTCGCTGTTATCGGCAAAAAAACCATAGGGAAACATGACCACTGCATCATACCCTTCTCGCTTAAACTCTTCAAGAGCTTTTTCAATCGTATCGGAAGTCCACTCTCCTCCTGTTGAATGATTGAGACAACCCTGACGCACATCATGAAAAATATTTTCAGGATGCGACATTATTTTTCGTTTCATCACTTCAAAAAACGCTATGGTCTCATCCAGGCCGGTAAAAAGTTTCGGAGGATTACCGGCACGATTCTTGACGAGAGTGCCATGGATAACAAGCACAAGACCGATTTTACCCCCTTTTCTGAGACGTACAGGAGTGGAAAGCTGGCCGAACAGATAGTTTATGTAGATGCGGTGCAAACTATCTTCTTTCCACAGCTTACTCATCACTTTTACCTGGCTGAAGGTATTTTCACCATAAATGTCGATAACCATCTGGCACGCCACTCCGCAGGAAAATGCCGATTCAACAGGGATCATCGGAACGACGATAATCCCGTCATAATCGCAGCGTAACTGCTTAAGCATCTCATCAAGATATGGGGGAACAAAATAATAGGCATCGAGAACATTAACGTCGACTTTTGAAAGTATCGAACTCCCGCTTGTGGCAATAAAATGTGCAAGAGTGTTTTTCTGTGCACGGTTGATTGCAAGAAGCGATGAGCGATAACGATTCAGCTTCCAGTTGATGTAATGCTTTGTCGAACGGAAATCAGCAATAAAGTAGATCATTGCCGTGGGAATTTTAACAATCTGGCGGGTGACAACCTTGAGGATTTTCCTTGAACTCGGCCAGAGGTTCCTTACGGTAACCTTTTCAACCTCTCCGTATGTAGTAACAACAACGGCGTATTTCTTCCTTTTCAAAGTCCTGTCCACCATTGTAACTCGGCAACCATCACGACAAAACCAACCATAGCACCCACAAGGGTTTGCATGAAATTATGGGCTTTCAGAACAATTCTCGACCACATGAGTACTGGCAGAAGAAGTAGAAGCCATAATGCAACAACTCCAAACTGCATAAAGAGCAGACCTACGGATGACGAAAAGGTGAAAAGATGGATACTGATTTTCCACTGGAGCGTAATCAGCAGGATAAAGACAGTATTGACCGCATTGAAAAGCAGAATGCCGGTGAGAAGCCGAGGTGGATGAAGCTGCTTCATAAACTCATAACCAAGAGCATTAAACGCAATCAGTACAAGCAGTGGCAGAAAACGCTGCTCCCTGAATGTGATATTATAATCAGAAATCTTCCCTGTTTTTTTCAGGCCGGAAATCAGAAGGATAGGAGCAACTGTGCTGGAAACAAAAAGTACCATCAGATATGACATACTTTTGACGTCATCGCCATATCCGAGCATTACAATTGCGACATATACTGCTGGCGCAACAACAATCGGACTGATGACCCAGGAGATAATACTTGCAAAACGGTGTAAATTAAACGGCATAGGCTTAAAAACGTATAAACTGAAATAAATGATTTTAGCGTCATACGCCGCAAAAGTATGCCGAAAGATAGTTTTTATTAGAACAAAAACCACGTATATTCTTAGTCTGTAATGCGAGAGTGGTGAAATTGGTATACACGCTAGTCTTAGGAACTAGTGCCGTGAGGCGTGAGGGTTCGATTCCCTTCTCTCGCACCGCTCAAAACAGGCCAAAGTGGCGGAACTGGTAGACGCGCTGGACTCAAAATCCAGTGAGTGAATAACTCGTGTGGGTTCGATTCCCATCTTTGGTACCATATTCTGAAACAAGCAATTTAGTGGGATACCATTTCCATGAACAGAATGTATTCACCCTGGCGTGAAGTCTACATGCAGTCTTTCAAGGATGACAAGCCTGCCGCTGATGACGGCAAATCAGTCTTTGCCGATATACCTCCAGACGATGATGAGAAACGCTTTGTTCTATACAGGGCAAAAAAATGTTTCATCATCATGAACCTGTACCCGTATAATTGCGGACATCTCATGGTGATTCCCTACATGCAGACTCCAGACTTTTCAGAGCTCGACAAGGAGACAAAACTTGAGGTCATGGAGCTCACAGACCTTTCCATAAAGGCTCTGAAGCTTACCCTGAGGCCGCAGGGGTTCAATGTAGGCGCCAATCTTGGACGGGTTGCCGGTGGAAGTGTAGACAACCACATTCATTTCCATATCGTCCCGCGCTGGGAAGGTGACACGAATTTTATGCCGGTCCTTGCCGATGCGAAAGTTCTCAGCAACGATATGCGCTCCACGTATCAGAATCTGAGGAAAGCTTTCACTGAACTCACTCAGGCACAAGGGCAATAGCCTCTTTTGTGCGAATGGAAACCGTTCCCTGCCCTATCAGCGGCTCTACAGATTTCACCCACTATCTCCAGGTCCCCGACCGTTTCGACGCTCCCGGAAAAAAGCACTGGACACTTGTACGCTCATGCGCATCAGGACTCATTATGCTCAATCCCCGTCCCGACAATGCCGAAATAACCCACCATTATCACTCTGGAAGATATGATCCTCACCTGCACGCTCAAAACAGCGACTCCTTCATAGAGAGCGCCTATCTTTCCGCACGAACACTCCTGCTTCGTTACAGAGCCAGCCTCATCCTGAAAGAACCCGTTATGCCCCTTCATACTTCAATCCTTGAAATTGGTTGTTCAACGGGAGATTTCCTGAACTATCTTCACAAAAAAAAAGGAATACCAGCCGATAATCTTACAGGGGTCGAACCTGATCCAGAGGCTGCGGACCATGCGCGGAAGGTTTTCGGGTTGAAGGTCTACCCTTCACTGCAGGACGGGTACTCAAAAGAAAAATTTGACCGTATTGTGTTATGGCATACGCTTGAACATATTCACGCCATCCATGAAACACTCCACCATGCCGCACAACAACTAAAACCTGATGGAATACTTGTTATTGCACTCCCCAATCCTGCAAGTTCCGATGCGAAATATTATCAGGAAAACTGGATAGCCTGGGACGCACCACGACATCTTTACCACTTTTTGCCCGGAAGCCTTGAAAAGCTGCTGGAAGCACATGAGATGAGTGTTTTCAAAAGGATCCCCTACCATCCGGACACAGTGTATAATCATTTATACAGCGAAAAACTTCGCTGCAAAAATCACAATCAGCCATTTTCAACACTGAAGATCGGTGCAGCACTTATGAGAGCTGCGATTGGTACCTGCAAAAATCTGATGTGGCAGATACAAGCATCAAGTCTGGTTTATTTTGTTCAAAAAAAGAGCCCGGGGTAAGGAACTGCAGCCTGCATCATCAGCCTTTTTCTGCTGCCGCCACCCTCGAACGTCCAAGCGCCTTGTCAAGCCGGACACTTGCTACAAGATAGTCATAAACTGCCTGCAGATAGTTTGTTTTAGCCTTGTTAAGCTGAAGCTCGGCATCTGTCAGCTCAAGCCGTGAACCGATACCTTCTTTGAAACGAAGTTGTGATATCCTGTAGCTGCGCTCAGCGACACTGATGGTTTTGGATTGCACCTCAATTCTCTTCTGCGACTCCCGGTAATTTGAGAGCATGATCTCAATTTCCGCCCGTATATTTGCTTTGAGATCTTCAACCCTTGTTCTGGTCTGCAACTGCTCTATCTTTGACTGTTCAACCTTTGAGCTTATCCTGAAACCGGTAAAAATCGGCATGGTGAGTTGAAGACCAACCGATGATGAGACCGGCCATCGGGAATCAGAAGGTTTAACATCATCATTAAAAGCTGTTTGCGACTGAAGTCTGCCGAATGCTGAGAGTACCGGATAATGTTCTGCCCGAGCAGAAGATACTTTTTCACCCTGAGCCTGCACCTGAAGATTGAGCTGACGGAAATCAGGCCTCCTCTCAAGTGCTTCACGGTATGCCAATCCGATGTCTGAAGGATAAGAAGCTGAGGAGAGCTCCAGTTTTCCTGCAAGAATAATGGTACTGTCTGCTGATATGCCCATTACATTCTTGAGTCTTGTCATGGTGATGCCAACGCGGCTTTCAGCCTGCAGGAGTTCAGGACGAAGATTTTCAACAGAGAGGAATGCTTTAAGGGTATCAATATCAGCCGCAACACCCTGCCGGAACATTGCCCTTGTATCCTTTCTCGACTCCTCCCACCGGGCAATGCTCTGCTCTATCAGCTTTAATTGATCCCTTGCAATCAGTGCATCGAAATAGGCCATCTTGATATCGGTGATAACACTTGCCTCTGAGTTCAGGTAAGCCGCTTCACTGATCTTGCGGACAATTCCTGCAGCCCTTATACCTGCAAAGGCAGAAGCATTGAAAATTGGCTGGCGAAGATCAATGGTGGCAGTAGCCGAATTGTCGGCACTTATTTCAATCGGAGTGAACGAAGTACCGTTCCCCCCATTAAAAATATCAGGAAAAAACAAAATCGCCGGTTTCAGGGAGCGTGTATAGGTAAAGTCCGTTGATACCTGGGGCAGTACTTCCGACCAGGTTTCCCGTATCTTCTGGCCAGCCATGTCTCTGTCAAGACGGGCGATTTCAAGTGTACGGCTTTTATCGAGTCCGATTTTCACGGCATCCTCAAGTGTCAGGGGTGCATTCCCGACAGCAACAGCCGCATGAAGAGTCGATGATTGCGAAAGCAAAAGGAATGATAGCACATAAAAAAATATCAGTCTCATCCTGTTCATAAAAAAGTCTGTCTTGATGAAAAAAAACTTGCCTGCAACACCTTGGAAGAATAACGGCATAAAGAATATACAAAGAGCTGCCGGTTTAAATAAAAATCAGGGTTTGTAACGCTCATTCCATAACATGCTGAGGTGTTCTCTGATATACTTTTCCCGACCTTCATCTTCCGGACGGTAATATGCCTTTGGTTCCATACTCTCAGGAAAATAACGCTGTGCCACAAAATGGCCCGGATAATTGTGAGGGTATTGGTACCCTGCACCGTACCCTTCTGTTTTCATGAGTTTGGTCGAAGCATTGCGCAAATGGAGCGGCACCCTCAGAT
>JAAXWX010000103.1 GCA_013334755.1 Chlorobiaceae bacterium | reverse complement strand
GGTTATACATCCAATCACAAGAGAAGCGCCTTCACTAACAAAACAATTGAAAGTTACAGAGATTTACCGCGATTTTCAGCTGAATGCAGAAAAATATTACACCACCGCCATGATCCGGCTGACTGCAAAAACCGCCAATCTGTATTTAACTCATCATTCTTCCTGTAAAAAACGCTGGCTATGTCATAAAAAAAATGAGGATCAAGCGGGGAAAAAATTGATGCCGACGAAAATCAACTCTTCAAAAAAGCCTGAAACCCAAACAGAAAAGGGAATTATTTCCTGAAAAATTCAGATATTTCTATTTTTACATCAGCACTTTTTAGGTGAATTAATGGTTATTGTAAAATCTTTAAGTTGAAACCATTAATCCTTCATAACGAAAATTGATGTTTTCTTTTTGAAAAATCCGTATTTTAAGTCATTGAGAAAGCATCAGCCATGCATCAATATTTGCACGACATATCCATGGTTTTTGGAGGAGAAGCCGGTCAAGGGCTTCAGACCATTACGGAAACACTCCTCCGTATACTGAAAAAAAGTGGATTCAATGTTTTCTCCTGCACAGAATACATGTCGCGTATTCGCGGAGGGTGCAATACCACTGAAATCCGGATAACAGACAAAAACCGAACGGCGTATCTCGGCCGCATTGATATGCTGTTTGCTCTTTCCCCTCTTGCGGTTGAACACCTTCGCGATCGGATAAACAACAAAACATTGATATTTGCTGAAAAAGAACAGTTCAGCGAACAATGGACTGAGAACTGCATTGATCTTCCCCTGACAAAAATTGCTCTTGAAACCGGGAGCCCTGTTTTTTCAAATTCGGTTGCTGCAGGGGTTGTACTCGGCATAATCGGTAGTTCAATAGAACTCCTCACGGATTATCTGCGTGAACAGTTTGAAGGAAAAGGAGAGGATATTGTTTCAAAAAACAGCGCAGCGGCCAGGCTGGGTTACGATTTCGGCCTCCAGGCCGCTGCCGACAAACATATTGTACTTCCGTCGCCAACCGGCGGAGAGAGTTCCGGCAGACTGCTTATGGACGGAAATACTGCGATCGGTATCGGTACAATCGCTGCCGGATGCAATTTTATCAGCTCTTACCCGATGTCGCCCGGAACAGGACTGCTCACCTTTCTGGCATCCAAAGCAAAAGCATTCGGCATCGTTGTCGATCAGGCAGAAGATGAAATTGCAGCCATCAACAGCGGACTTGGGGCCTCCTATGCCGGGGCAAGAGCAGTTGTCTCAACGTCAGGTGGCGGGTTTGACCTGATGCAGGAAGGTGTAAGTTTAGCCGGTATGATTGAAACCCCGATTGTGGTTCATATCGGCCAGCGTCCCGGACCGGCAACGGGTTTACCGACACGTACCGAACAGGGTGACCTTAATCTTACCCTGCATGCAGGCCATGGCGATTTTTCACGGGCGATCTTTGCTCCGGGCACACTTGAAGAGCTCACTGAAGCCATGCCACGCGCTTTCAATCTTGCCAATCACTATCAGATTCCTGTTTTTATCCTGACCGACCAGTACCTGCTTGATGCCGTAACCACCATTGACGCAGAACACATCAAACAACTGCCTGTCGAAACATCCATCATAAAAACAGATGATACCTACCAGCGGTATGCTTTAACTGATGACGGCCTGAGCCCTCGAGGAATACCGGGGTATGGCGAAGGGATGGTTCGGGTTGATTCCGACGAGCACGATGAAAACGGCCTCATTACGGAAAGCTTTGAAATGAGGCGCCGGATGGTTGAAAAACGTCTGAAGCGAATGGAGCCGCTTCGTGAATCGGCTCTTATGCCCGCCATTATCGGCCGCATTGAGGAGGCTGAAACACTGGCGATTGCCTGGGGCTCGAATCG
>JAAXWX010000102.1 GCA_013334755.1 Chlorobiaceae bacterium | reverse complement strand
CCTTCCTGACTGTTGTGTTGTATAACCAATGTGCTCTGTATCTCTTTTAATCCTCTTCTGTCGGCAATAACCACCTCCACTCTCCTGCTTACATTAAAAGTGTAGACAAGCTCACCGAAATAGTCCATCAGCTGACGGCACTCTAGAATATCGATCATCTCAACACAGTCGTCGATCTTACTGAAAAGATGCCGATGACGCCAGAACTCATATGGAGCGGTTTTCTGACTGTCTTCGATTTAAAAGCCAGCTGACGCCGGTAAATTCGGTTTCCGGCCACTCTCTTCCCCTCATATAACGGCATTCATCAATAATACTATCCCCGCTTTGCAAGTTTCCTGCATAGTACCCGGGTTTTCTCGATATGCCTCTCCCTCAGGATTCGGATAGAGGCTATTCTTCCCGTATCTGCCCGGTTTTCTCTGTACCATTATCCTGTATTGAAAGCGCATCATCTTGTTTTCAATATTCTTGCAATCTGCATGATAATAGTGAAAATATAGTATCAGTTCATTTTGCAGTCGAATAAAACACCGTTTTTTAACGGAATTTTAAGTAGTTATTAATGACCCATTAAGGAGTTAATGATTATTCTGGAATGTTATGTTGATGAATTTGCTGTTTTGCTGTCGCAGTTCATCGTGCTGATACAATGACATTACCTAATAATCATCAAAAGAGAGGTGCCCCATGCCATACCCCCTTCGATTTATTCTGATCGCGGTTGTAACACTGTCGGCTGCAATAAATACAGCATACGCTTATAACGATAAAGCTCAGGAATACTTGTCCCGAGGTGAAGTGAAAATGAAATCAGGTCAACACAAGGAAGCCATAGCAGAGTTCAGCGGAGCCATCGAGAGTGGCAAGAAACTTGCGCCGGACGAACTTGCCTCTGCTTATTTCAATCGGGGAATTGCAAAACGTCTCACCGGTGACATCCAGGGCTCCAAAGCTGATTTAATAAAGGCAGTCGAGATTAAACAGATTCCGAAAGATGCGGAGGCATATTACAATCGAGGAGCTGTAAAATCCGCTGTTGGAGACAGGGAAGGTGCGATTGCCGACTTTAAAAGAGCTGCTGCGCTCGGCAATGCGCCTGCAAGAAGATGGTTGACAAAAAATGGCATAAACCATTCTGTTCAAAAAGAACAGAATGAAGCAAACAGCTATTTGTCAAGAGGCAAGGCAAGGCTTAACTCGGGAAATAATAAAGGTGCTATTGCCGACTTCACAAAAGCTATAGATCTTGATCTGAACCATACACCTGCTTATCTGGCTACAGCTTATTTCAATCGCGGGATTGCAAAACGTATCGCCGGAGACATAAAAGGATCAAAAGCGGACTTTACAAAAGCCATTGAACTTGATCCAATGCCGAAAGACGCTGAAGCATATTACAACAGGGGTACGGCAAAGTCAGCCATCAAAGATAACGAAGGCGCGATTGCTGACTTTAAAAAGGCGGCTACACTTGGAGATGTAACAGCCCGGAAATGGTTGACGGATAACCGGTATAATCACTGAGAAATCTATGATTTGATACTCCGAAAAACAGTGTCAATTTATTATTACTCTGTTTTTCGGAGTATTTTTTGTCACGGATCATCAGCCGTTCCGGTATTGCTTTAAGAACGTTGCCCATATAATAAAGAAGCCGCACCATCATTCTGGATGTAATAATTCCCCCAGCTATCCCTCAGAACGAAAGCGTATTCTCCAGTCTTCAGTATCCCCTTTTAACAGGGTTCACATAGAACCTAAAATTTCTTCTATCCTCTTTTTTCTATAGGCAAAAACCTCATCAAGCCGCCGGCTGACAATCAGGGTGTTGACAAGATCACCAAAAGCCCCCAGTGGCATGAGGTAGTCGATTCGATCAGTCATTGCAACTCCGCCCG
>JAAXWX010000071.1 GCA_013334755.1 Chlorobiaceae bacterium | reverse complement strand
AGCAGTGACACCACGGAAGGCAGCACGCTCTTTGTCGACTACCAGATTGTAAACCTTCTGATCAGCTTCAACCATCCAGTCAACATCGACAACCCCCGGAGTCTCTTCAAAGACCTTTTTGACCTGCTTGGCCAATGCAATCTGCTGCTCTTGTGAAGGACCATAAATTTCAGCAACAAGCGTTGAAAGCACAGGAGGGCCTGGAGGAATTTCAACAATCTTGGCATTCGCATTATAGCGCATTGCAATCTGCTGTACCCCTGCCCTAACCTTTTTGGCAATATCATGGCTCTGGACTTTGCGCTCATCCTTCGGAACAAGGTTCACCTGGATATCGCCCATGTTCTTTGCCTGACGCAGGTAATAGTGGCGCACCAGACCGTTGAAATTGATAGGTGCATTGGTACCCACATAGTACTGATAACTGCGGACTTCAGGTACGGTTTTCAGGTAGGCTGAAATCTCCTTGGTCACCCTTGCTGTCTGCTCAAGTGCTGTACCTTCAGGCATATCAACAATCACCTGGAACTCATTCTTGTTGTCAAACGGAAGCATCTTCATCTGAACGGCCTTCAGCGGCACCAGCGCAATAGCTCCGACAAGCATAAGGCCAACCACACCAAAGGCGATCCATCTCTTGAAACTGCTCTCAATAAATGGAGAGAGAATGGAATTAAAGAGCTTGTAATAGCCTGTTTTGGTAATGTCATACTCTTCATGATGTCCCTCTTCAGTTTTGAGGAGACGGAAGGAGAGCCACGGCGTTGCAATCAGCGCAACAAGCAGCGAAAAAATCATGGCAAGCGAAGCGCCGATCGGCATCGGACTCATGTAGGGGCCCATCAGACCGGAAACAAAAACCATCGGCAGCACAGCGGCAATAACTGTAAAAGTTGCCAGAATCGTCGGATTACCCACTTCATTGATGGCAGTAATTGCTGCCTGCAGTTTGGGCTGCCGCTTCATGGCAAAGTGACGGTGAATGTTCTCGGCAATGATGATGGAGTCATCAACGACAATACCAGTCACAAAGATCAACGCAAACAGGGTTACCCTGTTGAGCGAATAATCGAGCAGGTAGTAAATCAGCAGGGTGAGAGCGAAGGTGATCGGTACCGATGCCAGAACAACAAGCGCCCCGCGCCAGCCGAGGAAAAAACCAACAACAATCGTTACCGCCACAACAGCCATAAGCAAATGTTCCAGAAGGGTCGTGACCTTGTCGGTTGCCGTGGCACCATAGTTCCTTGTTTCTGACACCGTCACTCCTGCAGGAATTGAGCTTTTCTTCAGTTCCTCAATCCTTGCAAGCACCTTGTCGGCAAGCTGTGAAGCATCACTTCCCTGCCGCTTGGCCACCGTCAACGTCACCGCAGGATACTCACCTGAAGCAGAACCATTGGGGGCCGCCGCTGCCCAACCGAAAAAGTTGTAATTATTGACCTCTTCAGGCCCGTCAACGATACTGGCAACATCGCGAAGGTAAACCGGTGATGCGCCATAGATTCCGACAACAATATTACCGACATCACTGGCATTCTCAAGAAACCTTCCTGATCGGACAATGATATCCTGGTTCATCTGCTTGAAATCACCTGCAGTCATCTGACTGTTGGCCAACTGTACCTGACGGGCAATCTGCAGAGGGCTCACATTGAACTGCCGAAGTTTTTCCTTGTCGAGCACAATCTTTACCTGGCGCTTCAAACCTCCCTTTATTTCAACATCACCGATACTCTTGATTTTTTTCAACTCATCGGCCACCTCAACAGCTGTTTTGCGTAGCTCGAAAGGATCTTTCGTCTTACTCCAGAAGGTGAGGTTAAGTACCGGAACATCGTCAATCGATACTTTTTTCATCAAGGGAAACTGGACACCTGCCGGCATCTTATCCATGTTTTTCATCAGCGTAGACCACAGCTTGACCATACTCTTTTCAGCATCCTCACCGACCTTATAGCGGACAGTAACCACCGCAAAGTCAGGCATGGAGGTAGAGTAGACATAATCAACTCCCGGAATTTCGGTCAAGGTGCGTTCAACAGACTTGGCAACACGCGATTCCACTTCTGCAGGAGTCGCTCCCGGATATGGTATATACAGATCAACCATCGGCACCACAATCTGTGGCTCTTCCTCCCGCGGTGTCATGAATGTCGCCATAATACCCACCAGGAGAGATGCCACCATAAGAAGCGGCGTAATCTTCGAATTGATAAACTGTTTTGCAAGTTTACCGGCAATACCTTCATTCATTGGTTTGATCCTCCGCAGTCACACGTTTTATTACGGTTATACCTTCATCAAGCGCGGGACTATACGTACCCACCACAAGCTCTCCTTTATCCAGCCCGCCGAGAACAACAAGATCATTGTTCATGGATCGCCCGGTACTTATCCAGCGCACAGACAGACGGTTATCAGACCCTACAACAAAAACTCCGGTAAGCTCCCCCCTGCGGAAAATTGCCGATGCAGGCACCAGCAGCACCTCTCCCCCACCTGCCCTGACTACAGAACGGACTGCGAAAATAGTTCCAACAGCAACGGGAGTCGCCTGTATCCGCGTCTTTACAGGCTTCTGCTCCTGATGACTACACCCAAAATAAAGCAGGGGAATAGCTGCCGCCAGTAAAAGAAAAAAATTCTTTTTTATATCCTTGCTCATTGCATTATTCTGCTTCAGTTAGTAAAGACTCTCAGCTGCCCCGATAATATTCCAGCTCGCTTCTTGAGACACAATAATCATACGTGGCCTGGTTCAGCCTCATTTTCGCATAGGTATATGCCTGCTCCCGCATCAAAAGCTCAAAGGTCATAGCCATACCGGTCTTGAACTGCGTACCGATATAATCAAGACTAACCTTTGCCTCCTCAAGCGATTTGCGGGCAACAGCAATTCGGGCTTTTGCAGTTTTCAGCGACCTGAACGATCTGCTTACCTCAGCCAGACTGTTGCTTTTTGCCGCTTCATAGTTATACATCGCTTCACGCGCCTGTGCTTTGGTTTCCTGGATACGGCCAGCTGATGCCATTCCGTCGTAAATATTCCACTGCATAGTCATTCCAAGCGCCCAGCTTGAACCACCACCGAAAATATTGTTGCTGTGAAGGTTCGTCTGCATAAAGGCATTCAACCGGGGACGCTTTGAGACCTCAGCCATCTCTTCCTGATAAGCTGCAACCTGCCGATATGTCTCAAGCGCCTTGATATCCGCCCTGTTCTCCGGTATATTTTGTTCAGCTCCGGCAGGCAGCACACGATCGACTACAAGATCTCCAGTCGGCACAATAGTCACATCCGGATCAAGCTTCAGCATCACAATAAGCATATCGGTTGCATTTTTTATCTCATCATGCAGCAAAAGTTTCTGTTCCTGCAGCTCAGCCAACCTTACATCCGTTGACAGCTTGTCTGATTTTGTCAGCAACCCGACACGATAACTTTTGGCGGCATCTTTACTGTGTGCCTGCATGGTTTTTATAGATTCCTCAACCGCCTCTATATTTTTGCGCGCAAGAATCAGTCCGTAATAGACTTTAGTGACCTGGAATGCAACACTCTCTTCAGTCCTGACGGCCATCTGCTCCTGAGCTTTTTTTGCTGTTAACGCCATCGACCTGCCGATTGCTGCATCAGCATTATAGACGGGCTGGGTAACCTGAAGGGACGTATTGAAATCATTGATAAGATCGGCATTATTAAGAAGTGCCGGATCAAAATCAGAAGCCGTAATACTGTTCTGCTGAAGCTTGAAGACTAATGCTGCCCCAGGGTCATTGGTCACAACAAGGGTCTCTGAAAGTGTAACTTTCGGTAAATACGACTGCCTGGTCTGAACGACCTTCGCCTCAGCCTGATCAACCCTGCTTCTGGCAGCCTTCACACTATAATTGTTTTGACGAGCCATGGTGATGGCATCAGAGAGGGAGAGCCTCATCGTTGTATCACCGGTTTTTGCCTGAAGCGGAGCAGCCAGAGCACCCAACACAAAGCAGCCGATCAACACCTTGTATATCTTCATGTTCTTTTACTGTTTAGAGATGAGTTTTAAAATCTTTTCAACGCTTTTTGAGTCATCATTACTCATGCACTCTTTCAGGTTGCGGTGGAGCACCAGAGAAAAAGTATTGTCCAAAGCTGCCTTTGCAGCCTGAAACTGCGTAATAACCTGGGCGCACTCCTCTTCCCTTTCAATCATTCTGATAAGTCCCTCAACCTGACCACCAACCCGTTTCAGCCTGAGAATCACATCCTCCATAGAACTTTCTGTTTTAACCATTATACATGGCAGTTAAAAATAGTTCAAATACCTATACCCCGTACCGGTATTAAGGTATACAAAAAAAAAATCCTGCACAAGCACTTTTATCTCATGCAGGGGAAGGCTGTAAAAACAACAGTCAATTACACTTCTCTATTTTTTACCCCCCTCTACGACAAGCTCAGCAGTTGTACAGCATATATCTGACTGCACCTGGCAAAGCATGCTTTCAGTCGCCTGCTGCATAATCTGAGACATAACAGCTTCAGTCATAAACTTGAGTACACCCTCAGGCATGAGATTCAGCGGAAATGAGAGTTCGAAATCCAGAGCGATATCGGTATCGAAATAGACTGATGTGCGCCCATCATTTTGATGCAGGAGGCATATTTCAGAACTTGCTTTTCCGATAAAGGTATGGGGAGAGACCGCGTCAAACTGAGGGTAGTCATGAACAGCTTCCCAGCGAATCCGTTTTCCAGTACCATTAAGATTCGCCCTGTTTTTCACCTTTGCAGCAAACTGCTGACCATAGCTGTCATCAAAAGAAAAAACTTCTTCATGTTGGCGTACAAAAAAAACCGCTGTAATTGGATTGTTACGGGGATCAGCTACCTGAAAAACCCATTGAAAAATATCGAGCTCCATAAAATACTTAACATTACTGCAGTAAGGATTACACTTCAGCAGCTTCTCATGATCGGAGAAATAGAGAATCGATTCATGGAAACATGAGTCAAGAACGACGTGCGCTTTGCTTTTACCGACAACTTCCATTGCTTTATAAAAAAATTAAACATCCCTATATAATGAGCCACGAGATTTTTTTAACACCTGGTATCAATTGAGAGTTCCTGACACAATAGAGAGGTGACTGAAAATAGTCGACTGCAAATATTCCCCGATGACCACTTTCAAGTTCACTCTCGATTGTCTTCAGACCGTTGCTGCATGACCTTTTCTAAATTACCAGCAAATTTCTCAACAACCTTTTCTGTCACACTGCCAGCAAGAAAACCACCGACACCAGCAAGAAATACCCGTGGAACTCCGCGAAAAAAAAGAGGGATTCCTAATGGTGACAAAAGAAACATTCCACTGGCAATTGTTGCTGCGGGCTTAATAAGTCTTTCCGGAAAAAAGAGTTGCTGTTTATCAGACATAAAAAATCCTGCTTGTAACATGTGAAAAGAAGCTTATTTCCCATCAATAAACTTTTCTCGGAAAAACTGTAAAACAATACTGACTACTATTTAGTTTTGGATCCATCAACAATTTTATTGAGTGAATTGGAAAGCATACCAAGCGTCATCTCAACCACCTTCAATTGTGATGTGCCAATATCAACCAAAGAACTGCAGTAGCGGCTGAACGCTGCAAGAGTATCGATTTCAGATTCTGATGATGGAGAAGCAACGGCCGGCTTTGGTGCAACTGGAGCTTTAGGTTGAGAGGCACTCACTAATGAACTGCTGCTTTCTGGTTTCATCACATTGCGGTTTTGTGTCTGAGCTGCCTGAGGAGCTGGTGCTTTCAGACTCGGATCCTCACTGGCGGAAGCTGCACCTTTTTTTAATCTGGAAAAAAATCCACCCTTTGATTCATTGTTTGCCATAATCGTTATGCTTAAAAGTTTTAAAAAATCAGTTTCTCAGGAATCTCGTTGAAAACGTCAAGTCAATAATATTGCATATCACTACAATTCAATCCACTCATTCAAGGCATGATCTCCGATTACCTCCTTAGACAGATATCATTTCGCTGTCAACAACCTCATTCAGACAAATACAACTATTGACCTTCTCCCAATATCACTCTGTCTGAAGACTTTGCTTACTATGCTGCCGGTCATCATATAGATCACTGTCAAAATTATAAAAAAGAGGATG
>JAAXWX010000070.1 GCA_013334755.1 Chlorobiaceae bacterium | reverse complement strand
GTGCTGTTTTTCATATCTTCGTTTCTATGCAGACAGAGTCAATAATTTCATCAATTCCGTGTTTTTCAGCCTCATCATAAAGGGATTGTATAAGTTCGTTCCATCCCAAAGAAAGCTTGTACTTGTTTTCATCTTCATTCTGGAAGCTAAGGGTATAAAGCCCGGCAGGATCTTTTGTGATCCCTTTATCAGTCAATCGGTATATGATTTCGTTCCAGACACCTTTTTTCATAATCAATTCGGCAGAAAACTTTTTTTAAATCCATTACCGAGAATTAAAATATGCAAGCAGTCAGGTGTCTGGCGTTATTGTATTCAGCCTGTTCCAGATCTCTTCAAGGATAACACGCGAAGCTGAATCGGCATCATTAAGAAAAAAAAGACCTTCGAAGCTGCCATGCCTTGAAATTGCGCAAGCTTTCATCAAGACATCATTGCCTTCGAGTAATCCAAGTTCATTGCGGACGTATATTCCAAGTCCGAAATGGAGTTTCTGCAATTTACTTTCTGGAATAGACTGGACTTTTTTCTTCTCCGTGTCATTCATTATTGCAATGATCCTTTCTGCGGCACCATTGATCGTTTGAGGCCAGGGTGATCTATTATGCATAATCTGAAGATGTGTTTGTGTTTATTGTGGCGTCTCATATATACAATATGATATACCAGTAAATTTTTTCAACAATATATGAAAACGAAGAGCGAATCTATTTTACTCATCTTTTTGTTTTCAAATAATTAACAGAGCTCTTTAATGGCACGCATTAATGCATATAGTGCAATAAAATTATCTGTTTATCCAGTCTTTATCTTTGGCTTGAAAATAGTTCCTGGCTTGTTGAAGAGATATTGTAGGAAAAAGTCCCGGGAACTTGCTTCTCTTTAATATGAAGATGAAGAAGATGTAGTAATTGATCAATTTCATGGAGCAGATCGCGGTGGTTGAAAGCGAGAGTTACAAGAAATAATGGAAATGAAATATGCTCTTTTCGCAACTTCCTGAGAACATTGCCCATCGCCTGTGTCATGAAGGGAAACGTCCTGCCCTTATCGACAAGAGTAGTATTCCTGTTTTTTCCCATATCAGAACGATCGTAATCGCAACTGAAATAAAAATCTTCATAACCACTCCATTCTATGATGATCTTAAAGGGTTTAAGGTCGCTCATTGATTGTTGTGTTTTTTTACTCTTTATAGAAAAGTATTTTTTATTGCAATTTATATAAACATTCTCCATGATTTAATCCATTAAAATTTTGTTACAGTAGTGTAAAATATACCAAGTGGCCTCTTCATATGCGAAATTATGGTCAGCAGTATAATTTTAATTATTTATAAACATCTTCTGATATATATCACTGATTATAAATTTAACAGGAATTTTACAATCAGAAGGAAATATTTTGATTATAATCCTATAAGTTGTCTGAACGTAATATTGCGGAATAGCAAATATTTTGCTGAAGTTCTTTCTGTATATCCTTGGGCAAAAAGTCGACAGTTAGTATCGATAAGAAACGTATGTCATGTTATGGAAGAGGTTATTCCGATATAACAGATTAATAATGAAAAAAGAGAACAGCGCGGCAGATTGTGCAACGGTGTTATTGGACGAAAACTGAAATAATAAGTAATGTTTGGATTGCATGCCATGGGTCTCTGCTTTGGTGTTAACTCCACGAGCCATCATACTAAAAAACATTTCCACCTTGATCGCCTGCTTAATACAGCAAAGCCGATTTATCTGAATCATTCGTCAAAGGTTCTTATTCTCAGTGACCTGCATATGGGTAACGGTGGCCGACTTGATGAGTTCCGTCAAAATTCTGAACTGGTCAAAGCCATGCTTGAGAAGTATTATCTGCCTGAGAAATACAGTCTTGTGCTTAATGGCGATATCGAGGAGCTTTTCAAATTCTCTCTTGAAAGTATTGTCTCGGAGTGGAAAGACTTTTATGATCTTTTTCTCGAATTTGAGAAGAATGGTTTTTTCTGGAAAACCTGGGGCAACCATGATGCAGCGCTTCTTGACATGAGGGAATACCGCCTTGCTTCATCGCTTGTCGAATCAGTGAAATTTCATTATGAAGATGAAACAATCCTGCTTTTTCACGGTCACCAGGCAGCACTTGTTTTGTGGCAAACCTGTTCCATACTCAGTCGCGCGGTTATATTTTTTCTCCGTTATTTTGCGAAGCCCCTCGGAATACGGAACTTTTCTGTTGCTTATAACAGCCGCCAAAGGTTCGCAATTGAGCAATTGATTTATGAGTTTTCAAACCAGTCCAAGATTGTTTCCATTATTGGACATACCCATCGTCCGTTGTTTGAATCACTTTCAAAAGCGGATTTTCTGAATTACAGGATTGAAGAGCTCTGCAGGTCATACAGGGCAGGAGACAGTGAAAAACGCTCTGCAATCAAACAAACAATTATCGAGTTAAAAATTGAGCTTGATAACTGTTATAAGAAGGGTAAAATCAGTGGCCTCCGAAGCGGTATTTACAATAATATTACTATTCCAAGTGTCTTCAATTCAGGATGCACCATCGGAAAACGTGGCATTACTGCCATTGAAATCGAGGGGAGTACAATCCGGCTGGTTTACTGGTATAACGGCAAGCAGAATCGAAAGTTCATCAGTGAGCGAGATAACCGGCCAATGGAGCTCGGTTTGACCGGCTTTTCGAGGATTGTTCTGAACGAAGACTCCCTTGATTATGTTTTTTCCCGCCTTCACCTTCTGGCCTGAAGCGCTGTAGTTGAATTTTCCGAGAGGACTTCCGCCACTTATTATTCGGCGGGTGTGATTGTTCCGGATTGTTCATCCTCTTACCGAAAAGCTGAATTCCTGGTGATTCCCTTCATGATACAAACACAGAAAGAAGTGAAAAGACGCAGGCTGTCAAGAGTGCTGCAAGGATGTTCATAATAAAACCGGGCATCAGAATCATTTTAAGTGAAACCTTTTCAATGGCTCCGAACGCAAGCGTGTTGGCAGGTGTTGCAAGTGGCGTCATAAAAGCGCTCGAAGCGGCGATGGTGATGCTCAGCAGCATGATAATTGGTGGCAGGGCGGTATGTGCTGCGAGATAACCCGCTAATGGTGTAAACATGAGTATCAGAGCGGTATTGCTTAAAAATTCGGAAGCAAAACTGATGACAATGCTCAGTGAGACTAACTGAAGAAAATGATTGCCAAATGGTTCAATTGCCTTGAGTATGGTTGTTTTTAGCACGGCAAGGAGATAGCTGTCAGTTTCCGGAGTTGCTGGATTACCCCATGAATTGAGCAGGGTAAACAGAATTGTACCCACAACAACTGAAAGAAAGATTCCAAAACAGGGGAGATCCTTCATAATAATATTGATCGAAAGCATTGAGTCCTCACGATGAGTATCGATGATAGTAATCGGTTCGCGAAAGCAGCATGTCCAGATTCCGTTAAATAGTTGATAGATGAATTGTTCGATGATTCTGTAAACGTTTTGCAGCGGCAGTCCCATGCGTGACTCCAGTTCCCTGCAGAGCCGGCTGACAAAAATCAATGGAAATCCAAGAAGATGAAGCAGAAGAAAGAGGCTGTTCATGAAAAGCATTCTGAGGCTGAAGCTTTTTTGCGGCAGGATTAAAGCTATAAAGAGAAATACGAATCCATAGAGCAGAAAGCAAAGGTCAATAATGTTGAGACTGAAAAGAATTGGGACTGGTTTGCAAAAAAACTGCAGGGTGCTCAAAGTGCTTATCAGCAGAATGTTGCCTGTCAGGAAAATCAGGGGTTTATAAGGTAAACTGGCAGGGATATCGCTGCTTTCGGAAAACAGCGATTGAATACTGAATGGTTTAGCCGTAAAAAGAATGATGGCCCTCCCAAAAAAAAGAAGGATAAGCGTTGTCGGCAATCCGATTCCAAGCCATGAGAAAAAAGTGATGAGGTTTCGACCCTCAAATTTAAAGAGTTCGGCAAGTGCAATGGATAAAAGGTTTTGTGGACTTCCTGCAAGGGAAGCCATTCCTCCGGTATTGGAGCCAAAAGTGAGAGCAAGATAGAACAACGATGCAGCTATTCTTCTTTCATCTGCATGTTTTACCAGCGACAGCATACGATTGATGACCGGAATCATGGAGATCAGCACAATGGTATGAGAGATAACGATCGAGAGCATATAGGAGATCAGAAGAATTACCGTCAAAAGTGCACTCAGGTTTTTGCCGGAGTGGCGGAGCAGAAAATCAATCAGCCGGTTATGCATCCTGGCGGCAACGAGCATTTCCGAAAGCAGAAAGCCGATCAGTATGATAATGGTGTTTTGAAGCAGATTCATTGTTGCTACTCGTTTCACTTGATCATGATACCGGAACGTTTTCTCATACTACAGGTTACTTGTGCCATTGCAAGGAGTCAAAGCATAGTTTACAGAATCGTTGCAGGAGCGTAACTCATGCCCAACACTATTTTGCTTTTTTACGGTTGTGAAGTTCATGGTTCTCTCAGGTCATTGCAATGATAACTGAAAGAGTATTGTGATAAATAATCGTGAACGGTTTTTCAAGCCTCTTCCCTTCATATCCCGAGGCAGGGCTCTCCTGTTGAGGATACTCATGCTGCCCAATTTTCTTTTAACGAGAGCGTACGGATTGGAGAATCTTTCAGAGTCAGAGAACGCAACCATCTTTGCCTTCAATCACAATAACTCTCTTGAAACGTTGATGGTACCAGTGCTTCTGATCTATCATCTCGGTGGCCGAAGCATCAGCTTTGTCATCGACTGGATGTATGGCAAAGTTCCGATTCTCGGTTTTTTAATGGATATGCTTGATCCTGTCTATGTCTATAACAAACGATCCAGTCTTTCCTGGATAGAAATAACCCGGCCTCTTGTACCTTCAGGGGATACAATAGAGCGTTGCTGCGAGAAACTCAGGGCAGGTCGCAGCATCGGGATTTTTCCGGAAGGAAAGCGTAACAGGAATCCGGAAACTCTTGTCAGGGGAAAATCGGGCGTAGGTCATATCGCCTTGCAGAGCGGAGTTCCGGTTATTCCAGTTGGAATTGACTTCAACTGCAGAATAACCAAGGGAAAAATCCCTGTGTTTGGCCGAACAATCATCAGGATAGGTCAGCCGATTTCTTTTCGGCACCAGTCGGATGCATACCGAATGCTTATGCCCTATGCCTCCGGTTGCAGCAGTCATCATTCTGAATTGAACCAGATGGCAGCAGAAGTTACTCATGAGATTATGCTTTGCCTTGCAAAACTTTCCGGCAAACGATACGGTGAGCCTTCTCCCCGGAAGCGATGCTGTTTTTCTTTGAAAACTATAAAAAAGGAGCCTCTATGTCCAGTGTAACTGTTCTCAGGATTGAACGTGATAGTGATCGTGCCAGTGCTCTCGAAGTTATCAGGCAGGTCTTTTGTGAAGAAAAAAACTGGCTCAACACCGCTCAGAACCAGATACCTGATGAGCTTGCCGGGAATACTGGATTTTCATGGTTTCTGGCAAAAGTCAACGGGCGACCTGCTGGAGTGCTTCGTCTTCTTTACGATCCGTCTTTTGACCTGCCCGAAGAATATGATGTGAAATTTATGCCGGGTATCTGTGTTGAAAAGTTGAAAAGCGCCGGACGATATGTAGAAATCGGCAGGTTCATGATTCTTGAAGAGTTCCGCAAAAAACCAATCATAGCTCTCAAGCTCATGCGGGCTGCCACTGAAGAGGTTATTGAACGTGATTATACCCATTTTATTACCGATGTTTTTGAGGGTGAGGCGCATTCACCTCTCAATTTTCATACAAGAGTGCTTGGCTTTGAAGTTGTTGGGACGCATTTGTTTGGTGAGTTGAACTGCAGTTCAACCCGCATCATCCTGATGCTTGATATACTCAAGCTTTATAGTCGTGTCAAGGACAGCAGAAGCAGGATTTACGGCGAACTGACCGAAGGTCTCAAGGGTATTTTTGAACGAAAGGCATCTCTGGCAAAGATGGCAAGGGGGTAAGAAGAGCATAGCCTGGTTTCAGACCACGGAATTGAGCGCGAAAGTGCGTCATTATTAAATAAAAGGAGTGCGTCATGTTACGACTTGATGTATTGAGGGCGGAAATAAAAGGTGATTTTTTTTTGCAGGAAGAACTGAAAAATCATGATGTGAAAAAAGTCGACGCGCTGGCAGACATTATTATTAA
>JAAXWX010000023.1 GCA_013334755.1 Chlorobiaceae bacterium | reverse complement strand
AAACAAAGGGTAGGATATCTGCATAAGTTGCTTCGCGATGGAGGGTAACCAGTGGAAAAGGATTTAACCTTTCTGTAACCAAATCGTTTCGGTGCCTTCATATTTGTGTTTTTTGAATGAAGTATCATTTCCCTGAAGTTTTTTTTGACCACTCAATCAATCAAATCAGGGAGTCCAACAATGGCTAATGAAGGCATTTACAAACTGATAAACTCCAGCCTTGATGGGTCAGGCAAGAGAGTGAGTTTGTACTTTGATGTTCCGCTTGATACAATCAATCTTCCGCAGAAGGGCCAGTTTACCGTAAGTAATGGAGGCACGGTTCAGTCTGTCAGCAGCATTCAGGTGGTTAATAATCAGGTGATTCTGACGCTTGCAGCCACGCTGGATCCAGATCATTCGATCCTGGTTTCATATGTTGACCCTACATCCGGTAATGACGTTAACGCAGTCCAGGACAAGAATGGCAACGATATTGCATCGTTTCAGAATATTGAAATAAGCAACATGCTTGATTTGACCGCAAGCGGAGCAGAATCATTCGCTTTCGCTTCTTCAATATCCCTTCCCGGAGCTGAAATCTCGGCATTTGATGCTGCAAGCGGGCGGCTTTTTGTTACTTCATTTTCAGGCCTGCAGGTTGTCAGAGTGGATGCTCAACTTAACATGACTTTGCTTGCAACTATTCCCCTTGGAAGCAATGATTTGAACAGCGTCGCAGTCAAAAACGGCATTGTCGCTGTTGCGGTGGCAAATGCGGACAAGACCCTGCCGGGTAGTGTCTTTTTTCTTAATGCTGATGGCGATGTGTTGGGCAACGTCACGGTTGGCGCCCTGCCCGACATGCTGACTTTCAGTGCCGATGGCAAGACGGTACTGGTTGCCAACGAAGGTGAAATGACCAGCATGACCAGTAACCCTGAAGGCTCGGTCAGCATCATCGACCTCGGCAAGGGTGTTGATGCAGCAATGGTCAAGACAGCGTCATTTGCGGCATTCAACGATAAATTTGCAGAATTGCGGGCAGAAGGTGTTCGCCTGTTCGATGGAATTACCGTTGCCAATGATCTCGAACCGGAATACATCAGCATCTCTCCTGACGGGAAAACCGCGTTCGTAACCCTGCAGGAGAATAACGCGATAGGTATTCTCGATATTGCTACTGCCACATTTACCGATATTGTTCCTCTTGGCTTGAAAAGCTGGCTTGGTCTTCCATTAGACGGCACTGACAATGGCAGCTATAACCCCTCGACAGCCCTTCCTGTATTTGGTCAGTATATGCCTGACGGAATCGGTTCTTTCACCGGCAATGACGGCAAAACTTATTACATCATCGCCAATGAAGGAGACGACCGCAATGATTTCATGTCACCTGATGCCGTAAAACTTAAAGATTTAGGTAAATCCGTAGATCCGGTCAGTGGACATAACTTTTCATTAGACCCGGAGTTGATAGCGAAGTATGGCAATCTTCTGAGTACCACAGCAATAGGCAACTTGAGAATCTCGATTGCACCTGGCAACAACGGGGACATTGATGGTGACGGAGTTATCGAACAAATTCAAGTTTATGGCGCCCGATCCTTCAGTATTCTTGACGCCGAAGGTACGGTGGTTTTTGATAGTGGGGCGCAAATTGAGCAGTTTGCAGCCTCGACAGGCTCCTTTAATTCGGCTAATCCCTCGACTTCCGGTATCTTCGTCGACACGCGTTCCGATAACAAAGGTCCTGAACCTGAAGGTATTGCCATCGGGAAAACAGGCGGAAAAACCCTTGCTTTTGTCGGCCTCGAGCGTGGAGCAGGTACAATCATGGTTTATGACATAACCGATCCCCAACATGTCAGTTTTGTTCAATCACTGCGCAATCCTGATGATTCCAGGAATCTCAGTGGTGATGGGTTTGAGTCTGGAGCAGGCCCTGAGGGACTGACCTTTGTTTCCAGTGACGGCAGCCCAGGTGGACAGAATCTGCTTTTTGTTTCAAACGAGTATTCAAAAACTGTCAGCCTTTTCAGCATGACCAACCTGAACGATGCCCCGACGGTAGCTAATCCTGTCAGCGATATATCGACAGCGGCAGGCAAATCGTTCAGCTTCATGGTACCCGTAAACACGTTTGCGGATCTTGATGCCGGTGACAGTTTCACCTACACTGCAACGCTGGCCGATGGCAAGCCACTGCCGGCATGGCTTAAATTTGATGGTGAACTTCAGGGGATGCTGAAATATTCTGATACCGTCCGGGATGCCTACTTTGCCCTTTCTGGTGCTTGGCCCTCCACAGATTCAGCATCGGCCGCTACCGCTATTGGTTCCGGAGTCAAAACCGATGGAGGCAACATTGCCTGGCAGAGTGGTGATCCGGTTAATGGCAAGATTACAACCATTGCCGAGACCCTGAGAGCCGATCTTGGATTTGCGATAGGTGTGGTAAGTACAGTTCCATTCTCACATGCGACACCAGCAGCCTTTGTCAGTCATAATGTCAATCGCAACAACTACCAGGATATTGCTCACGAGATTCTGTTTGACACACAGCCTGATGTTGTTATTGGTGGAGGACTGGACAGTCTGTTTGCAAAGGCCGTCACCAATGCGGCGAAGGCTGATACGGATCTTAACGATAATGGGTTCAATGACGATTACGATGCGTTCAAGTCGGGAACAGCAGGCACAAACCACGATAACAACGGTTACACGTTTGTTGAGCGCGCAACTGGTGTTGACGGAGGCAGCGCACTTGCTGCAGCAGCGGCGGGTGTGAACCTTGCTGCAGGTGAAAAGCTCTTTGGACTGTTCGGTACATCGGGCGGAAACTTTGAGTATTACGATGTGGCCGATACTCCAGGTACAGCAACCATTACACGAAGTACAAACGATACTACACCGACAGTGGACGAAGATCCGACGCTGGCGGAAATGACTTCAACTACCATCCAATTGCTGAACAAGGACCCTCAAGGGTTCTTTGTGATGTTCGAGCAGGGTGATATTGACTGGAGCAACCATGCCAACGGGTTTGAAAATATGATTGGCGGAGTGTATGATCTCGAACAGGCCGTAACAAAAGCCGAGACCATCATCGAAACAGGTGTAAACGGAATTAATTGGTCAAATACACTGATGATCGTCACGAGCGATCACTCAAACAGCTATATGCGCCTTCAGGAGGAACTGGGCAAGGGTAATTTACCTGTTGAGGTCGTTGGAGCTGGCAAGTCGACCTATTCTGCTGGCGATGTTACATACAGCACAACCGGACATACGAATGAACTGGTGAGCCTCCAGGCAAGAGGTGCTGGAGCCCGGCTGTTCGACCAGTATGCAGGGCTCTGGTATCCGGGTACGAATATTGTGGATGATACACAGATCTACCAGGTCATGCTGTCTGCGGTGAAAGATCTCGGTGTAGAGCATATTATTCTTTTTATCGGTGATGGTATGAACATCGAGCATGAGATAGCAGCCAGTCAATATCTGTATGGCAAGGATTTCGGACTGACATGGCAGGACTGGGGCCAGTTGAACGATGGATGGGGCGGGTATTCAAGCACATGGGACGTTACGGCCTACAATACCTATGCAAAAGCTGCAGGCGTCGCGAACTACAATGCACGCACCTTCGACCCGAATATCGGTTATGATCCATCAACGGGCGGTGAGACTCCTTTACTGACTGGCGTGACGTTCAGTGGAACACCTGTCCCCTCGAACGTCGGTTCGATCGAGTTGAAAGTGACGGCTACGGATGAAAGCGGCGCCATGGCAAGTGATGTATTTACTTTAACCGTGTCGGATACCACTGCACCTGCAGTAGTGACGTTCAACCCGGCGGATGCTGCTACCGGAGTTGCCATCGGCAGCAACATTGAGCTTGTTTTCAGCGAAGCGATCCAGAAGGGTACTGGTACGATTGAAATCCACAGCGGTTCCCTAAGCGGAGCGGTTGTGGAAAGCTATAATGTGGCGACAAGTGCAAATCTGACAATTTCCGGTACAACATTGACGATCAACCCGACGGCAGACTTGAAATATCAAACACAATACTTCATTACGTTCGGTGAAGGTTCGATTTATGACAATGAAGGAAACTACTACGCAGGAAGCACTGCCTATGATTTTGCTACTGGCGCAGATCCTTTTGCCGAAAATAATGAAGGAACAAGCACAGGAACTGTTTTAGCCGGAGTTGGTGCACTCGGAGTCCTCGCGTGGCTGATCTTTTAATCGGTATACACCTAACAAGTCGTTCGGAGTTTTTGGAGTGAAAAAAGTGTAAAATTGTGAAGCCTGAACAGATGCAGTGAGCATTTGTTCAGGCTTATAATACGTTTCATCATTTCATTACCATTAATGGACGATGAAGAAAATCATCGGGGGGCGCTGTTCTGATGTATATCGAGGACAGTATTGAGTTGCGATAGCATCCAGTTCAACATAAGTCTGCCTGCGAAGGGTAATGTATATCGTTGTTGAATAACCCCAGCAGTTTGATAATCTCCTCCGGGCGCTGCACCAGGGCTTTTGCGCCGAACTCCAGAAGCTCACTTTCAGGCCGGAATCCCCAGAGGACACCAAGAGGGTACATGCCAGCCCTTGATGCGGTCAGCATATCAATGCCGCTGTCGCCGACATAGAGAATTGAGGCTGGCTCTTCGCCAAGCATCCGGGCAACAAGTAAAGCGCCTTCAGGATCTGGTTTGTGGGCAATGCCGCTGTGATGGCCCATTACAACATCGAAATTCCACTCCTTCAGCAGAAATTCTGCGCAAAGTCGGGTAAAATGATCAGCTTTGTTAGAAAGAATTGCCTTTTTGATTCCCCGTTCCGAAAGAGTGTCGAGCAGGGTGCTGATGCCGGGATAGGGTCGTGAGTGCCGGTTCCAGTTGTCGGCATAGTGCCTCATCAGATCCTTGAGCAGGAGGTCAATAGTTTCAGGGGTTCCAACTTCATCAGGTAATGCTTTTTTTACGAGTTCTCTCATGCCGTGGCCGACAAGAAACCGGCACTCTTCTATGGTATGTACGGGATAATGGTGTTGTGCAAGCACTGTATTGAGTGTATTGACAATATCCTGGAGGGTATCGAGCAAGGTGCCGTCAAGGTCGAAGATAACTGCTTTAAAGGTCATGAGAAAGATTTCATAGTTTTGTGTTGCATCAGCATTCCAGAGTGGATATGTTTTTTTGAGACTGAAATGTGCAATAAGGATAACATTTGCCATGTATAAAAAAAGCACCTTATGACACAGGCATAAGGTGCTTTTTGAAAAAACAGGCAGCAGATTACTTTTTCGGAGCAATAGCTGATGTAACGCTCTGCAATACCTGGCCGGCAGTGTTTGCTGCGCTGCCAACAAGATCAATTGCAGTTTTGGCGAGGGGTTCAACAATCTCTACTGCAGCTTTGACTGCGCTGCTCAACAGGTCGGTTGACTGCCCGACAAGTTTACCTGCGGTATCCAGAAGGCCGCTCAGCGCATTTGAAAAATCATTGGTTGTTCCGTTTGCCATGGCTGTTATTATTTAGAGTTTATTATGAAGATATGTTGGGTCAAATTGAGTGCCGCATCTACTGTAACAACAATCTCTTATTTTGATTTCAAGTTAAGAAATTTAAACAACAGATGCCAGCGGAAAACTGCGTTTCTAACACGTTGGATTGCGGTAAACCATTGAGGCCTGCTCAGATGAAATTTCAATCTTACCCCGTTGGTGCGTATCTTGCAGAATGATCATTCAGTGTATGGTATTGCCAGCTGCTCCATGACCGGGAAATGTGAAAGCCGAACGTTAATGAACTTATTCAACCATGATAAAAAAACTTCTTCTGTTTGTTGTCCTCCTTGCTTTTGCTGCTACTGCAACAGCAACTGCTGCAGGTAATCCTATTGTCATAGACGGTTCTACTACCGTAGGCCCTGTTGCAAAGACTTTTGCTGCATATTTCACTAAAAAATACGGGATTCGTGTCACCGTCAGCGAATCGGGCAGCGGAAATGGTGCTAAAAGTCTTATCAACGGCACATGTACTATTGCTGCAATGTCGCGTGCCATGAAGGAGGCTGAAATAATGGCTGCCAGAAAAAAAGGAGTCAATCCTGTTGCTCATGTTGTTGCATATGACGGACTTGCCATGGTTCTTCATCCGGCAAATCCTGTACGTGCACTTTCAAAAGCCCAGATCAGCAGCATTTATCGTGGCACCATCACCAACTGGAGAGAGGTTGGTGGACCCAACGCACGTATTGTTGTTATTCAACGTGAATCCAACAGCGGAACCCAGGAATCCTTCAAGGAACTGGTTGTCGGCAAAGGTGTACAGATTACAGGAAATGCTGAAACACAGTCCAGTAACGGATCGGTCAAAAGCAGGGTGAGTTCTACAATTCCGGCAATTGGCTTTCTTGGACTGGGGTTTGTGGATCGTTCGGTACGAGTTGTTGCGGTCAATGGTGTTCTTCCCAGTATAACAACAGTTAAAAATGGCCGCTACCCGGTAACAAGGCCACTCTATTTTTATACAAACGGCCAGCCTGCGGGAGCTGTAAGGCAGTTTATTGATCTGCCGAAAACAACGGCAGGAAAAGGAATGATCTCAGAGCTTGGTTTTATAAACCGCTGAGCTCGTTTTTCTTTTTTGACAGTAATATTTTGCATAAAGCCGGTTTATCAATAATCCGGCTTTTTTGTTTTAGTATTTCTATGCAAATGTTTCATAATTGTAACAGAAGCGTCATTGTATCCTGTGCGAAAAGCTCATAGATTAGGCGCATCATATTTACAAATCACTGTGACTTGAGAAGTCAGGTTTCTGGTAATTGTCAAAGAAAATATTCAAGACTATGGCTGAAGAGAGTGTTGGGGAGCGAAACCGTACTAATGCATTTGTTGTAAGCGCCCGTAAACGCACCATACAGAAGATAGCAAAAACAGCGGGGGAGGGTATGCTTTTTGCTGTTGCCTCATTTGTGGCTGTTATCGTCCTTTTTATCTTCTATTTTGTGGCGCGTGATGCTGTTCCATTTTTCCAGATTCGGGGTTTCAGTGAATTTTTTACCAGTTCGAACTGGTATCCAGCTGATGAGCCCGCTGAGTTTGGAGCTCTTGCCATTATTTACGGCAGTTTGATGGTGACACTTGGTTCTGCCATGATTGCCGTTCCGATGGGTGTTGCTGCAGCCATATGCCTGAGCGATATTCTCCCTTTCTCAATACGACAGTATGCCAAACCGGTTATTGAGATGCTTGCTGCAATTCCCTCTGTTGCGTTCGGTTTTTTTGCTCTTGTTGTTTTCGCACCGCTCCTGCAGAATAACGGGGGGCCAATGCTGATGTGGGCCTGGTGGATACTTGTTTCACCTTTTATGCTTCTTGCTGTTATCGTTGTATCTGATCTTTTGACGGCAAACATCAAGGATCAGAAACGTCGTCAGCAACTGCAGATCCTTTTTCTTGTACTCTTTGGCCTCTTCTCGGTTTTTCTTTTATTCAAGGTTGGCACCATTCTTTACGGGATTCAGATTCTGACCGGTACCAACGCACTGAATGTGTCGATTATTCTGAGCTTTATGGCTCTGCCTACGATTGTCAGTGTTTCTGAAGATGCTCTTCAGGCTGTAGGGCGCGACCTTCGTGAAGGTAGCTACGCACTTGGGGCAACCAGAGCGGAAACAATTCTAAAAACCGTTCTGCCAGCAGCAAGCAGTGGTATTCTTGCTGCTGTCATTCTTGGTGTCATGCGTGCACTTGGTGAGACGATGGTAGTCTGGATGGCTTCGGGCAACTCCTCCCACATTCCCGAGCCATGGTTCAATTATCTTGAAGCGATCAGGACCCTGACAGCAACCATTGCCGGTGATATGGGTGAAGCTGATCAGGTTACCGGATCAGCCCGTTTTCACGTATTGTTTGCCATGGGTCTGCTTCTGCTTGTTATCAGCTTTATCAGCAATCTGGTCAGTGAGAGAATTGTTGTCCGCCAGCGAAAAATTCTTTCCGGCCAATAGCCGTATTTGCCCCAAAATGGACCGTTATATTTTTTTTCATTTAACCCCGTTGTCATGAATATCGGAACCAGGAAAATACTGGATCGTTCGTTCACTGCTGTTGGTATCGGTTCTATCATTGTTATGGCAATGGCCTTGATGACTGTAGTTCTGCCGATTGTCACCAACGGTATCGGCGCAGTATTTTTTACCGGTACGGTTGAGCATCGCAAAATGCTGTTTGAGGAATTCAAACGGGGCGACAGTCAGAACCTTGCCAGTGAGGTCGCTTCATCTGAGCGTTACCGCTCAAAGGTGTACGATATGCTTGCCGGTTTTGAAGCTGAACTTGAGACAATGGAACCTGAAAAAAAGGCTGAATACGAGGCAAAATATACACAGGTTAGAACAGCCCTTCAGGCTCTGTTTGGTCCTTTACCGGGTGATTCCGCTCCGATGCTGACAAGGTTCAAATACGGACAGACAAGATGGGAGAAAGCTGAAGAAAAATTGCATGACTTTCTCTATGAATCAAAGTGGGATAATTCCAACCCGGATGTCATGGCCAAGGAGTACTTTGTAAGTCGTGCTATCGGTTTTGAAGGTACCTCTCTTGTGAAGCTCTTCCCCTACGTTAAGGATAACCTTGAAAAGATGCTTCTTCCCGAGTTCACCGTTTATTGGGGATTTATCACCGACAGCTCTGTTGACTCGCATTTTTTTGGAGGCATCTGGCCGGAGATTCAGGGCACCTTTTTTCTTGCGGTCGGCGCCATGCTTTTTGCCTTTCCTCTCGGTGTCGTAGCTGCTGTATATTTTACAGAATATGCAAAACCCGGTTTTTTAAACAGTATGCTGCGCAGTGCCAACAGCACTCTTGCAGGTGTTCCGAGCATTGTTTTCGGTATGTTTGGACTTGCTTTTTTTATCAATACCATGAAGGTTTCTGAGTCAAAAAGTGTGATTGCCGGAGCATTGACTCTGGCCATCATGATTCTGCCGACCATTATTCGTGCAGCCGAAGAGGCTATCCTTGCTGTGCCCAAAACCTACAGGGAAGCATCACTCAGTCTTGGTTCCACAAAATGGAATACTATTGCCACGGTGATTCTTCCCGCCGCACTCCCCGGCATTCTGACCGGAGGGGTTATCAGCCTCGGCAGGGCGGCAGGCGAGACGGCCCCGATTATTTTTACCGCAGCAGTCAGTGTTGGTTCGGCCATAGGGCTTGCCGATGTCTTTTCATCTCCGACGCCGGCACTCTCCTGGAATATTTATAATCTTGCCAGTGAACATGAGGCAGCAAGTCAGATAAGGCACGTACAGTATGGTATGGTGCTTGCTCTGGTCAGTATCGTATTGTTGCTGAATCTGTCGGCGATTGTTCTGCGGGCCCGTATTTCCAAAAAATTAAAAGGCTAAACAAAAAATCAATGCTCATGACAGTTGATGCCAAAAAAACTTCTGAGAGTGCGCCGGTACAGAAGGCAACACGAGATATTTATCTGCCTCCGGAACGAAAAAAAATAACCGGAGGTGATACCACTCATATCTCAGCCAAGGAATTCTCCATTTATTATGGTGAGTTCGAGGCGGTAAAGAGAGTCAGTGCCGATATTCTCTCAAAATATGTTACGGCAATTATCGGTCCCAGTGGCTGTGGCAAGAGTACCTTTTTAAGAGCTATAAACCGGATGAACGATCTTATACCAAGCTGTCATACAACAGGTGCATTGCTCTATGACGGCGAAGATATTTATGGAAAATTCACCGATGAGGTACTGCTTCGCAAGAAAGTTGGTATGGTGTTCCAGAAACCGAACCCCTTTCCCAAGTCCATTTTTGACAACATTGCCTACGGACCCCGCCTGCATGGCGTGAATGACAAAAAAAAGCTTATGGAAATCGTCGAACGCAGCCTGAGAAAAGCGGCGATCTGGGATGAGGTCTGCGACCGTCTCGACAAAAATGCTCTCGGTCTGAGCGGCGGTCAGCAGCAGAGGCTTTGTGTTGCCCGCACGCTTGCTGTTGAACCGGAGGTACTCCTGCTTGACGAGCCAACTTCAGCTCTTGATCCAAAAGCAACTGCGAAAATCGAGGATCTTATCCAGGAGTTGCGTGGAAGTTATACTATCATGATAGTGACACACAACATGCAGCAGGCGTCACGGGTATCCGATTCCACGATGTTTTTCTATGAAGGGGTACTGGTTGAACATGCTACTACAGCACAACTCTTTACCAATCCAAAAGACACGATGACGGAAGACTATATAACCGGAAGATTCAGCTAACGAAACCAGGTACTTTTATGTCAGAACGGCCGGTCCATGAGCTTATAAAAGAACTCTCACAGGTTCTTGTTCAAATCTCCAGCAAAGTTGTTGGGAATCTCCTCAATGCCCTTCATGCGGTAAAACACCAGGATGAACAGGTAGCACGGAAGATCAGGATGGTTGATGATGAAATTGATTTGGCCGAGGTCAATCTCGAAGAGCGTTGTCTGGCTTTTCTTGCACTCCAGCAACCGGTAGCAAGAGACCTGCGCACTATTGTCACAATAATCAAGATCAACGACGATCTTGAGCGTATCGGCGACCTTGCGGTTCATATAATAGAGCGAATGCAGGACATCAGTCCAGAGATGCTTGAGTCGTTTGAATTCGAGAATATGGGATTGCTCGCTGGTGAGATGGTTAAAAAGTCTATTGAGGCATTTGTCACAAAAGACCGTATTCTTGCTGATCAGGTGTGTGCTCTTGATGAAGAGGTTGATGTTAAGCATCGCGCAGTCTTTAAAAAAGTTACAGCCTTAATGAAGGCATCTGATTCTGATATCAACCAGCTCATCGCGGCATTAAGCATATCGCGCTATATCGAGCGCATGGCTGACCATGCATCCCGCATAGCCAATGAGGTCGTTTTTCTGGTGACAGGTGAAATTGTTCGGCACAGGGGAGGTTTCTATGAAAAACTAATTGAATCGCTTAATGAGTGATTCTGTTATGCGAGTCAACGGGTTTTGTTTTTTTTCTTGCATTTAACCTTGCAGGTCTGCTAAATTAACGTCACCTTATATCTTTTAATTCATAAGCATGGTGTTCGAACCCTATGGCTAACCTGTTAGGCAAATTTTTCGGTGACGCACCGAAATCAGTAGAAACCCCTAAAGCTTTTACCATCCAGATTGATCCTGCGAAGTTCGGTCTTTCAATGAAACCGCAGGGTACAGTTCATGTACAGCTTGAATCACTCAAGCAGAAGCTTACCAAACTCTCTTCAAACGTTGAAAACAACCTGATGCTCAGCATCCGCGCGTCAACAAAGATGAATGTCGAGCTTGCAGCTTCAGCCTTCAAGTTTGACGAAGCCTATATCCGAAAAGGTAAGTTCGAAGTTGAATATCTTACTCTGGCATACGCTTCTTTCCAGAATCTTGGTGAAGAAGATCTCAAGGCAGTTCATTATGCCCGGATGATTCTTCGGGAACTTGAAAAACTGGCTCAGCTTGCGCTTAATATTGCCGATAAAACCGGATATGTGCAATTTGCCAATGTGCAGGAGCTGCATAAGGATGAGTATGGCCTTAAGCCGATGGGGGACATTACAGCCGAAATGATCAAGAAAGCAGTTGAGGCCTATGTCAGCAGCAATTCGAAGCATGCCAGTGAAACCCTGGTAATGATGAAGGAGATTCAGGATCTATACGATACAGCGGTTGCAAAAATCAAGGCATCGGTTAACGATCAGAATATCACGAATCTTACCGGTATCCTTTCGATTATTGAACATGTCAAGGCATCGGCCGATATTTCCTGTTCCATTGCCAGCCATTTCTGCTGAGACCTTTATCTTTTTATCTTAAAAAAAGCGGGCTTCGGTTCGCTTTTTTTAATCGTACTTGTTGCTCTTGATCATCCGCTGAATTTTTTCTCAATGAAAAACCCTGAAACGATAACACAAAAGCTGAAAAAAAATAAGGCTGTTTACGTCATTATTCTCATCTCATTTTTGCTTGGACTCTTCTGGCTGGTACAGCATCGTGAACCAAAAAAGGTGATGCAAGAGAGGGTCAGTGAGCGAATTCCCGTCTCTGTTGCCCTTGTCTCGAAAGCTGCAGTACGCGACAGCTTCAGTACAGTCGGAACGGTTGAGGCCTTCAGGGAGGCTGATATCTTTTCTGAATCTGCAGGACTAGTCCGGAGGGTTTCAGCTGAACCCGGAGCCTCGAAAAAGGCTGGAGAGGCGCTTTTTATTCTTGATGATGAACTGGCAACTGCCCGGCAAAGAAAGGCGGACGCTCATTTCAGGCAGTCGAAACGGGATGAGGAACGATACAAAAATCTCTACAATGAAGGTGCCGTTGCACTTTCAGCTTATGAAGGCATACAGTTGCAGCGCGAAGAAGCCGAAGCTGAGTTTGTGGCGGCGAGTCGAAAATATCGTGACACAAAGGTGAAGGCACCTTTTTCAGGGATTGTGACCGCCCGGTTTGTTGAGCAGGGTGAGCTGGTTCAAGAGGGAAAAAAGGTTGCGCAGATGGTCGACATGTCGAAAGTCAAGGTTATTATTTTTGTGCCTGAACGGGAGATTGTCAAGTTTGCGCCGGGCATTCTCCTGGCCGTTACCAGTGATCTTTATCCAGGCGAGACATTCAGCGGCAAGGTAAGTTCAGTAAGTGACAAAGCAGGGCGTGACCATACTTTCAGGGTGGAAGTTGTTCTGCAGAACTCCGGAAAAAGTGTGTTCAGGTCCGGTATGTTTGCCAGGGTGCTCTTAAAGGGTGAGGGTGAGCGAGAAGCGCTTCTTGTTCCTCGTGTCGCACTTGTTTCAGGGATCAGAAAACCTGAGCTTTTTGTTATCCGAAACGGCAAGGCTTTTTTAAAATCTTTTGTTGCCGGTATGGAGATGCAGAAGTATCTGGAGGTCCTTGGTGGACTTTCACCGGGCGAGAGTGTGGTGATAAGCGGACAGAATGAGCTTAATGACGGTTCTGATGTGGTTGTCATCAACCAGAAGAAGAACCCCTCTGCACCATGACACTGACAGAGCTTTCCATAAAACGGCCGACGCTTATCGTCGTTCTCTTTACTGTATTGGGTATTCTCGGCCTCTTCAGTTACAGGCAGCTGCAGTATGAACTGTTGCCGAAAATGACTCCTCCTGTTGTTACCGTTTCCATCCGTTATCCCGGTGCTTCACCTTCTGAAGTCGAGACATCGCTGACCAAACCGGTTGAGGAGGCTGTTTCGGCTATTGAGAAAATTTCATCCATTACTTCGACCTCTACCGAAGGGATGTCAGTCGTCGCCATCGAGTTCTCAAATTCTGCAAATATCGAAAAGGCGCTGCAGGATGCACAGCGTAAAATCAACGAGGTGCGCGACCGTTTTCCCAATGAAGCCAAGGCTCCGGTTATTACCCGTTTTGCGCTCGATGAGGTTCCTGTGCTCCGTATTGGTGCAACGTCATCGTTGCCTGATGCGGAATTTTACCAAATGCTCAAGGATGACATCAAGCCCCTTCTTTCAAGTGTCGCCGGAGTAGGGCAGGTCTATCTGGCAGGAGGCCGTGAGCGTGAAATAAGGGTCAATATCGATCTTGAACGGCTTCAAAGTTATAACCTTACCATTCCTGATGTTCTCAAGGAGGTTGGCAAGGCCAATATTGATTTTCCTACTGGCAAAATTGATGATAGCGATAAACAGTTTGTTGTCAGGCTTGCCGGCAAATTCACGAGTCTTGAAGAACTGAAAGCGCTTGTTCTGCGTTCTTCCTCATCCGGTACGGTTGCCTTGAGGGATGTTGCAGAAGTCGAGGATGGATTTAAGGAGCTGACAACCCTTACACGGGTAAATGGACGGAGTGCTGTCGGTATCATGGTCATGAAGCAGAGCGATGCCAACACGGTTGACGTGAGCCGCCTTACGAGGGCAACGCTGTCTCGACTGACTGCACTATACCGCGACAGGAACCTGTCGTTTGATATTGCACAGGACGCCTCGACCTTCACTCTTGAGGCCGTTACCGCCGTGCAGCAGGATCTTATGCTTGCTGTGCTTCTTGTTGCACTTGTCATGATGCTCTTCCTGCACAGTTTGCGCAACTCGGTGATTGTGCTTGTTTCCATTCCGACCTCGCTCGTGACGACCTTTATCGGCATGTATCTTTTCGGATTCTCATTAAATCTCATGACCCTCCTCTCCCTTTCGCTGGTGGTGGGCGTTCTTGTGGACGATTCGATTGTGGTGCTCGAGAATATATACCGCCATCTTGAACGTGGAGAAGAGCCTCGCCAGGCGGCCCTTGCCGGCAGAAACGAGATTGGTTTTACGGCACTCTCCATAACCCTTGTTGATGTGGTTGTGTTTCTTCCGCTCTCGCTGGTCAGCGGTATTGTCGGCAATATTCTGCGCGAGTTTTCAGTTGTTATGGTGATCTCAACCCTTGTCAGTCTTTTTGTTTCATTCACGCTGACACCTCTGCTTGCATCACGGTTTTCAAAGGTTGAAAAATTTTCGGGACGCAATATTTTCGAAAGATTTGCTATCGCATTTGAACGAAACTTTCAGCGAATGAGGGATCGCTATCTTGATCTCCTGCAATGGAGCCTGCGCAATCCGCGTAAAGTTTTTTTCAGTGCTGTTTTTCTGCTTGTTGCCTCTTTCAGTCTGCTTTTTTTGGGCTTTATCGGTGGAGAGTTTATCTCGGTCTCCGATAGAGGCGAGTTTGCAGTCAAGCTGGAACTTGAACCCGGAACCCCGCTTGAAGAGACCAACCGGCTGACAAGGAGTGTGGAGCGGCGTCTTACCGCAATGGCTGAAGTGAAAAAGGTAATGGTCAATGTCGGTGCATCAAGTGAAGGTTTTTTCGACCAGAGTGCGGACAATATTTCAGAAATCAATGTCAGGCTCTCACCCAAGGAGGAGAGGACTCGATCGACTGATGCCATCATGCAGGCAATCCGTGTGAATCTTCAGGATATTGCAGGGCTCAAGGCAAGTATCAATCCCATCGGTATTTTTGGAACAGCCAATGAGACCCCGGTTGCGGTTATTATCAGCGGTCCCCTGAGAAGTCAGGTAACGCGTGTGGCAGAGGCATTGAGAGACAGTATTAAAACCGTTGCAGGAACCGCTGATGTCAAGCTGACGTCACAGGTCGGGAGTCCTGAAATGCGCATTGTAGTCGATCGTGAAAAAATGGCCTCATTCGGTCTCTCTATTGCCGATGTCGGTGCTGCGTTACGAACAGCCTATGCAGGAGATGAAGCTGGTAAATACCGGGATGGAGGCGATGAGTACGATATCAGAGTCATGCTCGACAAATTCTACCGTCAGGATACCTCAACACTGGCTGAAATCACTTTCCGTACTCCTCAGGGCGATATTGTCCGACTTGGTCAGTTCGTCACCTTTGAACAGGATCGCGGCTATACGCAGTTACAACGCAAGGATCGCAACAATGCAGTCTGGGTCAAGGCCCAGGTTGTCGGACGCCCTGTCGGCAGCATAGGTCAGGAAATTGAGCGAATCATGCGTAATCTGAAAAAAAAGGGCCTTATGCCCTCTACAGTATCCTATGCCTATGAATCTGATCTGAAACGGCAGGGTGAATCGAATTCAACCCTCATGCTCTCCTTTCTTGTTGCCATTATCTTTGTCTATCTTATCATGGTAGCGCTGTATGATTCGTATATCTGGCCGATGGTGGTTATGTTTTCCATTCCACTTGCTATTATCGGCGCTCTTTTTGCCCTTGCTGTGACCGGCAAATCGCTCAGTATTTTCACCATCCTCGGTATTATCATGCTTGTCGGGCTTGTGGGAAAAAACGCGATATTACTGGTTGATTTTATCAATAAATTCCGTCTTGAAGGTGTTGAACTTTCTGTAGCAATTTCTGAAGCTGCAAAAGAGCGTCTGCGTCCCATTCTCATGACTACCTTGACCCTGATTTTCGGACTTCTGCCGATTGCTCTTTCAGGGAGTTCGGGTTCTGAATGGAAATCCGGCCTTGCCGTTGCTCTTGTCGGTGGACTCGCCAGCTCGATGTTTCTCACACTTTTGGTGATTCCTGTGGTTTATGTCTGGTTCGACAACGTGAGCAGGAAGTTTGCAAGGCTGAAAAGGAAGAGGTGAGTATAAAAGCTTTTTTTTGCAATTCCATAAGTGAACGGAGGACGCAATGGTTTTTTTTGTAAACCAGACACCATCACTGTTGATATGCCGTCTGGCTCTTGCCTTTTCATGGATCTATCAGGGTGCTGTGCCAAAAATTGTCTGCCAAAGCAGAGGTGAAATAGATCTGCTTGGTCATCTTATTCCTGTTTATCAGTGGGCCTGTGAGGCTGTTCTCTGGATAGGTGCTGCCGAAATTTTATTCGGACTTTTTCTGCTTGTCACTCACTCGCGATGGGCTTTTGTGCTTAATATTGCAGCGTTGACGGGGCTTCTTCTTTTCGTTGCCCTGTTTGAACCAGTGATGTTTACCTTGCCGTTCAATCCTCTGACACTCAATATTTCGTTGCTTGCACTCTCGGTAATTGCTTTGCTGGAGCTGAAAAAAATAAAACATCTCACATGAATGAATTTGCACCATTTTGATGGAGAGTTGAATAGCACTGCCCGGCTTTTTCTCTCTGTTTCAGTAACGGTCATCGCCCTTGCCTCTCTTTTTGGTGCGGCAGGCGCTGTTACGGCTAATTATTTTCTTTTAAAGCTCCATCCCTATCTTTTTTTTATAGGCTTCGGAAACCTTGCCATACTCGTGCTTAATCGTTACCTGACTGCAGCAATCTATCCAGAGCTTAAGGTCGATCCACACACGCAAATGCGTTATATCACTGTGGTTCTCTTCTCTCTTGTTATGATTACGGTTTCCATTGCCATGGAGTGGCCATTGCTGAAGGCATTAACCGGGTTGCTCCTCATCATCGTGGTGGTGGGGCCGCTCAGGGAGATTTTTACGACGCTTTCAATACCGAAAATCTGGAAAGAGGTCTCTGTACGCTACTATATTTTTGATGTTCTTTTTCTGCTTGTTGCCAATATTGGACTTTTTACACTTGGTCTCAAGGAGGCGTTTCCCGATCAACGTCTCATACCGTTTTTTGTGACCCAGTCATCCTATTTTCTTGGCTCCTCTTTTCCTCTCAGTATCAGTGTAATGGGCTTTCTCTATACCTATGCATGGAGTCGCTCATCAAAACGCGAGTTGGTTAAACGCCTTTTCAGTCTCTGGTTTTATGTTTTTGTTGGTGGAGTTCTGCTTTTCCTGATTGTTATTCTTGCCGAATATTATCTGGGTATGATGCTGATCAGCCATATTCTTCTCTTTGGTGTAATGGCATTGTTCGGAAGTTTTTCCCTCTATCTCTACAACTTTTACCATAAGAACTTTTCACATCCGGCACTTGCCTTTCTGTTAAGCGGGCTTGCCCTTCTTTTTGCGACAAGTGCCTACGGCATCATGAATATCTTCTTTCTCAAAGGTATTCATTTCGGTACTATTCCCCCCCTGCGTTACGACAGGATGTGGATTTATCACTCCCATACCCATGCAGCATTGCTCGGCTGGATAACCTTTTCCTTTATCGGTATGATATACATTGTCGTGCCCTCGATTGTCAGCTCCAACTCACTGGAAACTCTCAGAAGCGATGGTGCACTCTCAGCGCTGCTGGGTGAGCAGGTCATGAAAAGAGCCTTCACACAACTCACGTTGCTCCTGCTTTGTGCAACAGGAATTCTTCTTGCCTTTTTTCTGGAAAACAACCTTTTACTCGGTGTTGCGGGTACGCTTTACGGGTGTTCGGTCTATTATGTCTCTATCAATCTTCGGCAGGATATAACCTAATATTTTGGTGTAAGATAACGTTATGGGTTCTCTGAATCGACCATATGTGACGGTGACGATACCGATGTACAATAATGCTCCTTTTATCGGTGAGACGATAAATTCGGTACTTTCACAGTCTTTTAACGACTTCGAGCTCTTGATCTATGATGATCATTCGACCGATGGTTCCTATGATATTGCTGCTTCATTTATCGATACCCGCATAAAACTTTTCAGAAACGCAGAAAACCTCGGACCGGAAGGGAACTGGAACAGGGCAATCAGCAAGGTCAGGGGAAAGTATGTCAAGCTTGTCTGCGGTGACGACATTCTTTTTCCGGAATGCCTTGAAAAGCAGGTGGCTGTTTTTGATGAGCCTTGTAATGCCGGAGTAAGCCTGGTAAGCAGCCAGAGGACCATAATTGATGCTGCAGGAAAGACTCTCATCAAAAAAGTTAATTTTATTGAAGGGGGGCGCAAGGAAGCGGTTGAAGTAATCAGGAAAATGGTTCGAATGGGAACCAATATTATCGGTGAGCCAGTCTGTGGTCTGTATCCCGCTGACCTGATTTCAAAAATCAGTGGATATAGTGCTGTTGTGCCTTATACGATTGATCTTGATTTCTGGATACAGGTGCTCAAGCATGGTGATTTGTTTGTTATCGATGAATCGTTGTGTGCTTTTCGCATCTCTGACTTTTCTTGGTCGTCAAGGATCGGAGAACTTCGTTATCAACAGTTTATAGAGTTTATGGAAAAGGTTGCTGTCGATGAAAGCCATGGTGTTACGGATCTCGATCTTTTTATCGGCAAAATCAATTGTGCTGTTCAGTCGATGACCAGTCTTATGGGCTTCAAACTTTTTGCCTCTTCAGCCTCCGAGAGGAAAAATATGCTGAATGCATCCTGATAGCAAGCTGGATAATTCAGGAAAAACCGGATACGGTCCGGACTTTATGAGCGGATTTTTATATAAATGGGGTAATTCAAGAATAAAATTATGCAACTCACGGCAAAACTCACGGCAATTCTTCCTGAACAAACAGTTGCGGGAAAAAATGGAACATGGACAAAGCAGGATATTATTCTTGAAACTGACGGGCAGTATCCGAAAAAAGTCTGTATTTCCCTGTGGGGCGATAAGTATGACAAAAACCTTCTCAAGGTGGGATCGAAGCTCAACATCTCTTTCGATATTGAGAGCAGGGAGTTTAACGGGAAGTGGTATACCAATCTCAAGGGATGGAAGGTTGAGAGTGACAATGCGGGAGGCCAATCCTATTCCCAGGATCCCGGGTCTTATGCACCACCAGTTTTTGACCGTGAAGGCGGGAGTCTTATTTCCAACGACGATTGTCCGTTCTGATTATCCGCAATGATTTTTCAGATGGTTAACATCATATAGACCTCAATCCATGTATCTCTTTTTTGATACCGAAACAACAGGCCTTCCCCGTAACTGGGGTGCATCGGTGACCGATATTGATAACTGGCCGAGGCTGGTACAGTTGGCTTTTATTTTATACGATGGTGACGGAAACAAAAAATCTGAGGGTGATTTTATCATTAAACCTGAAGGTTTTGTGATTCCATCAAGCGCAGCTCAGATACATGGCATAACAACCGACAGAGCAGTTCTTGAAGGAATGCCGTTAAGAGAGGTGCTGCAATCTTTTCAGAGTCTTGTAGCTGAAGCTCAAGTTCTTGTTGCTCACAATATCAGTTTTGATGAAAAAATTGTTGGAAGTGAGCTGATAAGGGCGGGAATGCTAAATCCCTTGCCCTCAAAAATAAAGATATGCACGATGGAAAGTGCAACGGATTTCTGTGCACTTAAAGGGCCATATGGAAATAAATGGCCCAAACTGTCCGAACTGTATTATCAATTATTCGGAACAGAATTTAATGAAATGCATAATGCCGCTCTTGATATTGAGGCCACGGCAAAATGTTTCTGGGAGTTGAAGAAAAGAGGCGTTATCAGTTGACTGATTAGACGGATAAAGTTTTATGAATATGAGGCTATTGGATAAAATTGCACTTGTGACCGGAGCAGCCGGAGGAATCGGCAGGGCTGTAGCACTCTGTTTTGCAGGAGAGGGGGCTTTCGTTATTGCCAGCGACAGTAATGAATCAGGTTGTGCTGAAACTCTTGAGCTACTTGAACGACAGGGAGGAAAGGGTATATCGGTATCAGCCGATGTAACGAATGAAGATGAAATCCGGGCACTTTATCGGCAGATAGGGGAGTGTTACGGCCGGCTTGATATTGTAGTGAATATTGCTGGTGGCGACCGTGAACCGGTAGTTGAAGTAGAAGAGATTGACTACCTGAAAATGAGTGCCAATCTCGATCTGAATCTCAAATCATGCATCATCTCCTGCCGTGAAGCGGCACGGTTGATGAAACCAAAGGGGTTTGGGAGAATCGTGAACATGAGCTCACTGGTCTATCGAGGGAGTCCAAACCAGTTTTCCTACGCAGCAGCAAAAGGGGGGATTTACGCCTTTACCCGTTCGATTGCCATGTCGCTTGGCCGTTATGGCATAACAGCCAATGCACTTGCACCAGCACTTGTTGAGGTTCCGGCATTTGTTGAAGCATTGGGAGCCGAACGATGGGAGATGCTTCGCAAAGAGTGTGCACAACGCTACCCGCTCGGCAGGGTCGCAACACCCGACGATGTTGCACGATGTGCCCTGTTTCTTGCATCCGATGATGCAGCTTTTATTACCGGGCAGATTATCGAAATTTCAGGCGGGGCAAGGCTTTGACTGAACGTTGAGATATTATCATCCAGTTACAAGTACGTTCTGTCGTAACCTGGGTTTGCATTCCGTATTCGTGCTCAGATCGGATTACTGTTTCTCTTTTTGGTCGACTTCCAGCTCCACATATCCACCTCGTCTCTTATTGCTTCACAGACATCAAGTACATACTGCAAATCAGACTTTTCAATACCGCTATGCACGGATAATCGCATGAGAGTGCGGTTTTTCGGGGTTGCAGGGGCACAAAAGACTGAGCCAAAAACATTACGTTCTTCAAGAGCATCCCGAAGGACTTCCGTTTGAGATTCGGTTCCCGGTTCAAGCGCAATAATCTGCGACTGGCTGACAATAGCATAACCCATTTTTTTTAGGCCATTGCGGAGAAAAGCTGCATTTTCATGCAGTTTTTTACGACGGTCATCACCTTCTTTAATAACTTTCAGCGTAGCCGATAGCCCGGCAATTTCATGCGGCAGCAGAGTTGAGCTGAAAATAGCAGAATATGCAGTGAAAGGGAAATACTGCGAAAATCTTTTTGAACAAAGAATAATACCGGCACGTCCCGCAAAGGCCTTTGCAAGACTTCCTGTAATAAAATGCACCCTGTCGGTCAGTCCGAGCGACGCTATAAGACCGGATCCATGAGGACCATGGGTTCCAAGAGAGTGTGACTCGTCAACGACGGAAACACAATCGTAACGATTTGCAATATCAATTATTTCAACGAGAGGAGCAATATCTCCGAGAGTGCTGTAGAGAGAATCAAGGAGAATAATGCCTTTGCCGTGCTGCTGTACCAGTTTTTCGAGGTGTCTTACATCATTATGCATAAAAGCATAAAAAACCGCACCTGCTGATTTGATTCCTTCCCACAGGGACATATGGGTTAAAAAATCAATGTAGACCGGTGTATTTTCATTAGCGATTGCCTGCATGAGCCCAATATTGGCTGACCATCCTGACTGACACAGAATTGCGCTTTCAAAACCTGTAAATTTCGCCATTTCGGTCTCAAAAAGCTCTTTGTCGCTTCCTTCATGCAGAAAAACTGCAGACATGACAAGTTCCTTGTCTGCAGTTTCGAGCTTTGAAATCTGTGCAGCCGTAATATCAGGGTGCATTGTTACATTCAGATAATCATTGCTCTGGAGAATAATTGATCCGTGTACAGGTTTTTTACCAACAGGAAGGGGTTTCCCGTTCCTTCGTATCTTAATGGCTTCATCAAAATCATGAAGACGCCGTTCAAGAAAATCCGGAACAGACAATAAAAAACGGATTTTTCCGTTTTGAACATACGGTAGAGTGATTGGGGGAAATGTACTGCTCATTGCAGCTCTCCAGTGGTTGATCAGACCTCGTTTATCAATATTTTGTTGTTGGAAAAAACAGACATTGACTCATTCAATGCCAATAACGATTAAATAAAGCAAGCAATTATAATTAAAATATGCTTCGATAGGAATTTACAAAAACAAATACAGTTAAGCCAATTTGACAATATCAAATTATCACTATATTTACAGTGAATAGCCTGGTTTGGCGTAGTATAAGCGTATAACTAGTGTTTGTAAAAAATAACTTTTTAAACCAATGGAAATCATATGAATTTAGTTTGCAAAAAACATTAATACATGTCATCACTTATTTATGCGTATGATAATCTGATTCTTTCCATTAAACCTCTCATCTCCGGTAATATCTTGGCATGATTATTTGTTATTAATTTTTTATAATATTCCATGCTCCCCCGTTTTTTACTTAAAATATTCGATAGAATCATGAGTAATGGAATGATTCTTGAAAGTCAGGCACTTGAGACGAGACAAGCTCCTGAAAATGTCATCGTGAAAGAAAGAAAGAATCATCTGTTGCAAGAGTGGCTTTACAGAGGCAACCAGGTATATATTTTTTAAATGCAGAGGCTGAAAAAAATATTTGAGGATATTCTCGAACATGCCAGGCCGAATCTCACCATGGTTGGACTATTCAGTTCGGTAGGATATCTCGCTTATTATTTCATCTGGAAAGACGTTTTTCCCCAGCCCTATGAAAACCTTTCACTGCGTATTTTTTGTGCAGTCATAAGCCTTCCTACTATTCTGTTCCGGTATATTCCGGATTCTCTGAGAAAGTTTTTCCCCCTCTATTTTTCTTGTACACTCTTTTTTGCGGATCCCTTTTTTTTCAGTTTCATGATGCTGAAAAATGAATGTTCAATTGTGTGGATAATGTCCCTGCTGACCGGGATTTTCATGATGACACTGCTGCTTTCCAACTGGAAAGTGATCGGGCTTATGACAGCCGGAGGACTCGTGGCAGCGTATTTTGCCGTTCTTTTGCTTGATGGCCGGGTATCCTTTACCCATTTTCTGCCTGAATATATTCCAATCTTCGTGTTTTCTATAGTTGGAGGCATTATTTTCAACCATAAACGGCAGTTGGCAAACAAGACAAAAATCTCTTTGCTGAAAAGTTTGAGCGGCAGTATTGCCCATGAAATGAGAAACCCGCTGGGTTCAATATCCAGCGCCATAGCTTCAGTACAGGTTACCCTGCCCAAAAAACCCGATTTTGAATCTGAAAATGAACGTTATGTTATCAGCCACTCAGGCCTGATAACTATTCATAGTGTGATTGAGGAAAGTTCGAAGATGCTGAACAGCGCAAACAAGATTATCGATTCTATTCTGACCAGCATGCAGGGTGGTGAAGTTGCTACCAGGGGATTTCTGCGCATCAGGGCAGGCGATGCCGTCGATTCTGCTGTCAAAAGTTTTCCCTATAATGATGGTGAGGAAAAAAAGTTCATCACGGTCAGCAAGATCACGGATTTTGATTTTTTTGGTGATCGGGATCTGTTTTTTTATGTACTTTTTAATCTTTTGAGAAACTCCCTGTACTACAAGGATAAAGCCGGTTTTTGTATTGAGATAATTGTGGACGCAGTGGCTTCTTCAAACAGTATAAGAGTCAGGGATACGGGTCCTGGTATAAGGGCAAACAAGAGGGAGCTGGTATTTGAAAGCTTTTATACGGCCAACAAAAAAGGAGGGAACGGGTTGGGGTTGTCTTTCTGCAGAAGGGTTGTTGAAGCTTTCGGGGGAACAATAACCTGTGATTCGAAAGAAGGAGAATGGACGGAATTTCTTATCACCCTGCCGAAATATGATTCCAGAAAGGTACAGGAAATAAAAAACAAAATCATCCATGAAAAGCAGATTCTTATTGCAGATGATAAGCTCAGTAATCGCCTGATACTGGCAGGATACCTGTCCGACATGAACTGCCATTTTGATGTGGCTGAAAACGGAAATCAGGCATTAGCATTGCTTTCAGAAAACCGTTATGATCTTGTTTTCATGGATTTTGAAATGCCTTTTTTGAATGGAGACGATGCAGTAAAACTTATTCGTTCATCTCAGAATATCGATCCTTCCCTTGCCCTTCATTATTTTCGGGCTCCGATTATCGGCACAACAGCGTTGCCTGAATCTGAAGCAGCTGCAAGGGCTCTTAAATGCGGCATGAACGAAGTTCTTATAAAACCGGTCAGAAGATCAGATATCAGTGAAATTATCGAACGATACTTTTTTTCCGAACGGAAGACCGTTAAGGACCCCAAGGAAGAGAGTATCGAGAACAAACGTATTCTTTTGGTTGACGACAACGAGACGAGCAGGAAATTCATGACTATGGTACTCAAGCATTACGGTTGTGTCGTAGGGCAGGCCGTACACGGCAGGGATGCCTTGGATGCGCTGGAAAAAGAGGATTTCGATCTGGTACTGATGGATGTGGACATGCCCATCATGGATGGTATTGATGCGACAAAAACCATTCGAAGTGGCACGTATTTTACTCGTTTCACCGCTTATAATACTATTCCTATCATTGCCCTTACGGGAAATAACGACGAACAAAGTATGCGTAAAATAAAGGATGCCGGTATGAACTGTCATCTCGGCAAACCCGTTTTTAAGGACGAACTTCTTACTGCAATTGTAGTCATGCTGAATAACGATACTTACGGAAACAAAACAATGAGCATTACAAAAACAAACGGACAGGAACAATCCAGTTCGGAATTTTGGAGCACTTTTGAAAGTGAAGCTGTTCTTGATAATTCAATCATTGACAGTCTCAAAGAGATAGGAGGAAATGAATTGATAGCAAGTCTTCTGGAGACTTTTATTGTCGATTCTGATAAACTGATTGCTGAACTTGCCGATGCTGTTGCCCAAGGGAACATTCAGCAGCTTGATCACATTGCTCACACACTTAAAGGCTCGTCAGGAAGTGTCGGCGCCAATAAAATGTATGTTCTTTCCAGATACATCAATGAGTTTTTCCGCAAAGGAGAGTGGCCTGACAACAGTTCATGGATGGAGATCATGAAAACCGCTTATGCAGAAACCGTTCTGGGCTTACAAAACTATATCCGCATTGAGGCTTAGCGCAGTGAATAATGTAATAGAATGGTGTGTATAACTTGTTGCTGCCCGCATGGACAGAGTCTCTCCCGGATTCAGTAGCAGGTTCACTTCTTTTCAGAAGCCGGTATAACGATACATAAAGAGTCAAGCACGTAATTGTTGAACCCAATGCCGACAGATGACCCTCTTCGGTGTCCAGTAACTCTTGCTTAAAAACAGATTATTTTTACGGAAATAAACAGGAAAAAAAATAATCAGAAATTCAGTTGTAACGTCTTATTGGAAATTTCCATACGTTTGTTTCTGAAACTTCAGCTAAAGAGAGATGGATAATAAGGTCATTAAGATTTTTTGCTATGGTCTCTATATCCATCACATGAGCTCCAAGCAGTTCGATCATTTCTTTACGCTGCTCTCCCTCTATTGTTAAAATATTTAACTTCTGCCGTTTAAGCTGGTTGATTGTATAATCAATTTCAGTAAAAGCTGAAGCAAGTTTGTTTAAAAGATCACTGATCATAATGAAGTGCGTTTGAACCGTCCCCTGAAATCTTCGTTTCTATATTGTTTTGTGCAATTATTGTACCAATCATCTGAATGCATGCAAGAATAGGTCTTAAATGATATTATATTTTTTGCTATCGTCTTTTAAATTAAGAGATTAATAGTTCCTTTATGAGTGTCATGGTTGTATGAAAAAATTCTGCCTGTTTGTTTTTGCTGATGAAACAATTGTGTCGAAATAAGGAGAGGATTGTCTCAGAGAGAGTCTTGATGATACAGTATCAGCGTTGCTGTGCATGTATATGAAACAGTATTGGAGTTAAACTACATTGCACAAGCTGGTTTATTGTAATATTTTTCGCATATTTTATTGATTTAAACTTGGAATTGTGTTATAATGAAACAGATTTGATTAACCATTGAAGTTTTTTTTAATGCCCCCACATTTGATAAGAAAAAACGTCCTGGTTGCTGACGACAGTTCTGTTATCCGTACTATTATTGGTCATGTACTCAAACGACTGGACTATAATGTATTGACAGCGGAAAATGGTGAACAATGTATAGCTTCTATCGAACAAAACCAGGTTGATGTTCTTTTACTTGATCTGAGCATGCCACTGAAAAGCGGCCTTGATGTGCTCTCATGGATGCAGGAAAATGCTGTTGCTTTGCCGACCATTATCATTACTGCAATGGAGGACATAAGCCAGGCTGTTCAATGCATTAAAATGGGAGCTTATGAATACCTCACAAAGCCGGTTGACAAACAGCGCCTCGAAATTCTCTTGAGAAATGCCCTTGCAGAGTCCGGTTTGAAGCAACAGATCAACGAGCTTAAAAAGGAACTGAAACAAAAAGATATTTTTCATTTTATTCACGGAAACAGTCCTGTTGTAAAGCAGTGCGTTGATCAAGCCATGCAGGTGATGGAAACCGACATGAATGTTTTGATCAACGGAGAAAGCGGAACGGGAAAAGAACTTTTCGCACAGGCTATACACAATGGGAGTAAAAGAAAAGAGGGCCCTTTTGTTACCATAAACTGTGCGGCAATTTCAAATGATCTTGCAGAAAGCCTGCTTTTTGGTCATGTAAAAGGTTCTTTTACCGGAGCCAGTAGTGATCATATCGGTTATTTCGAGCAGGCAGATCATGGAACTATTTTCCTTGATGAAATCGGTGACATGAATATCGATATTCAGGCAAAGGTATTGCGTGTTCTCCAGGAAAAGAAAATCAGACGCATAGGGGAGAAAAAGGAACGTCCTGTTGATTTCAGACTTATTTCAGCCACACATCGGGATTTTTCTGAAGCAATTGCAACAAATTTATTCCGTGCCGATCTTTATTACCGGCTTGAAGAGTACCCACTCTATATTCCCCCCCTAAGAGAACGAAACGGGGACATTATTTTACTGGCACAATATTTTCTCAAGGAGTTCTGTAAGGCGAACAATATTGAACCACCCGAAATATCCGCTGAAGCGAAATCTACACTTCTGTCATCCCGCTGGCCTGGCAATATCCGTGAACTTCAGAATGTCATCCGCAGGGCAGTGATCAATCGACGAGGAGATACTATTGACAGCTTTAATCTACCTCCGGGATCAGGTCATGTCCATGTCGCTCCGTTGGAGATGAATGGATCATCTTTACCGGCAGAGAGGAATCTTGAAGAAAGGAGAACGGATATTGCTGTGAAAGCTAAAGAAGGGCAACCGATACTTAGAGATATAGAACTTCAGGCAATTCTGAATGCCTACAATGAATGTGGTGGTAATCAAACAAAAGCGGCTGGTCTTCTCGGAATAAGCCGTTCTACATTGATCAGGAAAATGAAGCAGTATGAACTGACAAAGAAAATTCTGGTTAATTCTTAGTCCGCTTATCATTATCCATTTCTAAAAAACGAAGACTTTTTCTTATTCGGCCGGCGGGGTAGAAGTTATTTCCCTGAATACCTCCCTGATATAGTCAAGGGCGGCATTTCGATCGTAAGGAATGTGCCCGTCAATGATTGCGTTTTCCATTCTTTTTTTGATAATACCCACCACTTTTCCTTCTGTCAGGCCGAGCGAGTCCATGATATCCTCACCGCTGATTGGTGGACGCCATTTCGCAAGCTGATCTTTTTCACTGACATTGGCAATTTTTTTTTCAACATGGTTGAAGTTACTCATGATCCGGGAGACTTTTCTCGGATTTTTGCTCGTGACGTCTGCCCGGCAGAGGTTCATCAGATCCTGAAGATCCTCCCCAGTATCAAACATCAGGCGCCGAATTGCTGAATCTGTGATTGCTTCTTTCGAGAGCGGAATTGGCCGATGATGGAGGCGAACCATTTTCTGGACATAGTCGAGCGGATCGAGAGGCCAGCGCATATATTTGAATATTTTGGCTACAATCCTAACGCCAATGGCATCATGACCATGGAATGTCCATCCGGTACTTTTTGTGAACCGTTTTGTTGCCGGTTTGGCAATATCATGCAGAAGCGCAGCAATTCTGAGCCATAGATTATTGGAATGAACAGCAACATTATCGATAACCTGAAAGGTGTGGAAAAGGGTATCCTTGTGACCCATTCCGTCAACCTGTTCGATGCCAGCCATAGCAGCAACTTCTGGCATGATTTCTTTCAGCAGCCCCGTTTCGTAGAGAAGAATCAATCCTTTCGACGGACGTGGAGAGAGCATTATTTTAAAGAATTCATGACTTACTCTCTCAATTGATACAATCCGGATTCTTTCGTGCATGGTTCTCATTGCATCCACGACTTCAGGAAGCAGATTGAATTCAAGCTGGGCTCCAAACCGTGCCGCCCTCATCATGCGCAACGGGTCATCGGAAAAGGTCTGTAATGGATCAAGCGGTGTTCTCAGAATACAGGACTCAATATCCTCAATCCCGTTGAAACGGTCTATAATCTTGTTCCGTCCATCGCTGTTGAGCACAAGGGCCAGCGCATTGATGGTAAAATCCCTTCGTGAAAGGTCATCGTCAAGCGTCCCGATGAGTGTTACCGGTTTTCTTGAATCATTGTTATACGATTCTTTGCGGGCTCCGACAAGTTCAACCTTGAAGGTGGCCTGCAGGTGATCGGAAATCTCAAGCTGGGCTGTGCGGAATCGTTCAAAAAGTACGAAATTTCTGCCATTAAGCTCTTCGCATACCGCTTTTGCAAAAGGGACGGGATCGCCGATGACCATGATATCGATATCGGTACAGGCTCTCTGCATGATCATGTCGCGTACATAGCCGCCGACCAGGTAACAGTTGATATTGCTCTTATCAGCAAGGTCGCCGATACGGTAGAGTATTTCTGGTATGTGTATTTGTGAGAGTGTTGTCATTACCGGGTTTCTCTGCAAAGATCAGTCATTCAGGTAAAGCTGCATTAGCGGTGATTTCGTCAACGATTTTACCTGCAACCAAAATTGCCCGGCGTCCGTCTGACGACGTGACGGGAGCCGGCATGTTGTTTCTGACGGTATTGATAAAATGTTCAAGTTCGTCCCGCAGGGCATTAATTTTTGGAACTTCAGGATGGATATAATCCAGTACCATACCCTTCATGGTATCCTGGATTTCACCGAACTGTTCAAGTATTTTACGAGCTGCAAAGGATTTGAGCGGGTTTCTGGTGGAAGAATCTTCCTGTTTTACAAGCCTGAAAACCTCCGATTTGCCTGTTGTCAGGTCAAGAGATGCATAGCTTTTCGGATCGGAGCAAAAAAAACGGAGCTTGCGCATTCTGCTTCTGCTTAGTCTGCTTGCGGTAACATTTGCTGTCGCACCGTTAACAAAATCAATTCTTGCCGTTGCCATGTCGAGCTCATTGGAGAAAACCTTGACGCCAGAAGCGGAGATGTGTTTGATGTCTGATTGTATGAGGGAGAGTACCAGATCTATATCGTGAATCATGAGGTCAAGTACCACAGAAACATCGGTAACACGCCTGGAAAACCCCGTCAGTCGTTCAGCCTGTATATATATTGGCCGACCGATATAGGTTTCCACAGCTCTCAGTGCCGGGTTGAATCGTTCGATATGGCCGACCTGAATGCTCACCCGGTTTTCTGCTTCGAGCCGTATAAGTTCATCGGCCTCCTCGACTGTCGTTGTTATAGGTTTTTCAATAAAGAGGTGCAACTTCTCGCTGAGCAGGCTACGGGCTATCTCAAAATGGGAGCTTGTTGTTGTGGCAATTACAGCGGCATCACAGTTTTTCGCCAGCAGTTCAAGCGAGCTGAAGCTGGCAACATTGTATTTTCTGGACATCTCTTCGGTACGACGGCTGTCGTGATCATAGATGCCTGCAAAATGAAGGTCAGGAAACTCTTGAGCGATTTCCGCCAGGAGTTTTGTATGAAACTCTCCCAGTTTGCCTACTCCGATAACGCCAATTTTCATTGAGTACACTCCTGTGTCGATAAGATGGCTGGATAAGCTCTTTCAGCTATTAATTGCGTCACTCGAAGGTTCAAGAGCTTCAATTTTATACTTGAAGAGGCTGATGGCGATAATTGCCCCTGCGACAGTCAGGATTCCAGCAACGATATAGGGTGCGTGAAAGTTCATGCCATACAGGATACTTCCGCTGAACGGCCCCATGATGCGGGCAAAGGAGTTGACTGACTGTGAAAGGCCGAGTATCTGGCCCTGTTGCTGTTTGTAGCTGTAGAGCGAAATCATGGAAAGATTTATGGGAGCAACCAGACTGGTACCGATAGCAAAAAAGAAAAGGATAACCAGTCCAATCGAGAAGAGTGAACTCTGGGGGGCGAAAGGAACAAAAAAGACACCGATAAAAGTGAAGAGGTGGCCCCACAGAAAAAGCTTGTGTTCGCCCATTTTTTTGATGAGCTTTCT
>JAAXWX010000022.1:24302-30461 GCA_013334755.1 Chlorobiaceae bacterium | reverse complement strand
GCGCCTGGTGCGGGTTTTGCTCCTGGAGCTGGTTTTGCTGCAGCCTTCTTAACCGGAAAGGCAGATTCCTGGGGCAGCCCGCTTCTTCCGAGATTGACATTAAGAGAATCCATCCGAAGCTTGCCACTCTGCTTCTGGGGAACCACATTTGGTTTTGCCTTGACAACCTGCTTTGCTGCCGGAGCTTCCGCTTTCGGCGGAGCAGGCGAAGCCTTTGGGGCAGGAGCTGACGATATATCTGGCTTTTGTACAGGATCGGCCATAAAAACCCTCCTCTTTAATTTCAATAATAAACTTTAGGAGCAAAAATTCTTGCCGAAGAAGCACAGATGCTCCCTCGGCAAGAAGAATCTCAAGCAATCAGCTTCATCAGATAGTCTACAACCTGTGTCAGCATAATCTCACCTGATACCGCTGCATCACCAACCTGTGGAGGCAATGGTGAATCTGTCTGATAAAAACCGTTGCCGATAAACAGGAATACAAGAATAAATACACCGCTGAAATAGAGGAAGGTACCCGCCATCTTCGAGTCTGATATTGTCAGTACCGGGAAACGGAAAGTAACGTCTCTGTTCAGGAATTTCTTCCCAAGCCAGCGGATGGTTCTTGTCTGAATGTCAGCACCTTCAAGACGGGAACCGCGATCTTCAAACCATACGGCAAAACTGATAAACCAGATAAGGTGACCAAGCATCAGAATCGTCGAAAGATGTGAACTTGAGAAGATATTGACCGTCTCTGTCCAGAAGTAATAGAAGATACCTGACGTATAGTGATGAGCAAGACCCGCAACAGAATCCCATGCTTTCGCATCAGCAGTAGGAACTCCATACATCATGGAGGCAATCCATGCACCATCGATATACCAGCAGACTGCAGAAAGACCCTTGATTCCCCAAAGCATGGCAAACCACAGCTGATCCTGGATAGAAACACCACAGGTACCGCCATAGACTGGACCAAGACACGGGAAGGAATAGGAGTTTTTCTTGAGGCCAAGATCATCCCACAGCGGAGATGTGTGAGAGAAGAAGGCGATACGAACAAGAGCTATCAGCGAAAAGAGTGAACCTGCAACAATAACATGAACCATAACCCAGTCATTGATACTCGGATCGGCGAACATCCACTGGAAAATCGGAAGCGGTTTAAGCCAGTAGAAAGACATCAGGATATTTGTTCCGAAAAGATTCAGCTCACAGATGGTATTCCAGCAGATCACCGCATAGACAGAGAGCATGGTTGCAAAACAGAGTGCCATGACCGTGCCGAGAATCTTAACCTGGACTTCCTGATCACGTCCTTTGGAAACGAAAATCGACTTGATCTGGCTGTACAGTCCATTGAGCTGGATTTTGAGCAGATACTGGCCGCCATGGAAAACACCGGCAAAAACATAGAGAACACCGCAAATGATATGGTTGAAAACGATAAGGTTGATCACTGTCCTTGCCATACCAAATGTGGCTCCGTTCTTCGGAAGAATTGCATATGCCTCAAAATCGGCAAACTCTTTCGTGCCGGAGATGATTCTGCCGCCTTCCTGAACAAAATTATAGCTGACCCTGTTGAAAGGCTCGCCATAAAGATAAAAGACCAGATTGTCGAGTTCCTTGTAGTACGCGGCAAATGATGGCTGCTGGAAAGCAACGAAAGCTATGCAGCCAAGTGCGATATTGATATAGCCGATTGCTGTCAGGTGAACAGAAAAAGCAGCTTTCATATCATCATTCAGGTGCGTCGCAGCATTCGGAGGATTGTTCCACCAGTAAATACCAAGAGCAAAGAAGACTACAGCAAAGACAAAAGACATGAAGGTCTCGGAATTGATCGTCTGAAAATCAGGAACAGGAGCAAAGCCAAGTATAAACCACATTAACAGGCCCCATCCGAGAAAAAGCAGCGACATATAGACAGCATGTGGTCCAAGTGCCTCTCTGTAGCTCTTGGCGCTTATTCCGCTGAACACCACATCACCGAACTTTCCGAGAAAACGGAAGTCACGGAAATTACCGGTACGTCCGGTAAACGGATTGGTAAGATTGTGAGTCCAGTGACGCCATCCACCAAAAAGAAGAACGGAACCAGAGACAACATGAAACAAAGCCCAACCGAGAAGTTTCGTTGCTGCAAACTCAAGATCCGCAGTTTTCGTACTGTAGGTATCAATTCCAAGCGAGACCATTCTTGGCTTGATGGTCAGATAAAACCAGTTGTCATGAAAGCCGGGTACTCCCCAGGGAAAGACCTGAATACCGGAGATATAATAGATCGCCATTAGAAAGCCCAGCACACCAAGCAAGGCAAGGTGAGCACCGACGACCTGTTCATCATCAATTCTGTCTGTATCGAAAATCTGAAACCACTTCGTCGAGCGGGTCTCTGTTCGCTGGAACAGAAATCTTCTCATTTTCGATGCATCCTGCTCCTTGATAACAGAAGGTGCTCCCGAGGTGCCATTTCCCTTGGGAGCAGGAGCGTTCCCCTTGGGAGGTGGAACAGTGCCCTTTGGCTTTACTCCTACCGGATTCACTTGTTCAGCCATTGTATTCTCTCCTTTTTTTGGACATAATTCAGGTTGAAGAAACCGAAATAAAAACTGGTGCGCTATAACTTGTTTTACAATAAGACAGTAGCTGCTTGATTGCAAAAGATGCGCATAAACCTGTCAGCTTTTTGTGTGGATCGAAATGCAATACACATCACCACCAAGTTAAAATCTATAAAAAAAACAGATAAAAAATCAGCTTGAGTAACTTCCTTTGCCAAACAAATGTCCTGATACAGTAGCAAATAAAATAAGAAAAATTATTTAATAATAAATTATTTTACATCCGCATTGATGTGCTATTGTTTGATTATACAGTATGAAAGCACTTGCTGCAACCCTTGCCGCATGCCCTCAGTCAACATGAGGCAACCGGAAGAACTTGTCAATTATGAACACCACTGTAACCCGCATGGAGATCACATTCAGCAAACTCTCAGGAGCCGGCAATGACTTTATCGTTATCGATAACCGTTCCCTTGCCATAAACCTGAATCCGTTTCAGATACGGGAGCTTTGCACCCGCAGAACGGGAATCGGTGCCGACGGGCTTATTCTTATTGAACCGTCCAGCTCTTATGATTTCAGCATGAAATACTACAATGCCGACGGATTGCCGGGTTCAATGTGCGGCAACGGTGGGCGTTGTGCTATCTATTTCGCCCATACCATCGGTGTTCCTTCATCACAGAATAACAGCTACACGTTTGAAGCAAACGGCAATCGCTATGACGGTTCAGTCAGCGGACCGGAAACCGTTCAACTGCGAATGCTCGCACCCGAAGAGTTCAGAACAGACCTTGAGATCGAAAGAGTCACCTGCCACTCGGTCAATACCGGTTCCCCGCATGTTATTATCTACACCACCGATCTGGAGAACGCCAGTGTAACCGGAACTGGTCGAATCATCAGGCACCGTACCGACATCTTCCCCGGAGGCACTAACGTCAACTTTATTGAGGTCACCTCTCCGGACTCACTCTCCATACGTACCTTTGAGCGCGGCGTTGAAGATGAAACCCTCGCCTGCGGCACAGGAGCGGTTGCCGCAGCGTTGATGAGCCGCAGGCTTGGCAAGGTTGGCAGCAGCAACATCCGGGTGAAGGTGAAAAGCGGCGACATCCTCGAAGTCCGGTTTGATGCCGATATGCAGGAGGTTTACCTTACCGGCCCGGCAAAAATCGTCTATCGGGGAACTGTTTCCATCGCGTAAAAACAACTATGACACACATTACAGCATCCGCCCCATGTTCAATGCACGACCCATTCGTGAAAAGTCCATCCCAGAGGGATCCTTTTAAAACGGCGCAAAAGCAGCTTGATGAAGCCGCTGCCATCATGAAACTCGATCCTGCAGCTCATGAGCTTCTCCGCTGGCCATTACGGGAACTCCATGTCACCTTGCCGGTCAGAATGGATAACGGCAGCACAAGAATATTTCACGGTTTCCGCGTACAACACAATGACTCCCGGGGACCGAACAAGGGCGGCATCCGTTTTCACCCTGATGAAACCATCGATACTGTAAGGGCACTTGCCACCTGGATGACATGGAAAACCGCCCTGCTCGACATTCCGCTTGGCGGAGGAAAGGGCGGGGTGATCTGTGATCCCAAAACCATGTCCGACGCTGAACTTGAACGTCTCTCCCGCGCCTATATCCGTCAGGTCGGTCGAATTCTCGGCCCGGATAAAGATATCCCGGCTCCGGATGTTTACACTACTCCAAGAATCATGGCTTGGATGGCTGATGAATACTCCTTCATGCAGGGCAACAATGAATTCGGAGTCATAACCGGAAAACCCCTTGCACTCGGTGGATCTGCCGGACGGGGTGATGCTACGGCAAGAGGTGGTATCTATTGCGTCCGCGAAGCTGCGGCAGAGATCGGTATGAACCTCGCCGGAGCAGAAACAGCCATACAGGGATACGGCAACGCAGGCTCCTCGGCACACAAACTTGCCGTTGAACTGCTCTGCATGAAGGTTATTGCTGTCTCGGATTCAAAGGGTGGAATCTACAACCCTGACGGTCTTGATTATAAAGCTGTTCACGCACATAAACAAAAAACCGGGTCGGTCACCGGCTTTTCAGAAGCCACCGCCATCACCAATGAAGGGTTGCTTGAGCTTGATGTAGCGGTACTCTTTCCAGCCGCTCTTGAATCAGTGATAACCGAAACCAATGCTGCAAATATCCGTGCGAAAATCATCGCTGAACTTGCAAACGGTCCGACCACCCCGGAAGCCGACACTATATTATATAATAAAGGCACCCACATTATCCCCGACCTGCTCTGCAACGCAGGTGGAGTTACCGTTTCCTGGTTTGAAATGGTTCAGAATGCCTATGGCTACTACTGGGAAAAAGAGGAGGTTCACGCCCGTCTCGAAAAAAAGATGAAAACAGCTTTCAGAAGCATGTATGAGACGGCCGGGAAATACCATGTTCACAACCGCCTCGCCGCATACATCGTCGCCGTCAGCCGCGTTGCCGAGGCTATGAAGCTGCGGGGATGGTTCTGAAATGAACGGCCTAAGGCTTTTTTATTACATGATATGCTCAAGAATGTCGATGACACTTACAACGCAGGGAGTGCAAACCTTAATGAAAAGATCATCATTCGAATAACCCCTTCGGCCCTCTTCTGTCATCAACTCGCAGCCGTTCAGAAGGCAGCGGCAACTATACGAGCCGTGTCGTTCTGAAAACTGATTCATGAGTTCCCTGGTCTTCGCATAGGTTATCTCAGACATTGTCCGGTCATCGTTTTCTCCCCGCCCGAATACGGCACCGATAACCATGATGCCGCCGGTCACGGCACCGCAGACCTCCTGCTTGCGCCCCATGCCGCCGCCGAATCCGCACGCAATCTTCAGTGCGGTATCACCTTCTATTCCAAGATCATCACAGAAAGAAAAAAACACCGACTGCGCGCAGTTATACCCTTGGGTAAAAATCGAAACCGCCTTCTCGCCTCTTGTCATTATTTCTCCCTTTTTCAGATAACGTTCAGATACAAGCCGGTGCGGTATGCTCCCGGCAAATGACCGCGCCAAGAATTAACCCGATACAGCAGGAATAATGCTACCCATACAACATCTCTTTCATTTTTTCCGCATTGCGCCGGGAGCAAGCCTTCGGTAGCCCTCGGCCTTGCCATACTCTATACCGGAACCGAGCATCGTATACCATACCTCTTTCGACGAGTAACTGACAGTGGTTATCACTGCAGTTTTGCCTTACTCCTCCGTGAACTCTGTTGTCACCAGTGCGTTTTCTCCCATCCACTCCGGTTCGAAAAGATCGTTGCTGACAAGTTGTTCAGGAAAGACAACCTCTTTGAACCACCTCATCAAAACAAAATCCTTTCTATCCGGGTATTGCATCATATAGCGACAGGCACCATCAATCTGAATGCCCGCTCAGCCCTCGCACCCTTGCTGCCATCACCGGAGTAAAGAGCATGAAGAGCACGCCGAAAAGCATCAGCCCGCCTTGCGCAATGTTATAGTCTGCGAGAATGCGCTCCAGTGAATAGCCAAAAAAGTAACCGAGCGTGAATTCGAAGATGAGGGTAAGAACCACCCAGAGAGCGCCGACCTGA
>JAAXWX010000022.1:0-24202 GCA_013334755.1 Chlorobiaceae bacterium | reverse complement strand
CGGGAAACGCCTGAAATGTTCACGGGTTCACAGAAACACCGGACTTTTTGCTGGAACTGCAAATCTCTACTCTATCTCTGTCAGCTTGGGCAACTGCCTCCGGACAACGGTAATGGAGCGGTTTATGGTACGGTAACGAACCACACCGAAAATTCCGGTGATGACACCGACCGGTATACAGATAACTCCGACTGCCCAGAACCAGCTCTGCTGGGAAAAATGCATAATGGAAACACCAGCAATGACCAGCGAAACTCCTGATCGCAGGTAAGAAAGCAGGGTTCGTTCATTTGCAAGAATAGTCCGGTCAATTGCCAGTTCATCCCGAAGGATCAATTCACTGCTTTCAAACTTCGTATACGGTGATTTTGTCATATCAGTTAAACATTACTCTTTTTTATGGGGTTGCGGTGAACTTTTAACCGGCAGTCTCGCTTTGTTGTTCAATCAAGACAAACTGTGACACTTTTACAAGACTATGCTGTATAACTCCTTAATTTAAAACGGAAAATCATCAATGGAAAAATGGATTTGTATACCATGCGGCTATGTTTATGACCCTGAAGTAGGCGATCCTGACGGCGGAGTCGCACCGGGAACACGTTTTGAAGATATTCCTGATGACTGGGAATGCCCTGTCTGCGGCGTTGACAAGTCACTCTTTGAAATGCAGTAAACGGAGGGATCAATCGCCAGTATGGTACGCTCTGGATGTCATAAGATCAGGGCGTACCTCTATTTTATCCCTTTAAGGCGTTACGGGGACAGGTTCTTCGCTTTTTGGTGATGGCTTTGCCTCATCATCTTGAGAATTCTTTACGCCACTGCTGTCTGATGAGATGGCCTGATCAAGCAGATACTCCGGAACACCTATAACTACCGAATCAACCGCTGTGGTATCGGGAGTAAGGGTTATAACCTCCTTGTAGTCAGGTACGACAATTCCCCTCTTTCGCATAATGGCATAGATAATATTGGAGCGGTTTCGGACGTAGCGTGACGAACCCTTGGGAGAGTACAGGATAGGATTTGGAAGTATCGCGGCAAGTTTTGAAGCCTGTCGTGCAGAGAGGCTGGCTGCACTGACACCGTAGTAATGCCTGGCTGCCCGGCCGATGCCGAAAATACCGTCACCCCATTCGGCGACATTCACATAAAGTTCAAGAATCCGGCGTTTGGAGAGTGTTTTTTCAAGTCTCCAGGTAATAATCGCCTCCTTGATTTTACGTACAGGATTTTTGGACGGTGAAAGGAAAAGATTTTTGGCAAGCTGCTGGCTGATTGTACTGCCACCCATCTTGAACTTCTTTGCGAGAATGTTTTTCTCAATCGCCCGCTCAATCGCCTGATAATCAAACCCCTCATGCTGCCAGAACTTGTCATCCTCAGCGATCAGCACTGCCTTGATGAGATTCTGGGAAACATGATCCAGCGACACCCATTTTTGATCTATTTTTTTATCGATAAGCCCTTCCCGTTTCCACTCTGCCTCACGATACTCCATAAATGCCGTTTTTGCCGGATTTTCGTCAACAAGTCGGCCTACATCGGGATAAACAAAGTAGCGCGCTATATCGGCAACAAACCAAAGCAACAGAATTGAGGAAATGATTCTGGCAAGCTTCATACTTTTGATGGTAGCTTTAACTGCGAATAAAGGACCTGATCAGTGATGTTGACATGTGAGCAGCTTGAAGAAAAGTGCCCTCGGGCAGACTCGAACCGCCGACCTACAGTTTAGGAAACTGTTGCTCTATCCACTGAGCTACAAGGGCATAGGGATGAATTTAGTACTTTTGGGCAAACTTGCAACCACTCAGGTTATTTTCTCCCGAACATCTTGTCGAGCTGGTCAAGTGAAAGCTTGATTATCACCGGTCTTCCATGCGGGCAGGAGTAAGGTTCACGGGTAGCAAAAAGGTTGTCGATCAATGAACGCATCTCTTCCAAAGAGAGCTTCTGACCTGCCATGATAGCATTGCGGCAAGAATATGACTTGGCAAGATTATCCCTTTTGTCAAGCTTGAGTTTTGATGCGTTGTCCTGATATTCGGCAATCATATCCTGCAGTATCGTCACCTCGGTGCCCGGTTTGACGTCCTGCGGAACACCCTCGATCATGATGGTTTTATTGCCAAACAACCTGAGATTAAAACCAAGCCTGTAGAGATCTTCACGGATTTCCTCAAAAACCTCATACTCCCACGGACGAAATTCAACCTTCTGGGGAAAAAGCAACTGCTGGGAGTTTGGAACGTTCTGGTTCATGACATCAACTGCACGCTCGTACAGCACCCGCTCATGCGCCACATGCTGATCAATGATCATCAGCCCCGTCTTGATCTGGCATATGAGATACTTGTTATGCAGTTGCCAGATTTTAGGTTCGGAATCCTTCGGAACCGGCACAACGTCATCATCGTGAAGAGGTGCAAGGAGAATGGATGAAAGCCCCTCATCGCCTTCCCGCAGTTGGCGATCCGGCAAAGTATATCCGGCATTCATCTGATGCAGTGAAGAGGAGCGGGGTGTTTCCGGTTCATGCAATGCACCTTCACGGTAATTCCGATAGAGATCATCGGTTGTCATGGCACGATTCGGTACATCCTGAAACGAGAGTGTTCTGAATACGGAATCCTGTGGCTGACCGGAGAGAAAATGGTCACTTTCCGTTGCTGCAAAGTCAGGGGAAAAATCATGTAACTGTATTGCCCGCTTGACAACCGGATAGAACATGTTTCGTACACTTCTCTCATCATCAAAACGGATCTCAAGCTTCGCCGGATGGACATTAACATCAACACGGGACGGGTCAATACCAAGGAATAACAAAACAAAAGGAGCCTGCCTCTCTACAAGCAAATCACCATAGGCCTGTTGAACGGCCTGCGAGAGCATCCGATTCTGGATAAGGCGGCGATTGATAAAAAAATATTGGTCCAGTTTCCTGCGTTTCTGCATTGCAGGTTTGCCCAGAAATCCCCTGATAGAGAGATAATCATTATCCTCAGAGAGCTCAATCATGCCGGAGGCAAAATCATCACCATAAAAAACATTAAGCCTCTCCAGAATATCAGGCTTCTTCACATGAAAGAGCTCTTCATCATCACTGTACATTCGCCACTCGATTTCCGGGTATGCAAGCGCAAACGACTTGACAATCTCAAAAATATGGTGATACTCTGTAGCATTGGACTTTAAAAACTTCCGGCGGGCGGGAACGTTATAAAAAAGATTCCGGACGGTGATGGTACTTCCCTGCTCTCCCTGCACCCCTGACTCCTCAACAAGAACTCCCCCCTCATAACGAAGCTTCAAACCAAGCGTCTCTTTTGCCGTACGGGTTTTCAGTTCAAAATGCGAAACAGAAGAGATACTTGCGAGTGCCTCCCCCCTGAAGCCGAGGCTTTGCAGTGAGTCAAGATCCTCCACGCCGGTAATTTTGCTGGTTGCAAAACGCTCAACACACAAAAGAGCATCTTCGCGTACCATTCCGGCACCATTATCCACAATCCTGATCAGCTCTTTTCCGGCATCCTTGATGGCTACAGTTATTTTATCCGCGCCGGCATCAATGGAATTTTCAAGAAGTTCCTTGACAACGGATGCCGGACGCTGAACAACTTCGCCGGCAGAAATTTTGTTCGCAACGATATCGGGTAGTCTTGCAATTCTCGGCATACGCTTTCAGGGGAACAATTTTCTTTGCACAAAAGGGATGAAAAATTTATCAGTGCGGCAAGTTATCGATAAAAGAGCGCCTTTTTTATAAAAATGAAAATAAATCTTACAATTGGCCAGCTCTTCAACCAGGATAAACAGGATTAACCGTTTCGCAGACATTGCCAGAGTTCTCCAAGTACTGCCTCGCTGAAACGCAGCTTGTTCAGTTCGCGATCACCATGCATCATAAGTGTTTTGGAAAGCAGAATCCCCGAAGTTTTTTTTGCAATCGCCAGACAAAGCATGCCTACAGGTTTTTCTGGAGAGCCTCCCGAGGGTCCGGCAATGCCCGTTGTCGAAAGGGCAAAATCGGCACCACTTTTTTCAAGGCATCCCATTGCCATCGCCCGGGCTACCTTTTCACTTACTGCCCCGAACGTTTCAATAGTCTCCCTGGGCACCCCGAGAGTCTTCTCTTTTGCTTCATTACTATACACGACAAAACCCTGAAGAAAATAGTCGGATGAACCGGGGACATCGGTCAACCGGCTGGCAACAAGACCACCGGTACAGGATTCAGCAACAGCAACAGTCATCCCTCTGGCAGAGAGCATCCCGCCAATCGTCTCTTCAAGAGTAACCTCACTGGTTGCATAGATAAACTTCCCGGTCATACTGACAATGGCTTCAACAACGCTGCGATTATCGCAATCAACCCGGTCCCGCTCGCGGCCAATTGTACTGATCATCAAGTTGACACCTGCAGCATGAGGCAGATAGGCGAGGGTTGTTCCCTCCGGCAAGCGGTCCTCAATATCGACAATCATACCGGCAAGCTTCGATTCACCGATACCAAGCGTTTTTATTGGTGAATGACGGATAACAGAAGAGGACAGCGCAGTAAAATAAGGAATAACGGTAAGTTCCATCATGGCCCTCATTTCTGAGGGGACGCCAGGCATCAGTATCAGATAATGGTTCTTAAAACGTTCTTTGCAGGGAATAATCATCCCGGCAGCAGATCCTTTCGTATTGGGAATGACGTGAGATCCTTCAATCACCATTGCCTGGTCACGCAGTGAATCCGACACCTCCAGCCCTCTCTGTTTCATGCGGGCTTCAAGTTGTGCAAAAACCTCCTCGCTCAGTTCAAGTCCTCTTCCAAGGAGCTGTTGCACAGCCGTTCTTGTGCGATCATCCCTGGTAGGTCCAAGCCCCCCGGTAACAAGAACAAGATCAGCCCGGTCAAGCGATTCGGCCAATACGACAGCGATCTCATCTTCACGATCAGAGCATGCAACAATTCTGTCAACCGCCACTCCTATCCCGGCAAGGGCTCCGGCCATAAATGCAGCATTGGTATTAACCCTCTGCCCTTTAAGCAGTTCATCACCGACAGAAACAATTTCTGCGCGCATCAGATATACTCCTCAAACCAGATAACTTGCTATCCGCAGGATATCGGCAAAAACACCGCCTGCCGTAACCTCTCCTCCTGCACCGGGACCCCGTACCACAAGAGGTGTCGCCCGATAACGCTCCGTAGTAAAGACCACCATATTTTCTGATCCATTGAGACCGGCAATCGGACTGGCAAGCGGAACCCTTTTCACACCGATGGATGCCTTTCCATCTCTGATTTCACCAGCATAGGCGATAGTCATTTCCTTTTCAGCGGCCTCTTTTATAGCATCGGCATACCATGCATCAACATCCGACAAACGATCAAGAAACTCTGCAACCGTCATCTCACCCCGGTACTCCGGCGGCACAAGGCTCTCACACACAATATCCCCATATTCAAGCGTAAAGCCGAGTTCTCGACCAAGAATCAGGAACTTCCGGGCGAAATCAGCACCTGAAAGATCATCGCGCGGATCAGGTTCAGTATAGCCTGCCGCTTGAGCACGACGGACAATTTCACTGAACTTGCCGCCTTTACGGAGTTCATTAAAAATAAAACTCAATGTTCCGGAAAGAACACCCTCAATACTGATAATCTTGTCTCCGCTGTTTTTCAAATCATTCAGGGTGTTGATGATCGGAAGTCCGGCACCGACATTTGTTTCATAAAGAAAACGGGCATTGCTTTTTCTCTGGGCATCCCTGATGCTCCTGTAGAGCGGCCAGGAACCTGCCATGCCGAGCTTATTTGCCGTCACCACTGAAATATTGGCAAGCAAAAGATCGGGATATATTTCTGCAACCTTTGCACTGGCCGTACAGTCAACAAAGATGGTATTGTGCAGGTTTCTCTCCCTGATGAGCTGAAAATAGCCTTCAATGCCAGGATGCTCTATTCTTGGCAAGAGAAGCGATTGCCAGTTCTGGAGGTCAATACCATCATTATTCAGCACGATCTTTCTCGTATTGGCCATCCCGCAAACCAGTACATCAAGGTCATTGTCCTTCTGAAGATTAAGCCGATGGGCGCTTATCTGACCAATGAGGCTTTGGGCAATAGTTCCTGTTCCTGCAATAAAGAGATGCACTTTGCGTTGCGACAGGAAAAATGATTCATGAATACAGTTCAGTGCTTTATCCTCATCATGGCAGTCAACAACAAGAGAGATATTCATTTCATTGGCACCCTGGGCAACCGCAATAACATTAATACCGTTTTTACCAAGCGTTTCAAACAATTGAGCCGAGACACCCGGATGACCTGACATGTTGTTGCCGACTACGGCAATCATAGCCAGATTGCGTCGGATCACAAGGGGATCTATCTGACGTGCCTCAATCTCCACGCTGAAAACTTCCTCCAGTATTTTTTTTGCTTTTGCTGCCTGCGCAGGGTTGATGGCAAGGGTGATTGACTGCTCGGATGAAGCCTGTGATATAAATATAATATTGATCCTGTGCCGGGCCAGACAACTGAATAGGCGTGACGCAATACCCGGAACGCCAACCATACCGCTTCCAGACATGTTCAGGAGTACCACTTTGTTAATCGAGGTAAGCCCTGTTACCGGCAGAGTGCGACGCATCTCTGACGGCACGTCCCGCTCAATGCGAGTGCCTTTTACTGTTGGATTGAATGAATTTTTGATCAGCAAGGGAATTCCTGCTTTCATGGCAGGCTGAACGGCAAGAGGATGCAAAACTCTGGCACCGGCATGAGAGAGTTCCATTGCTTCCGAATAACTGATATAGGGCAAAACACGGGCATCCCGAACCCGTTTTGGATCCGCACTGAAAAAGCCGTCAACATCGGTCCATATCCAGATTTCAAGGGCATCAAGTGCTGCACCAAAAATGGAAGCCGTATAATCTGAACCACCTCGACCCAGCGTCGTCGACGAACCATCAGGGGCTGCAGCAATAAAACCAGTCACGACAGGGACCCCTTCAAAAGAAGCAAGGCATTTTCTGATCTTTTGTTCTGAGGCATGCGTATCAACACGGGCATCAGCATAATTGGCATCGGTCACAATCAGCTCGCGGGCATCAAGATAGAATGATGCAATATCCCGCTCCTGCAGGTAACTGTTCACAATCCGGGCAGACAGACGTTCACCGAAACCAAGTACAAGGGCCTGACTTTTTTCCGAGAGTTCTCTGAGCAAATAAACACCCTGTACGATATCATTCAGCTCTGAAAGTTCAGAGCGTATCAAAACCGTAACATCGTCAAGAAGGGTACCGGAAAAAAGTTCTGCTGCTATTGACAGATGAAGATGATCAAGTTCATCCAGTGTGCTGCGGTACCTGCTGTCGCCATTGCTTGCTTTTGTGGCGGATTCAAGCAAAAGATCGGTTACACGATGAATGGCCGAAACTACGATGATAAGCTTATCCTCATGCAATGCACCGGCAATGATATCGGCGACTTTTTTAATACGACCGGCTGACCCCAGAGACGTACCACCAAACTTGTATATCTTCATGCTCCCGCCCATGCCTGTGAATTGAAAATGAAAAGAGAGTAAACAATCAATTATCCGTTGTTAATATAAATCATTTCCCCATTGAGTTGCATAACAGTAACACATGTTGTGGCAACGAACGCACAAAAAAAAGCGCCCTTGCAGGCGCTTTAAATCATAAGTATTGTGAAATAATCTATCAGCTTGTCAAGGCATCTGCACCTGAAACAATTTCACTCAACTCCGTAGTGATCGCGGCCTGTCTTGCACGGTTGTAACTGATGTTGAGCGTCCGCATAAGCTCTTTGGCATTTTCAGTTGCAGAATCCATCGCCGACATGCGGGCCGCCTGTTCTGCGGCACTCGACTCAAGCATCATCCGCCATATCTGTGTATTGAGATGCTTGGGCACCAGTTCGTCGATAATAGCCGAAGGTGAGGGCTCATAGATGTAATCACTGCTGCTCTCCTTGCCTGAAGTTTCAGGTTCGATAGGAAGAATCACTTCCTCTCTCAGATTCGGGGCAAGCACCGACTTGAATTCATTGTAGGCTACCAGAACCCTGTCAACCTCGCCACTCAGATACATGCCCGAAGCGATATCAGCAATCTCTTTTGCCGTAGAGAAATCAAGGTGCTGAAAAACAGATGGGTAACCCTTGACTATCTTGTATTCCCTTTTCCTGAAATAATCAAATCCCCGGGAACCTGCACAGATCAGGCTGACTCCGCCCTTACTGTGAATAGCAGGATAATCCTCATGAATGATTTTGCTGGCAAGCTTGATTGCATTGGTATTAAATGCGCCGCACAAACCCCTGTCGGCAGTTATAACAATCACCAGAACCTTATTGACCTCTGAGCGACCCGAAAGCATGGGGTTAAGCGATGTATCTACCTTTGCAGAGAGAGAACCAAGCATCTCCTTCAGCTTCTTGGCATAAGGCCGGGCCATGACAGCCCGTTCCTGGGCTCTTCTCAGCTTCGCAGCGGCCACCATTTTCATCGCCTTGGTGACCTGCTGTGTAGATTTCACCCCTTTGATTCTTACACGTATATCCTTTAATGTAGGCATGTATTACGGGACTGTTAATAAATTGCTTGAAAACCTGTCTCCTCTCTTTTACGCCTTGTTCTTTTCCTTGAAGGAATCCACAAATTTAAGTGCAATCTCCTTGAGTTTGCCTGCAGCATCTGCCTCCAGCGTACCGGTCTCTGCAATTTTAGCAAGCATATCATTATGCTTTATCTCAAGCATGCTGAGGAATTCCTCCTCAAACTTGCGGATGAATCGAAGGTCAACTGTGTCAAGCAACCCTTGAGTACCAAGGAAAATAATAGCAACCTGTTTTTCAACCGGCATCGGAATATACTGGCCCTGCTTAAGGATTTCAACAAGCCTTGCGCCTCTGTCAAGCTGTGCCTTGGTAGTTTTATCCAGATCTGAACCAAATTTCGAGAAAGCCTCAAGTTCCCTGAACTGTGCCAGATCAAGACGCAGCGTACCTGCAACTTTTTTCATGGCTTTGATCTGGGCAGCGCCGCCGACGCGGGACACGGAGATACCAACGTTGATAGCAGGCCTTTGACCGGAGTTGAAAAGGTTTGATTCAAGAAATATCTGACCGTCAGTGATAGAAATCACGTTGGTTGGAATATAAGCCGAAACGTCTCCTGCCTGGGTTTCAATAACTGGCAGCGCGGTAAGGCTTCCGCCTCCCTTGACCAGTGGTTTGAGTGCATCAGGAAGATCGTTCATTCTCCTTGCAACCTCAATATCATCTGTTATTTTCGCAGCTCTTTCAAGCAGACGGGAATGCAGGTAAAAAACATCACCGGGATAGGCTTCACGTCCTGGCGGACGACGCAGAAGCAGGGATACCTGACGATAGGCAACAGCCTGTTTTGAAAGATCATCATAAACCACAAGGGCATGACGACCGGTATCGCGGAAATATTCACCAAGAGTAGCACCGGCAAACGGAGCAATAAACTGCAATGGTGCAGGATCGGATGCAGTGGCAGAAATAACTGTGGTATATTCCATCGCATCATATTTCTCCAGAGTATTGACAACCTGTGCGACCGTTGAACCTTTCAGTCCGATAGCAACATAGATACAATAGACGCCCTTGCCTTTCTGATTGATAATGGTATCAATTGCAACAGCTGTCTTTCCTGTCTGACGGTCACCAATAATAAGTTCGCGCTGTCCACGGCCAATCGGGATCATCGAATCAATTGCCTTAAGACCTGTCTGCAACGGCTCATGAACCGATTTACGGTAAATGACTCCCGGTGCCCTGCGTTCGAGAGGAAGACGAAGCTGTGTGTCAATGGTGCCCTTGCCATCAATTGGCTCACCAAGAGGATTGATAACACGGCCAAGCATGGCCTCACCAACCGGGATTGAAGCAAGAATACTGGTTCTTTTAACCGTATCACCCTCTTTCACCAGATTTGATTCACCAAACAATACAGCGCCGACATTGTCCTCTTCAAGGTTTAAAGCCATCCCCATGACATTATTGGGAAACTCAAGAAGCTCGCCTGCGGCAACCTTCGATAAACCATACACACGAGCAATACCGTCACCAACCTGCAGTACTGTTCCCACATCATACACTTCTGCTTCAGACTCAAAACCTGCAAGCTGCTTGCGAAGTATGGATGAAACCTCATCAGGCCTGACTGTTGTAGACATATCTTATTCCGCTTGGTTATTTGTTAAGAAAAGAGAAAGATTCTGCTTACCTTCTTTTTAAGTCCAATTCGGGCTGTTTTCCATTCCAAAAGATAAAACCTAAATTTAATGAAAAGCTTTTAGTTATTCAAATTCTCTCTTTCATTTGAGTAGCTTACTTTTATTGAATTTTACATCCAACACCAATTACATACAGGAATTTTGCCCGAACAAAACAGTATGAAAACTGTCAAAGGATTCGCTTCAGCAACTGTCGGAAATGTTGCCTGCGGCTTTGATGTACTGGGATTTGCCATTACCGAGCCCGGTGATGAAGTAATTCTGACACTTTCCGATTCAGCACTCCCCGGTTCTCCGGTTTCCATTTCAGGCATCACAGGCGATGGTGGCGCACTTCCACTTGACCCAAAAAAAAACACGTCAAGCTTTGTTGTCCTTAAATTTCTCGAATATATCCGAACCCATAAGCAGATTGATTTTACCGGCCATATCTCCCTTGAGTTGCGAAAAAACCTGCCACTGAGCAGTGGAATGGGCAGCAGTGCAGCCAGTGCAGCCGCAGCCCTTATAGCCGCAAACGAACTGATGGGTAATCCTTGTACGAAAATGGAGCTGGTACACTTCGCCATTGAAGGAGAACGGGTTGCCTGCGGATCGGCTCATGCCGACAACGCCGCACCGGCTATTCTTGGCAATTTCGTTCTGATCAGAAGCTATACACCGCTTGATCTCATTACAATTCCATCACCCGAACACCTCTACTGTTCCCTGGTACACCCACATACGGAACTGCGGACAGCTTATGCGCGGTCGGTGCTGCCCCAGGAAATTTCGCTGAAAACAGCAACACAGCAATGGGGAAATGTTGGAGCACTTGTTACCGGACTCCTCACTTCTGATTATGATCTGATAGGGCGCTCCCTTGTTGACGTTATAGCCGAACCGAAACGCGCTCCGCTTATCCCTGGTTTTTTTGAGGTGAAGCAGGCAGCTCTTGATACCGGCGCACTGGGATGCAGCATTGCCGGTTCCGGCCCCTCAATTTTTGCCTTTTCTTCCTCTGAAAAAACTGCTCATGCGGTCGCCAGAGCCATGAAAGAAGCATTCCTCCACTCTAAAGCCCACCTTCAATCAGACGTCTGGGTATCACCGATCTGCAAAGAAGGGGCAAGAATACTGTAAACATAATCATTATAGAGCACCACGACCCATGATCTATTTCAGCACCAATAAATCATCAATACCCGTTTCGATAAAAAAGGCTACGATTGAAGGACTGGCTCCCGATGGCGGCCTTTACATCCCCTCCGATATTCCAAGATTTTCTCCAGATGAGATATCGCACCTCGAAGGAGCAAGCTTCAACAATATCGCGTTTGCCATTGCAAAAAAATTTATCGGCGATGCAATCCCCCCCGACCAGCTCAGCGACATCATCGACAACTGCTATACCTTTGACACGCCAATTGTAGTGCTCGACAACAACACCTTTGTCGAAGAGCTTTTCTGCGGTCCCACACTCGCCTTTAAAGATTACGGTGCCCGCTTTCTTGCCAGGCTGACCGGCTTTTTTGCAGCAGAAGAGAAAACACTTATTACGGTACTTGTTGCAACATCCGGAGATACGGGAAGCGCAGTAGCTTACGGCTTTCAGGGGATTGCGAACACAAGGGTCGTACTTCTCTATCCATCCGGAAAGGTCAGTCCCCTGCAGGAACAGCAGCTCACCACAGCCGGGGGCAACGTACATGCCCTTGAAGTCCAGGGCGATTTCGACGACTGCCAGCGGATGGTAAAACAGGCGTTTGTCGATCCATCGCTGAATGCATCCCTGACGCTCACGTCAGCCAATTCAATCAATATATCAAGACTGATTCCCCAATCGTTCTATTATGCCTGGGCAACACTCCAGCTCAAGGAACGGTATGGCTTAAGTAATCCGCTCTTTTCAGTCCCAAGCGGCAACTACGGGAACCTCACGGCAGGCGTTCTTGCAAAACGGATGGGTTTTCCCATAAGCCACTTTATAGCAGCATCAAATGCCAACGACAGTGTGACCCGCTATATCGATGAGGGACGCTACGACCCGAAACCGACCATCACAACACTTTCGACAGCAATGGACGTAGGCAATCCGAGCAATTTTGCACGTCTGAGATATTTCTATCACAACGACCATGCCTCAATGGCAAGAGATATAACCGGCATTGCTGTTTCGGATGAAGAGACCATTGCAGCAATAAGGTCGGCCTATGACCGCTTTGATTATGTTATGGACCCCCATACAGCAGTTGCTTTCAGCGCTCTTGAGCGTTACAGACGCTCAGAAAATCATCTGGAAGAGCCGGGTATTATACTGTCAACGGCTCACCCGGTAAAATTTCTTGAAGCAATAAAAAATGCCCTGGACAAGGAAATCGGGATCCCCTCAAACCTTCAAGAGCTTATGGAAAAAAAGAAAAGTTCCACCTTGATCAGTTCAGACTATAAAGAGCTTGCTTCTTTTCTCAATGGACTTGACCAGTAACCCTGTATTATAGTGCGGTATGAACTTTAGAACCCTCTTATTCTTTTTTATCCTGATCCCGATCATGTTTTTCGGGATACTCTATGCCCTTCTGCTCAACATTATCAACCCAACCGGTGACAGTTTCCATAAAATTGCCGCATGGTGGGGCCGCTTCAGCGCAAAGCTTTTCGGTATTTCAATTGAGGTAACCGGCAGTGAAAATTACAGCCCCGAACAGAATTACCTTGTAATAAGTAATCATGCGGGCATGGCCGATATTCCCCTGCTCCTCGGCACCATGAATCTCAATCTTCGATTTTTGGCAAAAGAGGAGCTTGGGAAAATACCCTTGTTCGGCCGGGCACTCAAGCAAGCAGGCTATGTTATGATCAAGCGTGGGCAAAACAGAGAGGCACTTAAAAGCCTTTTTGCGGCAAGTGAGGTTCTGAAAAGCGGCCGTTCAGTTCATATTTTCCCTGAAGGCACCCGATCAGCAACGGGGGAACTCCTCCCGTTCAAGCGCGGCGCTTTTCTTGTTGCACAGCAGGGGGATGCTCCTGTTCTTCCGGTCACGATCATTGGCAGCAATCTGATCACCCCAAAAAACAGTCTTAAAATAAACAAGGGAAAAATCAGAATTATCATCGACAAGCCACTCAAGCCATCACAATTCAACAGCGTCAATGAGCTCATGGCAGCCTCATCCGAAGTCATCAGAACCAATTTCAACCGCTATCGTAATAATTAAATCTGACGGTAGAGATTGACCATCTCAATGGCAGTCATGGCTGCATCAAATCCCTTGTTACCTGCTTTGGTTCCAGCGCGCTCTATGGCCTGTTCAATATTTTCCGTAGTCAAAACGCCAAACGCAATTGGAACCATGGTATCAAGGGCAACCTGAGCAATCCCCTTGGTGGCCTCGGCAGCAATAACATCAAAATGGGGTGTAGAACCACGGATAATGGCGCCAAGCGTAATAATCGCATCATACTTGCCGCAGAGAGCAACCTTTTTGGCAACCATCGGCAACTCAAATGCGCCGGGACAACGGTAGATGGCAATATTCTCCTCCGATCCTCCATGGCGGCGTATACAATCAACAGCGCCCTCGACGAGCTTCTGCCCTATAAAATCGTTGAAGCGCGCAACAACCAGAGCGAACCTTGTATCCTTTGCGCTCAGAGCTCCCTCAATCTGTTTAATCTGCATAACAATCATCATTTTAGTTATTACTAAGAACGGCAATATCCAAGCATCCGCTCTACAAGATCAATAAGAACATGACCAACCGTAATATGGCACTCCTGCACCCGGTCAGCAGAACCTGAATGGGGCACAATAATTTCAAGATCAGCCAATCCTTTAAGCACACCACCATCGCCGCCAAGCAAAGCAAGAGTTTTCATCCCTTGTTGACGCGCGTAGTCAAGTGCATTGACAACGCTTTTACTGTTCCCGCTGGTTGAGATGCCAAGCAATATGTCACCTTCCCGGCCGTAAGCTTCCACAAGCCTGGCAAAGACCGCATCATAACCCAGGTCATTCGCGCCTGCCGTCAGAGCAGAGGTATCGACAGAGAGTGCTATTGCAGGAAGTGCCGGACGATCGACAGTGCTGCGATAACGGATGGTCAGCTCCGTTGCCAGATGCTGTGCATCAGCCGCACTTCCGCCATTGCCACAAAGCAACACCTTTCCGCCATCTTCAAACGTTCCGGCAATCATACGAGCCATACCAACAATAACCGCGCTGTTCTGCCGCGCCACCCTCTCCATGAGCTGCGCGCTATAGAGCATGGTATCAAGCACAATCTCCTCATAACGGGTACGGTCGCAGAGCCCATCGGAACAGCCGCATTCATTGATCATAACGATATATTATTAAGCCCGTAATGAATTGGAATTCTTGAATATAATGAAAAAGTGGAATTCCACTCCGAGCAGATCAGAAGCCACATGAACTGATTTAAACAACGGTGGAACTTGTCATAGCTGTGAATCCGGACGTCAATCATGGTGTTATCTGACGCCTGCGAGTGTCGAAGAAGTGTCAAATGTAATGATGTGCACAATAAACTCACGTTTATCTGGAAGCCCGAGCGTCAGAAACCCAGTATCAGAGGCGATATGCCATTTGCTGATTCATTCTTTTATTTGTGAAAAAATGATTTCGGATCAATAATCGGCATAGGTATCTTTTCAAGGAACGTCCCTGCTCCCTTGACCATCAATGCGCCTCTTGATGTGGAAATTGCCAAAGAGATAATGGTAAAAAGAAGGTCTTCAGGAATATTTACATTTCCGACCTTGCTTACTGCCTGCTCCAACCCTTTCACAAGAAATAGTGACTCAGTTTCAGCTTTGGCATATGTCACTCCGTCACTTTTTCGATTTACCAGAATCATTATCCCGATAATAATTCTGTCGTTGGCGGTTTTTATTGCCATGGAGGTATCAAAATTAAATGTTTCATTCTTTCCGATCCCGACAGGCTCATTAAAAGAAAAACTTTTAAATCGAAACCCTGAATACTGAATACCTATTTGAACTCTCTTTTCCATGACGTTTAACCAACCATTGAGCTGTCAGCATTATTGATGTAGTACATTTTTGTGCCGACCGTGAACGATGGCATCTTCATCGTCTTTACTCCTTCTCCTAACTCCCATGCAGTATCAGTTATGATCTCTGCGCTTATATGAAACTTCGTCTGGTATGGAATCTCAACAATATTCTGACCAAGAGCAACTTCAAACTCAACAATGGTTCTCAGGGTCGGATTGGCCCAACCAGCAAGTATCCGGCTGATATAAGACTCTTTTTTACCAAGCTTTTCGGCCAGCTGGCGCTGGGTCATACCGCTCAATTTCATTATTTCAGTAATCCTGACAGAAAACTCACCTTGACGTTCAACAAATTTTCTTGTGCAGGGCGATATGGTTGCAACAGCTTTTCTAAGCAATGATGTCATGATTGTATGGTGTCGAATGTAAAGATGAGATTACCCTCAATAAGACCGGTATTTGCATCAATAACGATTTCACGGGACTTTTGACGCGCCTGAATCATCTGATCCACTCTTTGAAGTGTTTCAGCAGCCTCATAAAGTACCCTGTCATCCTGATAGGTACGGGTTTTTTTGATACCTCCAGAACCAGCAATCAACAAAACACTTGACCACCGTAGACAGTAAAGCCGGAGAGGGCCATTGTCATAATGGAAAGCTGCCAGCGAATCTTTGATTGAACCTTCTTCAATTTTGAAAAAGTGCTCTTTAAAACCAAAGGAATCAACCATATCTTCAAGACGTGAAACAAGAAAGTCAAACTCTCTGGAAGCCTTTACCCTCTTGTTTTCAAGAAACTTATCAAGCTCACTTTGTTCTTCACCCTCAAAACGAACCGAGTAAAGAGCTCCGCCAAGCCCATGCTCCTGATACACTATCTCAAAGCCGGTTTTCACTTATAAGTTAATTTTTTCTTCGTGGAAAACAAAAGATCATGATGCCGCCGGATCAGAATCAAACGGTTCCCTTACTTTTTCATTGCCTTGCTACATTATGAATGATTGCAGAGAAGAATGGCACGCTCCTGAATTTCCATTCAGAATAAAAAATATATCTGTTGCTTCAATTATTGCAAACAGATTCCGGCAGCTGACACTATAGCACGAAAACACCAAAACCCGATCCGGTCATTTACAAAAAAACTCCGCCTGATGCAGAACATCAAGGCGGAGTTTGGAAACGATAAAAAAAAATTCACTTAGTGATACTGAGCACTCTCTTCCTTAACAAATTCGACGAGAAGTTTCAGGTTTTCCGGATCCATATCGGGCAGAATGCCGTGACCGAGGTTGAAAACGTGGCCTGAGTGCTCGGTATGCTGGCCGAAAGACCTAAGGATCTTGGCTGCTTCTGCCTTGATTAGTTTAGGTGTACCATAAAGCACTGTAGGATCAAGGTTACCCTGCAGGGCAACTCGATCATTAAGTACAGTGCGCGCCTTGCCGATGTCAATTCCCCAGCCGAGGCCCATGGCATCACAGCCGGTATCGGCAATATCGGAAAGAATGGTGTTGCAATCCTTTGAGAAGACGATAACCGGAGTGTCAGGATATTTAGCCTTGATTGCCTGAACGGTATCCTTGATGTAAGGAAGGGCGTATTCGCGGTAGTCATCCTCAGAAAGAGCGCTTGCCCATGAGTCGAAAATCTGGATGGCATCGGCGCCAGCTTCGATCTGTTTGAGCACGTAGGCCGTGATAACACTTGAGATCTTGCCGAGAAGTGCATGCGCCATTGCCGGCTCACGATACATCATCTTCTTGGCGTATGCATAGTTTTTCGATCCGCCGCCTTCAACAGCATAGGTAAAGAGAGTCCATGCAGCACCGGTAAAGCCGATAAGGGGAACGCGGTTGTCGAGTTCTCTTTTGGTCATTCTGAGCGCATCCATCACATAGCCGAGCTTTTCATCGATATCAGGAACAATCAGCTTGTCGATATCTGCCTGGCAGCGGATCGGCGGAGTGAGCTTGATCCCTTTGGACTCGATAATCTCGACATTCATGCCCATGGCTTCGTTAACCACAAGAATATCGGAAAAAATAATTGCGGCATCCACACCCATCAATTCAACAGGCTGAATGGTTACCTCTGTTGCCAGTTCCGGGGTTTTGCAAAGGGTTAAAAAATCGGTTTTTTCTCTCACAGCACGGTACTCCGGCAAATAGCGACCGGCCTGACGCATCACCCAGATTGGGGTTCTGGAACATGGCTGGCGCTTTAAAGCCCGGAGAAAAAGATCATTTTTGAGCATGCAATGCAATAATTTGATGGGTTAACAAAACAAGAGGCCCGTCAGATCGTCCGGTAATTCCCCGGCTGAGAGCAAAGTAAAAGTGCAAAGTTACGTTTTTTCAGCCTTTTTTAAAACTTTCCGGAAGATCAGCAATGCAATACCCCAGTTTCTTCCACAGCCAAAAGCATCTTCAGCTCACAATGTGGCGTTTGATTCCAAGCTGTTTTGCACTGTATCCGAGAGCAAGACCAATCATTTCGGAAATATGAAAAACAGGAATGGAGCTTTCAACACCGGCATTTTTGAGCGCCTTGGCCTGATAGCCATCAAGCGACGTATGGCAGAGTGGGCAAGGAGTAACAATAAAATCGGCCTTCGATTCAATGGCTTCCTGCAGTGCCTCTGCCGCCACATTGAGTGACTCTTGCTCGGCAACCAGCAGGGTATGGAATCCACAGCAGCGATTTTTATGCTTGTAAGGAATGGTTTGTCCGCCCAATGCCTCAATCAGCTGATCCAGCGAAGTTGGATCAACAGGATTGTCATGACCGAGAACTGTTGACGGTCTGAGGATATGACAGCCGTAAAAAGGAGCAATCCGGTAGTTTTTCAGTGGAACTTTAACTTTCTGTCGGATGGTATCGAGTCCGACATCATCTACCAAAACCCAAAGCAGATGCCTCACCTCTGAAGTGCCTCGATATTCAAGCCCCTCCTTTTTCAGAATGTCATTAATCTCTTTTTTGAGTGCCGGTGATTCATCAAGTGCTTTCTTTGCCGTACGGATTGTCATCAGACAGGTATTGCAGGAGACGATAAGATCAAGCCCCATCTTTTCGGCAAGGGCAATATTGCGTCCATTGACCAGCGCAAAATGTTTTGGACTGACATACTCAAGATTACTCCCCCCGCAACAAGTGCCTTCGTGAAGTTTGACAAACTCGATTCCAAAATCATTCTGCCAGAGCTCAATTGAACGGTCCACCTCTTTGGTCATGGACTCGTTGATACAGCTCAGGTAATATGCATATCGCTTCATCCAGCAGTTCTCCCCTGTTATTTTTTATGCGATTTGTGATCCTGCTTTACATGTTCGGTCATCTCCCTGAACATTTCCCTGAATACTTTTATCCCTTTAGCCGATTTTACCAGAGGCGGAGGCGGCGGAGTACGGCGTTTCATAATCATCTTCATCGCCATAGGCAGAAGATTCTGCAGCGTCCAGACCACGCCATTGGTGCGTATTGGAAGAGTAGCTTCAACCAGCTTGCCTTTCTTTTCAATATCAGACATAAAAGCTTCAGCATGTTTGGAGCCACTGGTATCCTTTTTGCCTCTGCACTCGATAGCATCTTCACGGATGCCATGAATGGCATCCATGATCGGAATGCTTTTCACACATGATTCCTGACAGCGATAACAATGTGTACAGTCCCAGACTCCATGATCCTGGACCAGTGCTGCAAGACGATGATCATGAAGAGAATCACGGCTGTCGACATTCATACGGTATGATTTCAGCAGCACAGCAGGAGAAACATATTCCTTGTTTGCCCGTAAAATGCTGCATTCAGAAACACATGACGCACAAAGAATACAGTCAGTCGCCTTATCGTATCGAAGGAACTCTTCTTCCGAGATCAGGAACTCCTTTTTACCCATCTGAGCCTCAGGCATGATTGAGTCTACCCAGTTTGAGTAGTGCTTCATCTTGTCGACAAGGGGATCCATATCGACAATAAGATCCTTGATAAGCGGCAGGTTACGCAACGGTTCAACCTTAATGACTTCAGGCTCCCGGCTTTTTGCGAGGACATCCCATACCTGGGTAGTGCAGGCAAGCTGCGAAAGGCCGTTCACTCTCATACCGCAGGAGCCACAGATTCCAGCCTGACAGAAGGCCCTGAAGCTGACCGATCCATCAATATGCTCCTTGATATAATTCAACGACCTGAGAACCGTAACACCTCTCTCCACCGGAATGGTATAATCGTCAAAATATGGTTTACTGTCGACTTGTGGATTGAAGCGGAAAACCCGGAAAGTTACATCCTTTTTCCCTTCTTTATGCTGATCTATTGACGCCATCATAAGCAAAATAGTTAATAAGTTCTTTCCTGGAGTTCATAACGGCCCATAGTTACCGGCTTTTCACCAAGGGTGACGTTGCCATTCACCATTGTAGCCAGTGTATGCTTATGCCAGTTCGCATCGTCCCTTACTGGAAAATCAGTCCTGGTATGGGAGCCCCGGCTTTCCTGACGGGCAAAGGCCCCGGCAGCAACAGTTTCAGCGAGATCCAGCATATTTTTCAGTTCAAGCACCTGGATAAGGTTGGTATTGAATACATCACTGGTATCAATGACTCGGACTTTTTTGAACCGTTCTTTGAGCTCCGCAATATCAGCTATCCCTTTCTGCAACAGGGAGGATTCTCTGTAAATCCCGACGTTGAGTGCAAGCGTCTGACCAAGCTCCTCACGTAATTCACCATACCGTTCATAGCGTCCGGAAGAGTGCATGCCACTCCTGATCGCGTCATACTGTTCGGCAAGTTCTGCTTCCGATATCATCCCCGGTGCAAATTTTCCTGCCTCTTCAGCCGCTGTGTGACCGGCAATACGACCGAAGACAAGAATATCAAGCAGAGAATTTCCTCCGAGACGGTTCGCACCATGAACCGATACACAGCCACACTCTCCGGCTGCATAAACACCGTCCATAACCGTTCGTCCGAAATTATCGGTATCAATCCCTCCCATCGAATAATGAGCAGTCGGTCTGATCGGAATAGGCTCTTCTATCGGATCAACACCTTCAAATTGCATCGACATTTCTCGTATCTGGGGCAGGCGTGACTTGATGAGATCCGAGCCGAGATGGGTAAGGTCGAGATGAATATAGGTACCGGCAGGGCTGTCAAACCCCCTTCCTTGAAGAATTTCTGTTTCAATTGAGCGCGACACAAGATCTCTCGGACCAAGCTCCATCTTCTCTTTTGCATACCTTGCCATGAAACGCTCGCCATCCTTGTTAAGCAGATAACCACCCTCACCTCTTGCCCCTTCAGTGATAAGCAGGCCGCTCTTTCTCAGTCCGGTAGGATGAAACTGGACAAACTCCATATCTTTCATCGGTATACCCGCCCTATAGGCAATAGCCTGACCGTCACCGGTATTGCCTGCGGCATTGCTTGAACGGTTCCAGTACATTTTAGCATAGCCGCCCGTAGCAAGAATCACCGTTTTGGCCGCGAAAGCCTCGATCCTGCCAGTCTTCATATTCATGGCAATCAGCCCTTTCGAACGGCTCCCGCTAACCGAAAGCTTCAGGGCAAAATATTCATTAAAAAAAATCACCCCTTTTTTCAGACACTGCTCATAGAGTGTCTGAAGAATGGTATGACCTGTTTTATCAGAACAGTAGCAGCATCTTGGAAGAGTTGCCCCGCCGAATGGTCGCTGTGCAATGGTATTGTCTTCCATTCTTGACCACGGAGTCCCCATATTTTCAAGTTCACGGATGATTTTTGGCGCTTCAGTGCAAAGCACATTAACAGCATCCTGATCAGCAAGGTAATCACCGCCCTTGATGGTATCGAAAATATGCATCTCAACCGTATCGTCCTTTGCCTTGTTGCCAAGCGCAGCATTTGCTCCGCCTTGAGCAGCAGAGGTATGCGAACGGTTGGGATAGACTTTCGAGAGAACGGCAATATTCAGGGCAGGGTTGGTTTTCATGGCCTCCATAGCAGCATAGAGTCCGGCTCCCCCTCCTCCGACAATAACAATATCAAATGGTTTCATACGCTCAAATCTCCTTGTGAAGCTGTAATAAGAGCCTCACTGATTAAATGGAAGGGCACTGACACGACAAAGTGCCCTTCTCATTGAAATTGGTCTTTCTGGTATTACTGAGGAAAGCTGTACAAGATACCCTGACTGCTAAAGGGCGACATGATCGTCATGAACAGGAAGTTCCTCGACAGCATGAAGCACATCTGTCATATTGAGGATACCCACGATTTTATTGTTTTCCATGACAGTGAGACGCCTGATATTACTCCTTTTCATCAGACGAAGGGCATATTTTATACGAAGACCGGGATTGATACTGATAACAGGCTTGCTCATAATCTGAAAAACAGGAGTATTCCATGGATCACGATGAACATCCTCACCCGGATCGATCACTTTTTCAAGAATATCTTTTTCAGTTACAATACCGTAACAATCATCCTCATTACGAGGTTCAACAATAAGACCACTCTCCTTGCTCTTTTTCATAATCTGCAAAGCCTCGGCAACCGTACAGCTTCCTTTGATTATATGAAACTCAGTCTGCATAAGGGCAGATACCGGCAGCGTACGTAATGTTATAAGCTGATCCATAGTCATCAGGTTACTTGAAATTAAAAAAACAGATAAAGCCCGTTTTTACTGTTCGGCACCAATAAAACAACAGGCAACCGATTGTATGTAAGAAAGCAGAAAAAGGAGGAAGGTCAGACCTCACCCTCATAGAATTGGCGTAAGAAATTAATTTATAAAAAAAACCAACATTATCGCAAAAACTCACCACTCAAAAAGAGAAATCATGCAATTCCATGTATTTTTTTATACGTGGTCCAATTTTGTTTCAAAGCAAGAAATGCATTGAAATCTTTCTGAAGCAGAAAGGGATTGGAGGCAAGCTCTTTACTGATGGATGAGAGCGACGACAAGCCATAGTCATGGCCCGGGTAGATTTGTGTCTCTCCGGGCAGCAGCATGAGTTTGTGCAGCGACTTGTATTCGTCAAATGCCTGCTCTTCAGTGATGGTTCCTCCTACCTTTCCCGTAAAGAGGGTATCACCGGTAAAAAGAGCATCGCCAATATAAATGCACATGGAATCCTTCGTATGCCCGGGTGTATGGAAAATACGCACCTCAAGCGAGCCAAGTGGAAAGAGGGCGCCATCCTCTACCTTTATTCCTGTCCGGTGACAGGTATCCCCAAAGAGCAACGGGATAATCCCGGTCAGATGCCTGATGGCATCATTACCATTGGTATGATCGTCATGGCCGTGTGTAGAAAAGACAAAACGAATCACTAAACCACGTTCTGCGGCAAACCGGACAATCATACCTGGATTGTAAGAGGCATCAATGACGACGGCCTCTTTCGAAACCTCATCGGCTACAAGGTAACCGTAATTCCTGTCGCCACCGGTACGAAACTGTTCGACAATCATGGAACTCCCCGCCATCAGGCGGTTTTTTCGACATTCATGAGAAATGCTCTTGCCGGAAAATCCTTCTCCACAGCTATAGGACGTTCTTCAAGTTCGAGCATGATAGCTTCAGCCTTGTCATCATCAAGAATGGCAAAACAGAGTGATGAGTATGTGGCAAACATCTCATCGGACGGCCACCATGCCTGATGCTGTAACCCTTTTTTTTCACAGCTGCACCCTTTGATTGCAACATTGCTGAACATATGCACCTGATACTGCTGGAAAAGAGCCCGAACTCTCGGGCGGGTCTCTTCATGTCCCATAATGGCAAGAAATTTCATGTGATCGCCTCCTTAACGGTTATGCAGATTTCTTCTCAACAATATAATAGACAATCGGCACAACCACGAGCGTCAGAATAGTTGAAAGAACTCCACCCCAGATCAGTGATATGGCAAGTCCCTGGAAAATCGGATCAAAAAGCATGACAATAGAACCTATGACCACCGCACCTGATGTCAAAATGATCGGCCTTGTCCTGACAGCAGCTGACTCTATGACCGCCTGCTTGAGATCAGCACCTTCCGCCCTGCGGATCTGGATAAAATCAATGAGCAGTACAGAGTTGCGTACCATGATGCCCGCCAAAGCAATCATGCCGATCATACTGGTTGCCGTAAAGAACGCTCCGTGCAGCAGATGACCAGGAATGATGCCCACAAGACTCAGCGGTATGGCAATCATCATGATCAGCGGAGTCTTGAAGGACTGGAACCAGCCAATAATCAACAGATAAATAATGACAAGAACGACAGCAAATGCGGTTCCAAGATCCCTGAAAACTTCAAAAGTAATCTGCCACTCCCCATCCCATTTCATCGAAAGCTTTTCCTCCGATGTCGGGTTAGCCGTGTAAAGGGGGCTGACGCTGTATCCTCCCGGAACCTTCAGCTTCTGGATCTTTTTATCCATATCAAGCATTGCATAGACCGGGCTCTCGGTCGCACCTGCAACATCCGCCGTCACATAGACCACCCTGCGGAGATCCTTGCGGTAAATGCTCTTGTCCTGAATTTTCTCTTCAACCTTTACCAGCTCCGAAAGCGGGATCATCTCACCGGCTCGCAAACGGGTTGTCAAGGTTCCCATACCCTGCGACTGCACAAAAATACCGGAAAGATCCTGCAGAGAGGTTCTGTCGGACTGAGGTAACCGCACCTGAATCGTTACGGGTTCAAGCTCCTTGTCTTTATGCAGTATCCCGACATCCATGCCCGCAAGCGACATGCGCAGCGTCTGGGCTATCTGTTCAGCAGTGACACCACGGAAGGCAGCACGCTCTTTGTCGACTACCAGATTGTAAACCTTCTGATCAGCTTCAACCATCCAGTCAACATCGACAACCCCCGGAGTCTCTTCAAAGACCTTTTTGACCTGC
>JAAXWX010000069.1 GCA_013334755.1 Chlorobiaceae bacterium | reverse complement strand
TGACCAAACCTGACAAGACAAATCCAATGAAAAAGAAAAAAACGAATGAGCGGGCATAAACCGTCCATCGGAAATAGTCAGTCAGTTCATTTCGGGCTGCCATAAAGTCATAGAAAGCAAAGAAACACACAAGCATTCCTGCGACTCGAATCCAGACCTCCTTTGAGTCGGGAAACCCAAGCATACCAAGAAGAGGGTTGGGTGTTATCATGACAAGAATCCCCAGAATCACCTCATAGATTCCGAATACGAATACGCTTTTAGCTGCATTGCTCATATCGGCCTCCTTTCAGGCTTTTATTTAAACATTCTCAAGCACTCTCTGCTGCAGGTTCCTGTTTGAACGTTTCTGATGATCACTACCCTTTACTGCTAATAATGGAATATATAAATTGATGAAAAAATTAAGTAATATTTTTTTCTGAATTACTGAAAGGAGTACAAGAATCTGTAATTATTTCAAAAACGGCTTCCGGGTACTCCTTTCAAAGCACTCTTTTTGTTTATTTAAAAAGGAAACAAAATTATACCCTCTAAGAACTGACAATCCCATATCATGATTATCTCTTTTCAACTGACGGCAATCGGCAAAGTCGGAATTGCAGAGTTTGGAGGCTTCATTACCAATCTCTTTTTTGCTACAGACTCTGTTCCGCAGGAAGCCGAAATCGGTGATACTGAACTGCACAGGGAGGCGTTCCGGCAGTTGAACGCCTATCTTCAGAAAGAACAGAGAGCTTTTACTCTTCCGCTTGCACCTTCAGGAACACCCTTCATGCAGCGGGTCTGGCAGAATCTTCTCACTATCCCCTACGGGTCAACGGCAACATACCGAGAAATCGCCGGAGTTTCGGGAAATCCTCTTGGTGCACGGGCGGTTGGAATGGCAAGCCACAGAAATCCTGTTCCGGTATTTATTCCCTGTCACCGGGTTGTAGGCAGTGACGGCAGCCTGACCGGCTATCGTGGCGGACTGGGGTTGAAAAAGGAACTGCTTGAGCTTGAAAAGGGATCGGCGGATAAATGTTTAGAGAATACAGGGCGTATAAGGGCAAAAGATTGATGAAGAATGAAGAATTAAAGGAAAATCAGGAAGAAAATATTATCGTAACATGCCGGGAAATGCATAAATTGCAGTGTAAATGATACTGCAGGCATATTGCGTTTCACCTCCTGACGTAAAAGCAGTATTTTATGCACATATAGATTTCTGTTATACTATCTTATACGCCACCCCCATGGTCAAGCAAGATTTTATAAAAAACGATCTTTTTCTTCTGGTCAAAAAGATTCAGGAGCATATGGAGCGGTTCGTCGAACATGCCGAGCCGAATCTTCTGTTGGCGGGAATCATGGGCACTTTTGGTTTTCCTCTCTATTATGTCATCCTGCACGATTTTTATCCCCAGCCCTATGAGAATCTGCCTTTACGTCTTTTAAACGCGCTGATCTGCTTTTCATGGGGCTCATACCGGTTTATGCCGGATTGGCTCAAGCGTTATTTCCCCTTCTATTTTATTCTCAGCACCCTTTATGTGATCCCCTATTATTTCAGTTTCATGCTGCTGAAAAACGAATTTTCAACGGTATGGACCATGTCGACGCTGGGTGGATTGCTGCTCTTGACGCTGCTTGTCTATGACTGGAAATATATCTGCGGAATGATCGTTACCGGATATGGGCTTGCATGGCTTACGGTCTTTTTTGTCGACGGCAAGGTTTCCTATACCTATTTTCAGGAAGTCTATATCTACATTTACATGTTCTCTGTGGCAGGAAGTATCATTGCGACCCATAAGCGGCAGACCATCAATCTTATCAGAATGCTCTTCATGCGCAGTCTCAGCGGGACAATTGCCCATGAGATGCGCAATCCCCTCAATGCCATCGTCAATGCCATTGAGGCGGTACAGGCGATTCTGCCGGAACGACCCAGGCAAACCAATACCGAACAGAACTTCTTGATCAGCAGGAGCAACCTTGTCGCGGTCAATGACGTTATCGATGAGGCATCGGATATTGTAAAAAGGGGAAACAAAATCATCGATTCTATTCTCACCGCCATGCAGGGAGGTGAAATTGATACAAAAACATTCCGCCGCAGGTCAGCATCCGGTACTATCCGTTCAGCGATTGATACGTTCGCCTACAGTGCTCCCGAAGAAAAAAAACTGATCCAGCTTGCTACGGAAACGGATTTTGAGTATTTCGGCGATAAAGACCTGCTGATTTATGTGCTTTTCAATCTGATCAAAAACGCTCTCTACTATAAAAACAAACCGAGCTTCTCCATTGCCATTTCAACGGAAAAACATCCTTCAGGGAACATTATCAGGGTCAGGGATACCGGGCCAGGAGTTCCTGTAGGAAAGAGAGAACTTATTTTCGAGAGTTTTTATACACATGGAAAATCAGGTGGAAACGGTCTTGGACTCTCTTTTTGTCGTCGGGTTGTCAATGCTTTCGGCGGACATATTGTCTGCCATTCCAAGGAGCAGGAGTGGACGGAATTTGAGATCATGCTTCCAGCGTATGATTCCGAAAAAGTGCTTCACCTGAAAAAGGAGATCCTCAAGAAGAAACACATATTGCTGGTCGATGATGATGCTGCTCAGCGTCAGCATGCTGCGGCGCTGTTCATTGAGTGGCATTGCAAGCCCGATGAGGCTGCCAGTGGAGAAGCTGCTCTGAAAATGGCAACGTACAAGCCTTATGACCTGATTCTCCTGGATTCCGTCATGCCTGGCGTTACCGGTGAAGATGCTGCCGGAATGCTGCGTTCCGGTAATAATCTTCCCCCGAATCTCTGTCAGCATTACAGGGATATCCCTGTTTTAGCTCTTTATGAGCCTCTAATTGCAGGCAAGGCGAATATGCCGAACCATCCTGCAATAAACCGGTATTATGCCAAACCATTGAGCAGGCAGAGTCTTGATGAGCTGCTGGAGCACTTCTTTTTCTCTGAAATTCCGGTCCGCAATCAGACGCTTCCGGTTGATCTGGCGGGAATCAGGATACTTGTTGCAGACGACAATGCCACCAACAGGAAATTCCTGCGCGTTGTGCTTGAACATTCCGGCTGCCAGGTGGTTGAGGCTGAACATGGTCTTGAAGCTATCGATAAACTTGAACAGCATGATCTGGACATTGTTCTTATTGATATTGAAATGCCGGTCATGGGAGGTATTGATGCAGTCCGTCTTATCCGCAGCGGGTCGGTTTTTCACCGTTTCAAACGGTTCAGGGAGATTCCGATTATCGCCTTGACAGGCCATACCGACAGGGAGAGTGTCGAAGGAATAATGAGATCCGGAGTCAATGCCCATCTCAGCAAGCCGGTTGCCAAAAAAGAACTGATAGGAACAATCTCGTTGTGGCTGCACCGCAATTATATTCCCAGTGGGGAAAAGCTGGCTGAAGCTGCAGGTGCCATTCCGGAAGAGAACCTTGAAGAGGTGCTTCTCGATGCTCAAACAGTCGCCATGCTGAGAGAGACAGCGGGCGACAGGATGCTTGGTGAACTACTGGATCTCTTTGTCCGCTATTCAGCAACACTTCTTGAAAAAATCGTAGATGCCGGCAGCATGAATGACAGCAGGGAGCTTGAATATCTGAGCAATTCCCTGAAAGGTTCTTCGGGCATGATTGGTGCCCTTCATCTGAGCCGCATTGCCGGAACGTTCTCCGATCATATCAAAGCTGGCAGGTTGTCGGATATGGATAACCTGGTTGGTGAGATGCAGGTTGTATTCCGTAATACGACTGAAAAGATTGAAAAGCTCAAGGAAGAGCTCTATCTGGAGTCCGGTACTCTGAAAGCTTCCGCTTGACGCGAAACATGGGACTTCATACAAAACCTGTTCATAAAGGTTATACCGTAAAGTAATCCGGCAAAAAAGACAAATCTGCCACTGCATTTCCGCAGTTCTGTGTTTTTTTGTGATGTCGGGGATGGTGGAAAAAATCATTCCTCATCTTTTTTTACTGCTCGAATTTCCTCTGACTCATTCCCTGTTACTGCATGATAAACAAAGGGTCTTGAAGCCCCGGACAATAGCCATTTAAGCAGCAATGGTTACGGATGCATGAAATATGTGCAAATTATCCAAATATTGCGGAAGATTGTCTATCGTTATTGAGTTCGCAGCAACTTATGTTGAAGATATGATGTTGTGATAATGCAAGAAAACAGAAAAATGGCTGCTCAAGAGCTGGATACGTCAATGATAAATATTCAGAGGTGAACCTGAAACAGGAGATACCGGTAGCCCGGCTTGAAAATACGTTTTTCAGGATCATCGATATTGCGGATTCAGGATTTGAGCTTGCCCGTGATAATCATCGTCACGATTTTTTTGAAATTCTCTGGTTTACTTCTTCAACTGCTACGGTTCATTATATCGATTTTGAGCCTTTTCCTGTTGAATCTGGTTTGATCTATTTCATGGCTCCGGGTCAGGTTCATGCCTATGAGGGTGTTTCACCATCAGGCTATGTTGTGGTGTTTACACTTGAAGTCTTCAGTCGTATCATGGACCCGCAGCTCAGGGTGCTGTTTAATCCGTTTATGAACAGTGGAGTCAGGATCGGTGAGGAGGAGAAGGCTGTTCTTATGCAATTGGCTGAACTGATGGCGCAGGAATGCCGCGGGAACAAGGACTTTTTTATTCTGCTTTATTATCTTAAGGCGTTTCTTCTGCATATCGCAAGAGTTCATCATGATGCTGTCTTTGCTTTCGACAAGGCAGGTCAGCGCATGAGTCTGTTGTTTGAGCTGCTGGAAGGAAATTTTCGCAGGGAACGTCATGCAGCTTTTTATGCGTCGGCGCTTGGCATTACCCCGAAACGGCTCAATGAGATTCTGCATGAGAAATTTGATCTCACCTTGACCCGGATTTTACATACCCGCCTGATTCTTGAGGCAAAGCGAGAGATTGCATATGGCAGAAAAAGTTTCAAGGAGATCTCTTTTGAGCTTGGTTTCAGTGATCAGGCATATTTCAGCAGGTTTTTCAAGGTTCAGACCGGCATGATGCCCCTGGAGTTCAGAAGCAGGATGTTCCGGTTGTCGGAGAGTGGTACCGCAAAAAAGGCTTCGGCAGTTTAAGCCGATAAATAAATAGAAATTATGAGCAATAAGCTGATACAGAGGTTTTTCAGGATTCAGATTGTTATCGGCATCTGCATACCGGTGCTTTTTTATGGATGTGGCCCGGCAGACGGGGGCAAGAATGCTGAAAAGAAGGAAAAGCCGGCGTTGCCGATTATGACAATCGGCAGTTCAGATGCTGCGGTTACGACCTCTTATTCTTCCCTTCTTGAAGGAAAAGTCAATGTGGAAATACGTCCGCAGGTTGACGGAACGCTCAGTGCCATCTATGTTGATGAGGGTGCGTACGTCAAAGCAGGGCAGCCGCTTTTTAAAATCGATGACCGGGTATACCGTGAGCAGTACAATAGCTCACTGGCAGCTCAGCATGCAGCTGAAGCGTCGCTTGTTGTTGCAAGACTCAACGAAGAGAAACTTGTTCCGCTTGTAAAAAATAATGTGATATCCGATATCCAGCTTAAAACCGCCAGAGCAAACCGTCAGGCTGCTCAGGCTGCTGTAGAGCAATCGCGGGCTGCTGCCCGTTCAGCACAGGTCAATCTTGATTACACAACCATCAAGGCTCCGGTAAGCGGATATATTGGAAAAATTCCTTTAAGGCTTGGGAGCCTGGTCAGCAAAAACCAGAGCCAGTGGTTGACGCTTCTGAGCGATGTCAGCGAGATCTATGCTTATTTCAGTATGAGTGAGATTGACTTCATTCGATTCCGGAAGCAGTATGACGGGACAACCATACAGGAAAAGGTGATGCAGGTTGCTCCGGTTTCACTGATTATGGCAGACGGATCTCTTTTTTCTGAAAAAGGAGCAATCAGCACGATAAGCGGACAGTTTGACCAGACAACCGGTTCTGTCAGGATCAGGGCGGTTTTTCCTAATCCAAAGGGTTTGTTGCGTTCCGGCAATACCGGAAAGGTTGTTGTTGAGTCACTGTTCCATAATGTGCTGCTTGTGCCGCAGGCGGCAACGGTTGAGCTGCAGGACAAGGTATTCGTTTTTCTGCTTGGAAAAGGAAACAGTGTAAAGAAGCAGGTCATTACTGTAACTGGCAAGAGCGGTAATAATTATATCGTGGGTTCAGGTCTGAAACAGGGAGACACAATTGTGACTGCCGGTACTGAAAAATTACCGGACGGCATGGTTATCAGGCCGGTCAGAAATGCTCCGGTTTCCGGGGAGGCCAGGCCATGAGTATGAACGTAACAGTTTTCGGTAACCGGCTGAAGGCGCTAAACCTGACTATTCATGTTTGAACGTTTTATATCAAGACCGGTTCTTGCCACCGTCATATCGATTATTCTGGTTATCCTCGGAGTTGTTGGTATCAACCAGCTCTCGATTACCCGGTTTCCTGACATTGCGCCGCCGAGCGTGT
>JAAXWX010000068.1 GCA_013334755.1 Chlorobiaceae bacterium | reverse complement strand
CAGTTTACGGCATAGAGGGGGTTTCCTGATTCCCTGGTTTATTGAGGCTCGGCCCATTTTGCACAGTCACGCCAACTCATGATTGTTACGCCGTTGCGCACATACGAATCATCACCTCCATAAATCAGCCAGGGTTGGAGTGCTTCTTCTGAGGCAAATCGTGCGGCTCTCAAGCCTGCGCGGATAGAGTCACCGGTGATGGTACGACCTGATTTTATTTCCACTGGTTGTAGTTTTGTGCCACTTTCAAAAACGATATCCGCTTCAAGACCGTTATTGTCGCGCCAGAAGTAGAGATCCGCAGGCAGCCCCCGGTTATAGCGGGATTTGAGAAACTCGCTGATGATGAATGATTCAAATATTGCTCCTCTCAAGGGATGCAGTGCAAGAAGTTCAGGTGAACGGATACCAAGCAGCCAGCAGGCAAGACCCTGATCCAAAAAATAGAGTTTTGGCGTTTTCACAAGTCGCTTTCCGAAGTTTCGAAAGTATGGCGGGAGCAGATGGACAATGTAGCTTGATTCCAGAACAGAGAGCCATGAGCGAGCTGTTTTATGGGATATACCTGTTTCACCCGCCAGCGCATTAAGGTTCAGCATTTGTCCGTTTCGACCTGCACAGAGTCGCACAAAGCGCTGGAATACCGATAAATCATGAACCCGTAACACCTGCCGGATATCCCGCTCGATATAGGTGGCGATGTAACTTGCAAACCAGTCAGCAGGCGATATCTCTCTCACATGAAGGGCAGGATAAAAACCCTTTATGATCAGTTTGTCAAGAGATAGAGACGATTGCGATGCTGCCGGAAGTTCTGAAATGGACAAGGGGAGCAGAGCGGTCATACCGACGCGACCGGCAAGTGACTGGCTGACTCCAGCGAGCAGTCCGAATTGCTGTGAACCGGTCAGAATGAATTTTCCGGGAATCGGCTCTTCATCAACCATGCCCTGAAGGTATGAAAAAAGATCCGGCCAGCGTTGAGCTTCATCGAAAATGGCTCCATCACGAAACCGGTGAAGGAACCCTTTTGCATCTTCAAGGGCAAAGGCACGTTCTGCAGGGTCTTCAAGGGTTACATAGGGCTTATCGGCAAAAACGGCTTTTGCCAGCGTTGTTTTTCCTGACTGCCGCGGCCCGGTTATTGCGATAACAGGAAATGTATTGGCCAACCGCTGAAGGGTTGCTGTCAGTTTGCGATAGATCATAGAATAGTATACAAATTACGAATTGAAAGCGCAAATTGTATAACTTCTCCCAACCCATTGCCTGGTCTTGATGGTAATAATTGTTCCGCTTCATCCCACCATAACCTTATCTCGAATTCCGGAGAATCAGGCAGGAACGCTCTACTCTCTCGGCCGGGATCGGAGTATATTGATGCAATGACCGCACATTCCTCTGCGGCACTCTGCAGAGAACCGGAAATCAACTTCTTTCTGAAGAACAAACCAGTCCAATTTTCAATGGAGAATCAACGATGACAATGAATGTACTTGGTTTTGCCGCACACTCATACAAAGACGCATTAACCCCGCATCGTTTTGAACGTCGCGATCCTCGTCCTGACGATGTGGTTATCGAAATCCTCTACTGTGGTGTCTGCCACTCCGACTTGCATCAGGCCCGAAATGATTGGGGAGGAAGCACCTATCCTCTTGTACCGGGCCATGAAATTATCGGCCGCGTAGTAAGTATTGGGTCGGACGTAACCCGCTTCAAGAAAGGAGATCATGTCGGTGTCGGCTGCATGGTCGACTCCTGCCAGCATTGCACAGCCTGCGAATCAGGATTGGAGCAGTATTGTGAAGAGATCCCGACTTACACCTATAATTCGGTTGATCGTCATGATCAGATGCACACCTTTGGCGGATACAGCGAAAAAATCGTCGTGTCGGACAAATTTGTCCTGAACATACCCGATGGACTTGATCTGAAAGGAGCAGCTCCCCTGCTGTGCGCCGGGATTACCACCTGGTCGCCGCTACGTCACTGGAACATTGGTAAGGGAAGCTCGGTTGCCGTTATCGGCCTTGGCGGTCTCGGCCATATGGCACTGAAACTCGCAAAAGCGCTGGGCGCCGAGGTTACGCTCTTTACCCGTTCGCCCGGTAAGGAAATTGATGCCCGCCGTCTTGGAGCAGATGAGGTCGTGCTCTCCACCGATAACGAGCAGATGTATGCTGTAAAAAACCAATTTGAGCTGATCATTGATACCGTCCCCTGTGTTCATGATCTCAACCCGTACATACCCACTCTGTCGCTTGACGGCACACTGGTGCTTGTCGGGTTTCTTGGCGATCTGGATCCACTGTTGAACACCACTCCACTGATCATGGGCCGTAAATCCGTTGCAGGATCCGTTATCGGAGGAATCGCCGAAACACAGGAGATGCTTGATTTCTGCGCCAAGCACAGAATCACGTCGGATATTGAGGTTATCAGGATTCAGGAAATCAATACTGCCTATGAGCGACTGCTGAAAAGCGATGTGAAATACCGTTTTGTGATCGATATGACTTCGCTTAAAGAGTAATGACGATAGCCCCCAGAGAATTTTAAATAAGAAACCATGAAAAAACGCAAGCTTGGAAGCAGTAATCTTGAAGTTTCGGCTCTCGGACTTGGCTGCATGGGAATGAGCTTTTCGTATGGACCGCCGAAAGAGCGGCAGGAGATGATCTCGCTCCTCCGAACAGCCGTTGATCGCGGCATCACATTTTTCGATACCGCCGAAGTTTATGGACCTTTTACAAACGAAGAACTTGTCGGTGAAGCGCTCTCACCCATCCGTGACCAGGTGGTGATTGCCACCAAATTCGGATTCAAGCTCAATCCCGACGGGAAACCGGGCTGGATGGGACTTGACAGCCGACCAGAGCATATCAGGCAAGTCGCTGAGGCCTCGCTCAAGCGACTGAGGATCGATGCCATCGATCTGTTCTATCAGCACCGTGTCGACCCGGATGTACCGATCGAAGAGGTTGCCGGAGCAGTGAAGGAGTTGATTCAGGAAGGAAAGGTCAGGCACTTCGGTCTATCTGAATCCGGAGTACAGACGATTCGACGCGCTCACGCCGTCCAGCCGGTCACGGCTGTACAGAGCGAATATTCGCTATGGTGGCGTACTCCTGAACAGGAGCTGCTGCCTGCTCTCGAAGAGCTTGGAATCGGCTTCGTTCCATACAGCCCACTGGGGAAGGGGTTCCTTACAGGAAAAATCAACGAAAACACTGCGTTCGACAGCACCGACTTTCGCAACAGGCTGCCTCGTTTCACTCCTGAAGCCCGTCAGGCAAATAAAGCACTGGTTGATCTGCTCGGCAAGATCGCGGAAAGCAAAAAAGCTACTCCTGCCAGGATAGCACTCGCATGGCTGCTTGCCCGGAAGCCCTGGATTGTGCCAATCCCCGGTACTACGAAACAGGAACGCCTGGAGGAAAACATCGGAGCGGTTGATCTTGAACTTTCTCCGGATGATCTCCGAGAGATAGATGGCGCCGCATCAAAAATTACGGTGCAAGGTGACCGGTATCCTGAAGATCTATTGCGAATGACCGACCGCTGAACGGCAAGGTGAAGTCAGGTGCACATGGTCTAGTTCCACATCACATTTGTTTGCTCAATCATCAACCTTTTGGGTGTGAACCTCGTTTGTGTCCTGTTACGACGAGAAGTGCCACTAACCATGTAAAGAGTGTTGCCAAAATCAGGGGTCTGTTACTGCCTGTCGCTTCCGGGCTGATCATCAAGGGACCAGACCAGGTATTGACAGCAGCATGAAAAAGCATGACCAGTAACAGGCTGTCACCTGATCCGTGATATACCTGTGTGATCAGGATGCACAAAGGCAGCGAAAGCAGGGCAAACAGCCAAAATGGCAGGCTGTGCTGTGACGAGGCAGAAATGAAGAAGAGCGGCAAATGCCATAGCGTCCAGATGACACCCAGAACAAGGCTGTCCCACGGTGGGTTAAACCGTGCCTCAAGTGCCGGGAGAACAACTCCACGCCAGCCGAACTCTTCGCCCAGCGGCCCGCCAATCAGAAAAACAAAAACGAAGTTGACCGCTACAATTATCCAGCGAGCACCGAATGGAACATAATCAGGCACTGCGCCACCCAATACAATGTGTCCACCCATAGCAAGCAACATCACCAGTGCCGGTCCGAAGACGGCAACCACATACCAGATCGGGGAAACGCGCCATACCAATGCCCGTGAAAGCAACTGGCGCAGTTCAGTTCCGCCAGCGTTTTTCCAGGTTAGAAACAGAGCTGTAATGGAGGGAACAAAGGTTCCCAACGTGATAAAAACAATTGCCGGCAGCAGAAAAGGAAGCCCCATATACTCAGCGGCCAGAAGTGGCAACCAAATAAGCCAGGCGATACCAAAGGTAAGCAGCAAATATGCGGTGAGTGAACTATGAACTGTTGAGTTCGTGCTGCCCGAATATGTTGGTTGCATGGAACCTCGTTAACAGGTGAGAATCATTGTTCGACCTTGGATAACATCAATACCGCACCACAAAGGAGACCGGAGGATGCCTTTCGGGCAGCCTCCGGTCTTTCTTCTCTATCTGCATGAAGTACCATTAACAATGACTCCATGCAGCATGATGAACGCTTATGCTCCTGCCATCATGGCTTCGACATCGGCAGCAACCGCTCCAATCGGCTTGATACCGAATTTCTCAACCAGAACTGCAGCTACATTCGGAGTCAGAAACTCGGGAAGTGTTGGTCCGAGGCGAATGCCTTTTACTCCCAGATAGAGCAGGGCAAGCAGCACCGTAACGGCTTTCTGCTCGTACCAGGCTATATCGTAGGAGATCGGCAGATCGTTGATATCCTCAAGACCGAATACCTCCTTGAGTTTCAGGGCAATGACCGCAAGTGAATAGGAGTCGTTGCACTGGCCGGCATCAAGTACGCGCGGAATGCCGCCGATATCGCCAAGCTCAAGCTTGTTGTAACGGTACTTTGCGCACCCTGCCGTCAGGATGACGGTATTATCCGGAAGGGCACCGGCAACGTCGGTATAGTACTGGCGGGAGTTGTGACGCCCGTCACAGCCGGCCATAACCACAAAACGTTTGATGGCTCCGCTCTTCACGGCAGCAACCACCTTGTCAGCCAAAGCAATCACCTGGTTGTGCGCAAATCCACCGGTGATGGTCCCGTTTTCAAGCTCTTTCGGCGCCGGGCAGCTTTTTGCCAGCTCGACAAGGACAGAGAAATCTTTCTGTCCGCCTTCAGGACGCGCAGCAATATGTTTCAATCCGGGATAGCCCGCCATGCCGGTGGTAAACATCCGGTTGCGGTAAGACTCGCGAACCGGCACAATACAGTTTGTTGTCATGAGAATCGGGCCGTTGAAGCTCTCAAACTCCCGATCCTGTGACCACCATGAACCACCGTAGTTGCCGACAAAGTGCGAATACTTCTTGAATGCCGGATAGTAGTGGGCTGGAAGCATCTCACAGTGCGTATAGACATCAACTCCGGTTCCTTCGGTCTGTTTCAGAAGGTCTTCCATATCACGAAGGTCATGACCAGAAATGAGTATGCCTGGGTTTTTGCCGACACCGGTCTTCACCGTGGTGATTTCCGGCTGACCATAGGTTTCTGTGTTGGCCTTGTCGAGCAGCGCCATCGCCTTAACGGCAACTCCTCCGGTTTCGAGTACCAGCGCCGTCAGTTCATCTGCCGAAAGATCTTTGGTCAGCGCTGCAAGCCCTTTGACATAAAACGCATAGATATCATCATCATGGTAACCGAGAACTGCCGCATGATCGGTATAGGCGGCAAGACCCTTGATACCGTAAAGCACAAGGCTTTTGAGTGACTGAAGGTCTTCGTTTTCACTCAGGCTTTCAATGCCTGCCGTCTCGGCTTTTGCAAGAAACTCATCCTTTGAGCTGCCATTCCAGCGGGCTGCGTCATGCTCAGGCTGAACACCCGAAGCCGCCTTCAGTTCATCACGCAGAGCAAGCGTCTTGCGAATCTGCAGAACGATGGCATCTTCATCGAAATTGGTATTGGTGACGGTTACAAAGAGAGACTCGCTGATAAGTCGGCCGACTTTTCTCGACACACTGCCCTGCTGTTTTTCTGCCGCAAGCGCAAGACCTTCGGTTGCATAGACAAGCACATCCTGAAGCTTCGCCGTCATATCATCCTTTCCGCATACACCTCTCACAGTACATCCGCTTCCATGAACGCTTTCCTGACACTGGTCACAATACATTCCCATCTCTCTATCCTCCATTACTGGTTATTGTTTGTTTATATCCGATGATAACAAAAGAGCCATTTTCCTGTCTCCTTCCGCACCTTCGCTATCACCTTTTTTTTCTTTTACCAACGCCCTGTTCTTATACGCTGCAGACAACAGCCTTTTGTTGCCGGGCTTTCGCTCTATGATTTCACTGAAATCCCGAACAGCGCCATCAAGATCTCCACTTTTTACCCTTGCCATACCACGATTACCATAAGCCGTAATAGCTTCACGGAAGCGGAGCCCTATCTTCAGTGCCATGGTAAAATCAGCTATGGCACCATCATAATCATCGCAACTGCTGCGGGCATTACCCCGATCATAGTATGCCTCAGCCCTGCCGGGATGTTCGGCGAT
>JAAXWX010000067.1 GCA_013334755.1 Chlorobiaceae bacterium | reverse complement strand
ACCAGGTAACGGTCGATAAGACGGGTGCTGAGAGGTGGATCAAAGGCTGAGACCACAACCAGCAGTTGATCGATATTGGCTGCAATAACCTGCACCTTCTCCTTGCTGCGGTTCCGGCGAAGATCCCTTTTTCTTGTCAGTGCACTCCGGCGTCGCTCCACAAGCGTAATGACCGCCTCAAACAAATCCGTGCCCGTTTCGGTCTCTTTCAGCACCACCCGGTCACCGACTGCAACCAGGGATGAAAAATCATTTTCCGTCTTTGTTCCAGGGAATGTCCGGCATCTGAACTCCTCTCCCCCGTCGGTAAGCACCATATATGTTGAGCCGGTAACTTCAATAACCATGCCCCCGTTAACCTCTCCAGGCTCTCTTTTACGCTTCATGTTCACACTGCACTCTTCATTTTTTCCGAAAGACTACCCGATATCAGCAAGGGCAAACCTGTCATGATAATGACGCAGATAACACTCCCGTATATGGCGGTGCTCTGCTCTCCGCAGCTGGAAATCCTCATCGACAAGCTGGAATGCAGCTGCTCGGGCCGACTGCATGATATCAAAATCCTTGTTCAGATCAGCAACTCTTAATCCACTCAGCGTTCCGGACTGCTCTTTTCCAAGAATATTACCCGCTCCCCTTATTTTTGCATCCATTTCAGAGATAAGAAAACCATCAGTCGTTGACTCCATGGCCGCAAGCCGTTCGCGGGCGTCCACACTCATCTTGGCATAGAGCAGGAAACAGGTGGAGCGGTGACCTCCCCGGCCAACCCGCCCCCTGAGCTGGTGCAACTGGGCAAGACCAAACCGTTCTGCATGCTCAATCACCATGACCGTCGCGTTCGGCACATCAACGCCAACCTCAATCACTGTCGTACCTACCAGCAGATCAATCACCCCGCTCCGGAACTGCTCCATCACGCTCTCCTTTTCATCCGCCGTCATCTGACCGTGAATCAATCCCAGACGCAGATCAGCAAATACGGTGGCAGAGAGCTCCTGATAACTCTCCACCGCAGCTTTCAGATCCATTTTTTCTGACTCTTCAACAAGAGGATAGACGATATAGCCCTGTCTTCCTTCCGCGATCTGTGTGCGGAGAAAACCATAGACTTTCTGTTTCTCCTCTTCAGACTTCAGAATGGTCCTCACCGGTATCCTGCCGGCAGGCATCTGGCGGATGACCGAGACATCAAGATCACCAAAGACTCCCATGGTGAGAGTTCTTGGTATAGGAGTCGCCGTCATCAGGAGCACATGAGGATTTATTGCTTTTTCCTGAAACGCCTTGCGCTGCAACACCCCGAAACGATGCTGTTCATCAATGATAACGAGACCAAGAGAGGCATAGCTCACCCCAGGTTCAATCATGGCATGCGTACCGACAGCAATATGCAGTTCACCGGAACTGATTGCACCAAGCACAGCCTGACGCTCTTTCTTCCCCTGCCTGCCAGTGACTAAACCAACCTGCAGGCCAAGCGGATTGAAAAAACGTTTCATGACCAGATAGTGCTGCACCGCAAGAATCTCGGTAGGAGCCATAAAGGCCGACTGCAAACCGTTGTCAACAGCAAGAGCCATGGCAAACATGGCCACAATGGTTTTTCCGGAACCAACATCACCCTGGAGCAACCGGTTCATGGGACTGCCGCTCCTGAGGTCTCGATAGATCTCACGTACCACCGTCTTCTGTGCCTCTGTCAACTCATAGGGTAAACTCGCATAGAGCATCCGGGTAATCTCACCGGAACGGGTAAACTTCACCGCATCTCTGGTTCGCCTTATCTCACTGTGCCTCAGGGCAAACAGAAGCTGGGCATAAAACAGTTCCGACCACTTCATGCGGTAACGAGCCCTTGCAAGCTGTTCATGCGATGAAGGAAAATGTATTTCCCGATACGCCTCGGCAAGCGGCATCAAAGCGTTAGCCGCAATCATGGATGGTGTCAGATTCTCCTCTTTTCCTGGAATACACTGTTCAAAAGCACGGAAAACAAGGGAACGCAAAGACCTTGAACTCAAACCGGCCTGCTTCATAGCTTCACTGGTCGGGTAAATGGGAATAATCTTTCCGGTATTGTAAAGTTCAAAATCGCTGCATTCCCCTTTGCGTGACTCAAGGAGATCAGGACTGAGACGATCATAATCGGGATGCTGCATCTGCGCATGCCGCCCGAAATAGCTCACTTTTCCATGAACAGCAAACGACTCACCCTGAACAATGCTGCGGGAAAAATACCGGACACCCCTGAACCAGGTCAATTCCAGCACACCCGAAGCATCACCGAGCCATGCCTTGAAGCGCGCCCGCCCTGGAACATCCCCGTCAACCTGCGTTTTTATCACCGTTCCTACAACCGTCACCGTCTCACCATCTACAAGAGCTCCAATACTTTTCATGGCACTTCGGTCAAGATAACGACGGGGGAAATACTCAAATAGATCATCCAGAGTAACAATACCGGCTTCTTTCAGGATTGATGCCTTTCTGGAACCAACACCTTTCAGGCTGGTTATTGCAGTTGCGCCGGTCATCTTAATGGTTGTATCTGGATTTAAATTCTTGTATATTTGCACCTTTACTATTTTATTGCCGTTCATATCATTTATTGTACGATAAAGTCAACGAAAGTCATGAAACAAGATATTCATCCAAAGTATAATGAAGTCACCGTCAACTGCGCCAACTGCGGTAACTCATTTGTCACCCGTTCAACCCGTACGACCATCAAAGTTGACATCTGCAACAACTGCCACCCATTCTATACCGGAAAGCAGACACTTGTCGATACCGCCGGACGTGTGGAACGCTTCAACAAGCGCTTTGCCAAATCCACTGCAGCTCAGGCAAACGCTCAATAAAAGAGGTTGCATTTTTCAGCAAACCAACACCAACCCATCGGAACAGTTATGAGTGTCAGGGATGTTTATCAGAAAATTGAGCCTAAGATGAAAAAAACCATCGAGGCATTTCAGCACGAAATCGCTTCGATCAGGACAGGAAAAGCGACAACGACACTGCTCGACCGCGTCAAGGTAGAGGCATATGGCCAGCAGATGCCGCTGAAACAGGTCGGCAACGTTGGAGTACTCGATGTTCACACCCTTATGGTCCAGGTGTGGGATAAATCAATGGTATCCGGTGTTGAAAGAGCCATCCGCGATGCCAACCTCGGGCTCAATCCCGCTGCTGACGGCCAGAATGTCAGAGTCAGCATTCCTCCGCTGACTGAAGAGCGCCGGAAAGAGTTTGTCAAGCTCACCAAGAAATTCGGTGAAGATTCAAAAGTTTCCCTTCGCAACCTTCGCCGCGATATGATTCACGAAATTGAAAAGCTTGAAAAAGAGAAAGCAATCAGCGAAGACGACAAGAACAAAGGGAAAAAAGATGCTGACGAGATGCTGCATAAATTTGAAAAACAGGTTACCGACCTGATCGTCCTGAAAGAAAAAGAGATCATGGAAGTATAGCCTTTGCCGGAAATAGCACAAGCAAGAAAAAAAGCCGGTTAAGCTCCGGCTTTTTTTCTTGCTTGTGCTATTCCGCTACCCCTGAAAATACTCCTTCATATTCCTGAACACCTCTTTTTTTCCAAGCAGCCCGCTTATCATGCCAAGAACCGTTGCTGCTCCTGCAGCAAAAAAAAGCGGTCTGGCGGAAATATTGTTGGTATAATAGATTGCCGGAATTCCACGCTCCTTGGCAAAGCTGTCGAGCGACGTGGTGCCGATGACAAGATCCGGTTCATAGTCAATAACCGCCTGCATATCCTCTTCAAGATACTTGCGGTAACGGAGCTCTGTACCAAGCATGGAGAGTACTTTATGGTCTTCCTCGCCAAGAGCCATTCTGGCAATGGAGGTTGAGGCATAAGGTACTTCAAGGCCCGCCTCAAGCAGCAGACGGACAAGTGGAAATTCATTTCCTTCATAGCCTGCAACAAGAACCTTCCCCTTCAGATGGCTGAACTGTGACAGCACATCCCTGGTTTTCTGCCCCTCCTCTTCGGCAACAGCCTGAACAGTCACAGGATCAAGATCAAGAGCCTCTCCGATACGGCGTATCCATTGTGCCGTTGCGTTAGCCCCGATCGGATTCCCCTTGACAATCTTCATACCCTTCTCTTCAAGCAGTGAAACCGTTCTTTCATAAAAGGGATGAAGCACCGCACAAGCTTCAGCCTGACCAGCCTCGATATAGTCCTCAAGAGCTGTACCTGGCAGCGTAATGACGGACTCAACGCCGATTTTCTGAAGAACAGCTCCTATGGTCATGGCATCGACCGGGAAAATCTCACCCAGCACAACCAGTGATTTCGTTTTTTTCCGGTCATCAAACCGGGCAAACCGCTTGAGAAGCGTTGCAACGGCTACATCTTTTGCTTCCGGGTGTGTCCTGATCTGAAATGCTGGCAATCGCACCAGAAGCACTTCAGCATTGCCGGACCTGCGCGGAAGAAGTTCTTCCGCTATACCGGCAGTCTCAGCAACACAAGTGCTGACAACAGGAATAAACCTCACCGCCGGGTCCCGGGCAATAGCCTCGATGGTTCGGCGCACATCGTCAATCATGGTTCCGCCTGAAATCTGCACATTCATCAATTCAGGTGAAATGATTGATTTACGTGCAGCGTAAAAATGCGACACAAAGGTCAACCCATAGAGGCACCCCTGATCAGCAACCAGACAAACCTGAACACCGTCAATTCTTGTAAGTACCCTCAGCCCGCCGAATGCCGGACACATAGACTGGGGATGCAATGTGTTACAACCCTTTTTCTCCATGAAGGACTACCCTTTCAGTTACTTGGTGGATATATGAGTTTCTTGCCGTTTTTGCGGGCAGTTGTCTGAAACGCTCTGATGCTTCATGACGACTTGCGAATCTGCCGGTCATAAGCCTGTAGTATTTTGTCTTTCGTACCACTGGCGGACAGACAAATGTGATAACTCCTTTTGCAGCAAAACGAAGCTGCTCCTGACGAACCGTCGACTCTTTTCGGAAAGAGGCAAGAACAATAGTATAGTCATCTTTTTCAAGCATTAAAGAATCAGCCGCACCAGCGGATAACAGATCCGGATGGAGTACTTGAGCGGAAAGAGTGGCAGCCACTACCGGACCCTTTTGGCCCACAGCACTTGCCAGATTCTCGGGTTGTTTTGACAGGAAAGCAAAAAAAACAGATGCAGGATTATGGTTATTCAGGACTACAATAAGCACTCCTGCAATCATGAGGGCTGACAGCGGCAGAATATAACGCAGCTTTTTCCGCTCTCCCTTGTCACTCCTTTGCTGATTCCGAGGCAGAACAACCTCCCCCAGATCCTGATATTCCCGATTCAGAAGCTCTTCGATCGAACGTTCCGGAAAAAAACTGTAGACTCCCTGTTCAAGCCCAAACCTTCCGAGTCCATTCAAGAGCATCTCTCTCTGCTGCTGAAACGCGCCGGAAAAAAAAACAGCCAGACTCCGGGCAAAACGTTCTGCGTCTGCCTGGCTCATCGAGAGCCGTGAAACTGCCAGACGCACGGTATCATCAGCACCTGACATCTTCCTGCTGAACGTCAGCCTGTTGCTGGGAGGAGTATAGATAATGGATGATGCCGTACCCTTTTTTGCCGCAGGGATATGATTCACCACAAACGAACCAAGTCCCTTGAGCGAAAGCTTCCGAACAGCAAGCAACTCAGCAACAATAGCATGGGAAAAGCCGGTCAGAAGAGAACGGGCAGTCTGCCTTTCTACATCCAGCAACACTGCCAGCTGCTCTATATAATCATGATTTGTCATAACATCACCCGTCCCCGAACAAGCGATTAACGCCTTACGGTTAATAAAAAACGAATATAACACTTCCCTCTCGAAAACCCCGTATGCCTGTCGTTTCTGATCTCTCTGCCCGTCAATGAGAAATACTGTTCATGATTGATACCGTTTTTTTTAAAAGCGGATTTATCTATACTGAATGTATAACCTATCGTAAACAACCTTCCTTCTTTTTATGCGCGCAGAGATTCTTTCAGTCAGCGAACTGACGCAGCAGATCAAAACCAGGCTTGAAACTTTTTTTCCTGAAGTCAAGATCAAGGGAGAGATATCGAACCTCAAACGGCACGGTTCAGGGCACATCTATCTGACGCTGAAAGATGAGGGAGCCCAGATCCCGGCCGTTATCTGGAAAACTACTGCAAGCCGCCTTGCTGCTCCACTCAAGGATGGCATGGATGTTGTTGCCGAAGGACGCCTTGAGGTTTATCCTCCTTCAGGACGCTATCAGCTCATTTGTACCTCTGTCACAGAGGCCGGACAAGGTGCGCTGCAGCTGGCTTTTGCCGAGCTTCTTCAGAAACTGGCAAAAGCCGGTTATTTCAGCCCTGAACGAAAGAGAGCCATTCCGGCCATCCCCGAAACCATAGGCCTCATCACCTCCTCCACCGGAGCAGTGATCGAGGATATGAGCAAGGTACTTGAACGGAGATTCCCTGCAGCCCATATCCTTCTCTATCCGGTCAAGGTACAGGGCAGCAATGCTGCTGAAGAAGTTGCCGCAGGTATAGCCTGGTTCAATGCCGCTAAAAAAAGAGCACACCGCCCTGATGTGATTATTATCGCCAGAGGTGGCGGATCACTGGAAGATCTGCAGGCCTTCAATGGCGAGGTTGTTGCCAATGCCCTTTATCACTCTGCAATACCGGTCATCAGTGCCATCGGTCACGAAACCGATCTGACTATTGCCGACATGGTTGCCGACCTGCGGGCGGGAACACCCTCCATTGCCGCTGAACTTGCCGTACCGGATAGCCAGGAACTGCTTCG
>JAAXWX010000066.1 GCA_013334755.1 Chlorobiaceae bacterium | reverse complement strand
CCAAGAGATTCAAGAGCATGCTCGACAAGCAGTTCAGTTTCGGGACGAGGAATAAGAACCCTTTCATCAACCATAAACTGCAGCCCGTAAAAATACTGCTCTCCTGTAAGGTACTGCACCGGACGGCCTTCGATCCGCTGGCGGCACAGTGCCCTGAATCGATCAAGCTCATCCTGATAAACCGGTCTGTTGTGGTGCAGATAGAGCTGAAGCCTGCTCTTGCCGAGAACATGCCCCAGAAGCAGTTCTGCACTGATGCGGGGTTCATCGACCTTTTTCACAACAAAAAAATCTGCAGTTGTTTTAAGCAGTTCAACAACTTCCCACTCTTTCACCTCTTCCATTCCTGACTGTTAAATCAAACGTTCTTTAAAAAAAACCTCTCACGCAAGATTACAAAGAGTACATTATCTTACATCATGATAACCGATCTGTTGAACAACAGAAAACCACAGACAAATAAAGCCACGACACGATGAAAAAAGTTCTTCTTGCACTACTCTTGATGTTTATTGTCACTCAGGGCTCGATCGCTTCAGCCACCTCGAAATTTACCGGAATTATGGCGATGGCGCTTACCATGCCGAACGGTTCCGCAAAGGTCACCTACTCGTTCGGGACAAACGCCCAACGCATGGATATGATCATGCAGATGGACAAAATACCCGACCAGCTCAAGTCAACGGTAATCACAAAAGCATCCCAGCCAGACCAGGCCTACATCATCAACCATCAGGCAAAAAATTACAGCATCGTCAACCTGAAAACTGCTGCCGAAAATGCGATGCTGCTTGATTTCGACAGTAACTATACCCTTGAAAGACTTGGAACACAGACAATCAAAGGATACAGCTGCCAGCACATCATGCTCACCAGTACCACTGAAAAGCTTGAGCTCTGGGTTACACGAGATCTTGGCGATTTCTCCACCTTCAGAATTCTTCAGTCGCAAAATCCCCGTCTTTCCAATACACAACTGGCAAAAAAACTCAGCACTGAAGGTATTGAAGGATTCCCGGTCAAGATCGTGCAATATAACGATAACGGGAAATACATGATGGAACTTGTGCAAATCTGGCCCAAAGCGGTTCCTCCTTCTCAATTCAGTGTACCGGCGGGATACCGGAAAGTTGCTGACAACCAGAAGCCTCTCGAAAAAGGGCAGAAAGAACATCTGAAAACCCTTATGGAAAAGATGAAAAAATTTGAACAGTAGATTGTATATTTCGGTTCCTTAATTTTATTTAATAAAAATATTTACCGGTAACGTGGCAGATAAGATCACTTCACGAAGCGAGGACTATTCCCAATGGTATATTGACCTTGTACGCTCTGCGAAACTCGCTGACTATGCCGATGTAAGGGGATGCATGGTCATACGGCCAAACGGCTACGCGATTTGGGAAAAAATGCAGGCTGCCCTTGACAGAATGTTCAAGGAGACCGGCCATGTCAATGCCTACTTCCCGCTTTTTATTCCCGAAAGCTTTATTGCAAAAGAGGCTGAACATATTGAGGGATTTGCCCCTGAATGCGCTGTTGTCACTCACGGAGGAGGCGAAGAGCTGGCTGAAAAGCTCTATATCCGCCCGACATCGGAAACCATCATCTGGTCATCCTATAAAAAATGGATCCAGTCATACCGCGACCTGCCGATTCTGATCAACCAGTGGGCCAATGTGGTACGCTGGGAGATGAGAACCCGCCTTTTCCTGAGAACCACTGAATTTCTCTGGCAGGAGGGCCATACCGCCCATGCCAACCCGGAGGAGTCGCAGGAGGAGGTACTCCGCATGATCAACGTCTACAAGACTTTTGCCGAAGAGTATATGGCAATGCCGGTCATCATGGGCAAAAAAACCGATAACGAAAAATTTGCCGGTGCGGTAGATACCTGGTGCATTGAAGCGATGATGCAGGACAGCAAAGCGCTCCAGGCAGGAACATCCCACAACCTCGGGCAGAATTTCGCCAAAGCATTTGACTGCCAGTTCCAGACGAAAGAGGGAAAACTTGATTATGTCTGGGCAACGAGCTGGGGGGTTTCGACGCGACTGATCGGCGCCCTGATCATGGCCCACTCGGACGACCGGGGCCTTGTGCTGCCGCCTAAACTTGCAGCTCGCCAGGTGGTCATCATCCCCATACTCAAAGGCGACAAAGAGGCTGTCATTGAACGGGCCAATGCCATATCGAGCTTACTCAACAATAGCGGGATACCATCCTTTGTTGACAGCAGCGAACAGAACTCTCCCGGATGGAAATTTGCTGAATATGAACTGCAGGGCATACCAGTCCGTATAGAACTTGGTCCACGGGATATCCAGAACAACATCTGCATTGCCGCACGACGCGACACCTCTGAAAAAACCGAACTACCGCTTGACGAGACGCTGCCGGTGCTTGTCAGTGAAATCCTTAACTCCATCCAGCAAAGCATGTTCGACAAGGCACTCCAGTTCCGAAATGAACACACCTTCGAAGTGCAGAGTTATGATGAGTTCAAGTCAGCTGTTGAAAAAGGATTCGTTATCGCCCACTGGGATGGAACCCCGGAAACAGAAGCGAAAATTAAAGAAGAGACCAAAGCCACCATCAGGGTCCTTCCCGAAGAGGCTGACTATATTGCACAATACAGGATCGACGAACCCGGCACCTGTATCTACTCAGGAAAACCCGCCGCAAGAAAAGTGGTCTTCGCCAAAGCTTACTGACGCCACTGAATCCACCCCTCTTAAAAAACAGGAGGGGTGGATTCAGTGGCGTCAAGCTGCACAATACTCACCTGTTGGCAGCACTATCAATCAATCAAACAGTTCTTAGGTCTCTTTAAAAAATTCTTTCAGTCCCTCTTCGTCCGGCTTCATTGTTTTATCCCCCTTATTCCAGTTTGCCGGGCAAACCTCACCAAACTCTTCGGTAAACTGAAGAGCATCAACAAGCCGAAGCACCTCATCCACATTGCGTCCAAGCGGAAGATTGTTGACCACCTGGTGCTGCACAACACCCTCCTTGTCGATAAGGAACAATCCTCTCAGCGCAATTGCACCGTCAAGGAGCACGTCATAATCGGCTGAGACCGTCTTGTTGAGATCCGACAGTAGCGTATAGGTAACGCCCTCAATACCACCCTGGCTTCTCGGAGTACGGAGCCACGCATAATGGGAAAATTTAGAATCGACAGAGCAGCCTATCAGCTCAACATTCCTGTCACGAAACTCCTGGAGCTTCTCCTGAAAGGCATGCAGCTCCGTAGGACACACAAAGGTAAAATCAAGCGGATAAAAAAAGAGCACAACATACTTTCCCTTGTAATCAGAAAGTTTGCATGAATCAACAAACTGCGAGCCATTGACAACGGCTGCAACATCAAAATCGGGAGCCTTGCGGCCGACGAGCACACTCATGGTATTTTCCTTTTTTAGTTTGAGTTAAGATCAAATATTATAAACTGGATTAATTTTATCCATTATAAATTTTTTTCTGGAGTTATGCAACAAAATAAAAAGGTTTTGACAGAGATGGATATCGGGATGTGTTCGCAAGGAGGATCGGGAAAAATAACCACAATCACTGCATGGGCTGGCGGACAATGGTTTTCCATTTTTTGGGGTCAGCTTTCCGTATGTCACTCAGATATATTTCATGATGCTTGCCCGTTCGCTGCCGTTTGCATGTATCGATGAACCGATGAAGCGTTTCAATCGTCGGCCCCTCTTCAGAGAACGGCCCGATGTGCATGATTTGCGCGCATTTGCCTTCCTGCCATGATGCAAACTGTATCTTATTAACAGCTGAAGGATTCTTCTTTTTTTTCACTTCCGCAATGGCATGATCCGCCATTTCTCTGGAGATAAAATCCGGCTGCATAATCATCGCCGTCCATTTCCATACTGATTTATTGTCCGGCGAGAACTTTGTCATATCATCTGTCCACCAGAGCCCTTCAAGAGGCATGACACCGTAATCTATCGCAAGCTCACCTTTCTTGACCATGAATTTCAGGGTATAGGAAACCGTAAACAATGCTTCAATTGCATCAACATAGGCCTGTGAGATATTGGGATCGCCCTCGCCATCCACCATCAGGAAGTTCATTGTCGGAACAACAACCTCAACAACCTCCTTTACCGGAGGGTTATAGAGATGCTTCAACTCTTTTTTGAAATCTATTTTTTTCAAAGGTTCTCCTGATATGGTCTGACGGAAAGCAGAGCGTGATGTGTGGCGGATAAAAATGGTTGAATAACTGAAAAATTAACAAAAATATTACATCAATAAAACATCAACGAACTACATTTGCAGACCTGATCTTTCAAAATCCGGATCAGCTTTTACCGTTTACACTTCACTGTTTTCACGCTTTATGTGTATCTTTCAGTCATAAAACCTCTTCCCGCTACCCGACCATGACTATGCGCACATATTTCGATTTCGACAGACACCGTACCAGCTACCGGCAGGAAACGCTTGCCGGTGTCACAACCTTTTTTACGCTCTCCTATATCATTATTGTGAATCCGGCCATCCTTGCCGCTGCTGGCATCCCCAAAGGGGCATCGATGACAGCGACCATTCTCACCTCGATTTTCGGAACCCTTCTGATGGGCCTTTATGCCAAACGCCCTTTCGCTGTAGCACCCTACATGGGCGAGAATGCCTTTATTGCCTATACGGTTGTGCAGACACTCGGCTACTCCTGGCAGACGGCCATGGCAGCCATCTTTATAAGCGGCATTCTTTTCACCCTGATTACAATCGGCGGACTGCGTCAGTGGCTCGCTGAAGCAATTCCCTCTTCACTCAAACACAGCTTTTCGGTCGGAATCGGCCTTTTCCTCGCTTTTCTCGGCCTCGGTGATATGGGAATCGTGACAATCGGAGTTCCCGGGGCACCGGTACAACTGGCAAATATCGCCAAACTTCCGGTTCTTCTGAGCCTCGGCGGACTGCTCATCACGGCAGTCCTTCTGATCCAGCGGGTAACCGGAGCAATTCTTGCAGGTATGATCGTTACAACGGCAGCATTTCTCCTGACCGGTCTTGTTCCAATTCCAGCAACGGCATTCAGCATGCCGCCTTCTATCGGACCGATCTTTATGAAAATCAACGTGCAGGGAGCGTTGACCTGGGGATTTGCAAGCGTCATCATCAGTGTCCTTGTAATGGATTTCGTCGATACCATGGGCACTCTCTTCGGATTATCGTCAAGAGCCAACCTGCTTGATGCAAAAGATAACCTGCCGGACATTGAAAAGCCGATGCTGGTCGATGCGCTTTCAACCATAGCGGCCTCACTCTTCGGAACCACCACCGCAGGAGTTTATATCGAATCAGCTGCGGGTATCGAGCAGGGTGGAAAAACAGGATTTACCGCGCTGGTTGTTGCCGCTCTATTTGCCCTTGCTCTCTTTTTTTCGCCCGTTCTGACCATAGTTCCGCCTTACGCCTACGGGCCGGCACTGGTTGTTGTCGGCATGTTTATGCTGCAATCGGTAACAAAAATGGATTTCAAGGATTACAGCGAACTACTGCCGGCTTTTCTGACGATTGCCCTCATGATCTTCACCTTCAATATCGGCGTCGGAATCACTGCAGGATTTATTGTTTATGTTATAGTGAAACTCTTCACCGGAAGAGTCAGGGAGGTGCGCGGCGGCATGTGGATACTGGCGGCACTCTCTTTTACCTTCTATCTTTTTTATCCTTACCACTAAAACCCTAAAAAGGATGCTGAACGCAAAACTGCGAATAGCCCAGATTGACTGTACACTTGCCAATTTCGATGAAAATCTTGCGCAGCACTGCACCCTGACTGAAGAGGCAATCCGGGATGGTGCAGATGCCATAGCCTTCCCCGAGCTTTCACTCACAGGATACAACGTTCAGGATGCTGCTCAGGATATCGCCATGCATATTGAGGATGCCAGGTTTGATCCCCTGCGTGAGCTCAGCCGGAAGATCTGCATTATTTGCGGGGGCATAGAGCTGAGCAATGACTACGGCGTCTATAACTCGGCACTGATGTTTGAAGAGGGTACGGGACAGAGTATCCACCGCAAAATCTATCTGCCGACTTACGGTATGTTTGAAGAGCTGCGATATTTTTCCGCCGGCCAGCAGATCAAGGCAGTCACATCAAAAAGGCTTGGTCGAATCGGAGTGGCAATCTGTGAAGATTTCTGGCATGTATCGGTACCCTACCTGCTGGCCCATCAGGGAGCAAAGCTGCTCTTCGTTCTGATGTCGAGTCCCCTGCGCATGTCTCCCGGCAGCGGAAACCCGGCGATTGTGACCCAGTGGCAGACTATTGCCTCGACATACTCCTTTCTTTTCAGCAGCTATGTTGCCTGCGTCAACCGGGTAGGCAATGAGGACAGCTTCACCTATTGGGGTAATTCGTCAATGACCGGACCGGACGGCACGGTACTGTGCGCCGCACCTCTCTTCGAGCAGCATCTGATGGATGCGGTGGTTGATGTTACCGAGGTCAAACGGGCCCGTCTGCACTCCTCCCATTTTCTCGATGAGGATCTCCGCCTTATCAGCGCTGAACTCAACGAAATCATTGGTCAGGGACGGCGATTGTAAGCGATCACTGTTCCATGGAAAAACCAGGAGGGGTCAGATTACTCCGGTAAGTCACAGGCAGTTGCTTCATGGCTGTCTGTGCCTGCTCCTCACGCTCAAAAAGGCCAAAGACGGCTGAACCGCTGCCGGAAAGAGAGGCATAAATGCTTCCTGCTTCAAGCAACGTTGACTTGACCTGGCGAACCACAGGAAAGTGGTCGAACACGGCTGGCTCGAAATCATTCTCAAAGGCCG
>JAAXWX010000001.1 GCA_013334755.1 Chlorobiaceae bacterium | reverse complement strand
CCCCGGTACAGGGTGATGTCTCATCAGACATTTATCTCATCGCAATTTCTGTAGCTTCAGTATTTTTCGGAGCCCTGACATATATTGGTAATGCACCGAACTTTATGGTTAAAAATATAGCCGCTCAAGCAGATCTAGAAGTTCCTGATTTTCTGGAGTATATCTACAAATATTCCCTGCCAATTCTTCTGCCGATATTTATTGTTTTATGGTTACTGTTTTTTAAAAGCTGAGAACTGTTGGTTAATTATTAACACTCAAGTCTCATGAAAAGCTTTCTTGATGCGTTCAGGAACGGAGAAAAGGGATTTGTGGTAAAAAACGCTGTTTTTCTACCGTTTCACTGTGAAATCATATCTATCTGGATCGGTAAAGAGATGTCGTTGCTTGCAACTCCGGAGATGATAGTTGATCTTTCGGAGAGTGATATTTTATGGCTTAGAGAGGGGGACTCGTTTACCAATATCGTGTTCAAAAAATGGAATGACCTTTCAAAAGAGCTCGGGCGTCATAAAGGTCACATCATTCTGAGGGCAGCAGAAAAAGGGGCTGATATCTTTAAAAGTGAAAACATCCATTACATCAGAATTGGATTTACGGAGCACCAGAAAGAGATCTTTTTTGAAATTATTGACGATCCTTATGATCTTTAGCGATTCTGCAAAACATAAAAAAGTTATTCCACATAACACAGGATCAGAAACAAAACCGGCGTTTTGTAATTCTTTCATTGTTAAGATGATAAGTAAATAGTACGGTAATTACCTGATACCCAATTAATACAGAATTTTTCCTGGATGTAAACATATCGTGGACAAAGAGTGGTTGCATCAATGATCAGGAGACCGTAAAAAGCCATCTTTTTTTTAGAGTTGCACGTATAATAAAACAGGAAGAAACGATGTGAAAAGAGCGGTTTGTTACATGAGGTTCTGGGGATCGACATCAATACTGAAGGTGAGCCCTGATGAACGGAAGCGAGCGGATATGTCGCTGCTCATCTGTTTAACAAATAGTGGTGAGAGTTTGCCATCAAAGAGTTTGACGAGCACCTGATAACGGTATCGTCCTTTTATTTTTGCAATGCCAGCTGGTGCCGGGCCAAGCACTGCGCCTCTTGTTGCGGGAAGTTGCAGCTCCAGGGATTTGCGGCAATATAATGCTGCAGCTTCAGCTTGTTTTTCCTCTTCTGCGCTGCATTCGAATTTTATAAGTCTTGATGCAGGAGGGTATTGGAGTTCTTTTCTGACAGCAGTTTCCTGGAAAAAAAACTTTTCAAAACTGCCGGATCCCTGCAATAAAGCCGTGAAAACATCGTTTTCCTTATTATAAACCTGCAAGAAGACCTCTCCTGGCAAGGAAGAGCGTCCAGCGCGTCCTGCTACCTGGGTGAGAAGGGAAAATGTCCGTTCCGAAGCACGGAAGTCCGGAATATTAAGTCCAATATCGGCCATAAGAACTCCGACAAGGGTGACTGCCGGGAAATCGAGTCCTTTGGCGACCATTTGCGTGCCGAGCAGAATACGCGCTTTGTTCTCCTGGAACTCTTTGAGAATTCTGCCGTGGGAACCTCTTGCTGTTGTGGTGTCTACATCCATACGGAGAATTTTTTCTTCAGGGAAAAGAGTTTGCAGCTCTTCCTGGATGCGTTCAGTGCCGCTGCTTTTATAAAAAAGATTGGTTGATGAACATTTATCGCATAATTCAGTAAAATTGACAGAATGTCCGCAGTAGTGGCAGCGGAGATGTTTCTGGGCTGCATGGTAGACAAGAGGAATATTGCAGAACCGGCAGAGCGGTATATGACCACAGTCAAGACAGAAGATACTTCCTGCAAACCCCCGCCTGTTTTGCAGAAGAATAACCTGCTCGTTTTTTTCAAGGCGGAGTGCAATCTGTTGATAGAGGATTTCGGAAATTGATGAAGAAGCCTTTGGACTTCCTTTCATCCAGACAAGTGTGATGCCTGGCATGGTAGCCCCGTCAACCCGTTCCGGAAGATTGATAAGGGTGTATTTTCCGTTGATGGCGTTGCTGTATGACTCAAACGAAGGTGTTGCCGATCCGAGCACGCATATCGTCTTGCTGAACATTGCCCTCATGATTGCCGTATCCCGTGCATGATAGCGGGGAGTACGGTCCTGTTTGTAGGCGGTGTCATGCTCTTCGTCCACAATGATTGCTCCGAGGTTTTCGATTGGAGCGAAAATAGTTGAGCGGGCACCAAGGGCGATTTTTGTTTTTCCGAGCCGCAGACTATGCCATGCATCATATTTTTCCTGGTTACTCATGGCACTGTGCAGAATGGTGATCTCATCATGAAAGTGCTCTTGGAATCGTCCGGCTGTCTGGGGGGTCAGGGCTATTTCCGGTACCAATACGATAGCGGTTTTTCCTGCAGCAAGGACTGTTTTCAGCAACTCGATATAAATCAGGGTTTTTCCGCTGCCTGTTACACCGTGAAGCAGGAATGTGCCATATTCATGTTTATTAAAGGCACAAATCAGTTGTTCAAGAGCTTTTTGCTGTGAGACGGTCGGCGTTTTTGACGATTGGGGCGTTTCTGCAAAGCCGGTCGTGAATTTGCTTGTGACATCCGTTTGAATTTTTTCAACAAATCCTTTTTTTACGAGGGTGTTGAGAGTATCTCTTGAGCTACTGATATTTTCCGGCAAAGTGTATTTGTTGCCGAGGGAGGCAAGTTTTTTGATGGCCTCAAGCTGCTTCGGTGAGTTTTTCAGCTCCTCCTCTGCGTTATCCGGTAATGATGCGCTTAGGCGGTAACTGATTTTTTGTTTTGCTTTTGTGGTTAAAAACTTCTTTGTGAGTGTCAGATGCCCTCCCCGCTCAAGTTCGGAGATGGTACGGTACAGTTGTTTTTTTCCAAGCCTGCGCTGCAGCTGGGGGATTGTCAGCTTTTTCTCTGTTGTCAATATTTTCAAGATAGAACGCCGGAGAGCTGTGTTGATGATTTTCGGTTCTTCTGACTTGAGTGAAAAGTTCTTCATTTCAACCACATCATGAACAGTGGTGCGGATCGCCGCAGGCAGGGCTGCCATGAGCGTATCGGTTCTCCTTGTGAGGTAATAATCAGCCATCCACTCGGTAAGCTGCAGGAGTGATTGGTTCAGAACAGGGCAGCCATCATAGAGCACATCCACTATTTCAATATTCGATGGTTCTCCGTAATTCAGGGTTGTCAGGCTCAGAATGTATCCGATTGATACTTTTCCATTTCCTTTTTTTACCGAAAGCAGCACCATGCAACCCTGCTGGATCTCTTGTTCCAGAATATCAGGCACGATCGCTGTAAACGGTTCTCCCCTGAATAAATTTTCTGCTGCTATCAGTGCATGCATCTTGGTGAATGAAAAAAGCCAGCACAAAAGTACTGACTTTTTTTAATTGAAGATTTTTCGTTGGTGTTTTCAGGCAAGCAATGCTTCCAGAATTCTGTCACGGATCTCCTCGACTTTTCCTGTTCCCTGAATCCTGTAGTAGTTCGGAGCGTCCGGAGTTCCGTTCTTTGACAACGCCATATAATATTCAATCAGAGGCGCTGTTTGAGCATGATAGATTTCAAGGCGTTTTTTTACCGTGTCTTCAGAATCATCCTCCCTTTGGATCAGGGACTCACCGGTTTCGTCATCAATATCCGCTTTTTTTGGCGGGTTGAACTGTACATGATAGGTTCTGCCTGATGCCAGGTGTACACGGCGTCCACTCATCCGCTCGATAATCTCTTTATCTTCAACATTAATTTCAACGATATGGTCAATGTGGATTCCATCTTTTCGCAACGCTTCAGCCTGATTAAGAGTACGGGGAAAGCCGTCGAAAAGGCATCCATTGGCACAGTCGTTTTCAGTCAGACGTTCTTTGACAAGACCAATAATGATTTCATCAGATATAAGTTGTCCTGCATCCATAACTTTCTTTGCAGCAATACCAAGAGGTGTTCCTGCTTTGACCGCAGCGCGCAGCATGTCGCCCGTCGAAATCTGCGGAATTCCGAGGGTTTTCGAGATATAGTTTGACTGTGTGCCTTTTCCGGCCCCCGGTGCTCCCAGTAGAATAATTCTCATCAAACTGTTGTTATAGGGTTTTTTTTGTAGTAACGATCATGATTTTTGGCTTAGAGGGCTTTGATTCTTCTGCGGTCATGCTGGCTGCAGGAGCGCTTGTCGCTGATCCATTCTGCACTTCAGCTCCTGTAAGGGGAGTGGCAGCAGGGGCGGTTTCTTCATTCTTTGCAGTGGGCTTGAGCAGGATAGTCTGTATGACAGGCTTTTTTTTGAATTCGATTGTTGTGCTTTTTGGGCTTCCCTCAGGTTGTTTGTGCTGCTGCAACTGGGCATCATTAAAAATCTGCTGGCATGCTGCAGCCGACCCCTTTGTATCCACTGAGCGGTATTGATAGTCCTCTTCATTGATCACGGTATTTCTGAACTCAAAATCCATTGCACCGAGCATCATTCTGATCACTCTGCGGCTTTCACCCAGATCTCCCCTGGATTCAATGTGGGTTTCAGCTTTGGCATTAACCGTGGTGATGAAGCGGCCATTGATATCCTTTTCTTCAAGAAGTCCGAAGGTGACATTTATTTTCAATCCAAAAAGGATAAAGGAGCTTACCTCGGCACGAATGGTTGTCATGCCGCCGACAGCTGTTTTTTCATTTACAAGATTCCATCCAAGCCAGTGATCAATTTTGTTGAGAATAAACTCCGAAATGTCGGCAATGGGTTTATCGTATCGTCTGACTTTCAGTTCATCTAAAACAGGTTTTTCCGACGTATGCGTAGCATTGGTGGTAAGCCCCTGGCAGGCTTTGGTAAATTCGTTTTTGAACGGAATAAAATCGATCAACTCCATGATGGTTAAGACGGTTAAAGATTATTGCGGGTTCTGCTTGCCGGCTGTTGCCAGTTGGCCGCATGCCGCATTAATGGTTGTGCCGTAGCTTTTTCTGACTGTGACATGCAGTCCTGAATTAATGAGGTATTGCTGGAAAATGTCTCTGGTAGAGCTGTAAACTGGCTTGAATTTAATATTAATGATTGAATTGTAATCAATCAAATTTATTTTGCATAAAAAGGTTTTGGCAAAACGTGCAAGCATTTTTGCATCGTCCAGTGAATCGTTGATCCCTTTGAGGAGCAAATAAACAATAGTAACCGGCATTCCTGTTGATGCACTATATTCGCCGAGTGATCTGCCCAGTTCTTTAAGGGGATATTGTCGGGCAGCTATGGGCATGATTGATTCACGTTTCTGCTGATCGGCAGCATGAAGCGAGACTGCAAGCTTCGTTTTCATTCCTGACTTCCCGAGTCGTTGAATTTCCGGGATAACTCCGACTGTTGAAATGGTTATTCTTTTCTGCGAAAGGCAGAAGCGGTAGTTTCTTGAACTCAGGGTTTCAATGGCTTCAAGGACGTTATCGGTGTTGAGCAATGGTTCACCCATCCCCATAAAAACAATGTTGGTTATGGTTTTGCCAGGCTCTTTTGCTGCAACCAGCTGGTTGAGTGCAAAGATTTGTCCGGTAATTTCTCCGGCACTGAGATTCCTTTGAAATCCCATTCTTCCTGTTGCACAGAAGGGGCATTGAAGCGGGCATCCGATCTGTGAAGAGACGCATGCGGTCATTCTGTTTTCCGAAGCAATCAGTACGCTTTCCACAAACGTATTATCTGACAGTTTAAGCAGGATTTTTTCTGTTGGACTGTCGCAGCCCTCTTCGGGGCTTTCCTGGTGATCAACAAGTTTTAAATGGCTTATAGAGAAGGTTTCTGAAAGTTTTTTGCGTAAAGCAAGACTAAGGATGGTCATGTCGTCAAAACTCGTCGCATGATGGCTGAAAAGCCATTGGTGTATCTGTGTTGCCCTGAATGAAGGTTCACCCAGCAGGCTGATTGCCTGATTAAGTTCTTTGAGGGTAAGATCAGTTATATTTTGCAGTGATTCAGGCATCGAATAGAGAGCGTTTTGTGGAAAAAACAGATAATGGAGCAGTGTTCAAGAATTACCAGTGCTTGCATATGGCAAAATATATGTTCTCAATTGTTCTTTTGCTTGTCCTTTATAAAAAAAGTACTTTATCTGGGGAGTTATGTGTTAAAAATAAAATTGTTGCATAGCTTTGCTGATTAAAGTATAGTTTGATGCACTGTTTTCTCTGTTAGAGAAAAAGCATGGATAATGTTCTATTTTTGTAAAATTACAACCAGCTAATGATAGTTCCTGAGTATGGTCGGACGCTTAATGCCGAGGAATGGTCTCCGGTCATCGATGCGCTGCTTGAAGGTCAGCATTTTGTTATTACAACCCATGAAAATTCTGATGGTGACGGTCTTGGCAGCGAGGTAGCTCTCGCAAGAGTGCTCAAAGCGCTTGGGAAAGAGGTATCTATAGTCAATCCAACTGAAGTCCCACCGAATTACACTTTTCTCAAAAAATTATATCCCATAGCTCTTTTCGATAAAAGGAGTGAGGAGGCTATTCAGGAATTATCGCTTTGTGATGTTGTTATTCTGCTTGATGCCAACCTTCGGGACAGGATGGGTTCACTGTGGCCACATGTGAGTTTTTCGAGAGAGCTCGGCAGCTTGAAGCTTGTCTGTATCGATCATCATCTTGAGCCGGATGATTTTACAGATGTTATGGTATGCGAAAACTATGCTTCATCGACCGGTGAACTTATTTACGATCTGGTGTATGCGCTTCAGAAACGATTGGGTCTGGAGCTTTTTACACCTGAAATTGCTGAAGCGCTCTATGTTGCCGTCATGACTGATACCGGTTCATTCAGGTTTCCCAAAACAACTCCATATGTCTATCAGCTTGCAGGAGACCTTGTGAGCAAGGGCGCTGATGCTGCTGAAATTTATGACATGATTTATAATTCTTTGACGCCCAATGCGCTGAAACTTCTTGGTGCTGCCCTGAGTGCCATTACCATACTTGATAATGGTGAAATTTCATGGCTCTTCATATCACAGGATATGATCAAGTCTACCGAGAGCAAACTGTTTGACACCGATCTCATTATCCGCTACCTTTTAAGTGTTCCTTCAGTTCGCATAGCCGTGCTTATGGTCGAAATGCAGGATGGAAGAACCAAGGCGAGTTTCAGATCACGTGGCAATATTTATGTCAACCAGTTGGCAAAAAAGTATGGGGGCGGTGGGCACATGAATGCTGCAGGATGTCTCTTTCCTTTTTCGTCCGACAAAGCTCAGCAGGTATTGCTTGAAGACCTGCGACTATTCCTTAAAAATCACAGAGAGTAAATGTAATACCGTTAACATCGATTATTGAAAGTTATGAAAATATCAGTGACAAAATGTGATCTTGCTCTTGTGGAGACCGATCTTCTTGCACTGCCGTTCAGTAGTATTGAGCTGGAAAAAGAGGCAGGAATGACATTAGCTGTGCTTGGTTTTGATTTGCGTGTTTTAAAAGATTTTAAAGCGGAAGCTGGCGAGGTTGTTCTTTTGTATGGCGGAAGCGGAAAGTACTCTGCATCGAGGATTGCACTGCTTGGGCTTGGCGAGGGGAAATCCCTTGATGACTGGCGCAAGGCTGCGGTTTCATTTGCTGCCAGGACTGTGGAGATGAAACTCGAAAACGTTGCAGTTGACTGTTCTGGTATTGAAAACTTTGCGGTTTCGACCGGTCAGAATGTTGCAATTCTTGCGGCTGCTTTTGTTGAGGGTTGTTTTGGCGGCTCTTACAAGTTTGATCGACTTAAAAGTGGCAAGCTGGATAAAAAGAAGTCATCCAGTAAATCGAAAGGGATTAGCGAGCTTCTTCTGCGGGTTAATGCTGGAGCTTTTAAGGAGAGTGAGAAAGGGGTGGCCGAAGGAAAGATTGTTGGTTCTTGTCAGAAAATGGCAAGAGATCTGGTGAATCTTCCAGGAAATTACCTGCAGGCAGCGGATATTGCAAAAGCAGCGGAGGAGTCAGGCAAAAAATATGGTTATGATGTGACGGTTTTTCAAAAAAAGGAGATTGAGGCTCTTGGCATGGGAGGATTGCTTGCCGTCAACAAGGGTAGCGATCATCCTCCGGCCTTTATTATACTTGATTATAAGCCAAAAGGGAAAGTCAAGTCTGTTGTCGCGCTTGTTGGGAAAGGGGTTACCTTCGATTCCGGCGGTATTTCGCTCAAACCTTCTGAAAATATGGGAGAGATGAAGTCGGACATGTCAGGCGCTGCCAGTGTTATGGGAGCAGTTGAAGCAGCAGTTCGTCTCGAGCTTCCTTTGCATATTATCGGGCTGATTCCGGCTACTGACAACATGCCGAGTGCTACAGCCCAGCAGCCAGGTGATGTTATTACGACACATTCGGGCATTACGGTGGAGGTTGGCAATACTGATGCCGAAGGGCGGCTTATCCTTGCCGATGCCCTTTCATATGGGAAAGAGAAGTATAAACCGGATGTAATCATTGATATTGCTACACTGACAGGTGCCTGTATTGTTGCACTGGGTTATGCTGTTGCTGGTTTTTTCAGTAACAATGACAAGCTGGCAGAAGAGATTTTTCAAGCCGGTCAACAGTCAGGCGAAAAAGTCTGGCGCATGCCGTTGTGGGATCTCTATGATGAACAGATAAAGTCAGATGTTGCCGATTTTAATAATACCGGTGGGCGTGGTGCTGGTACGGTTACTGCTGCCAAATTTCTTGAAAAATTTATTGATGGCCATAATAACTGGGCCCATATCGATATTGCTGGTCCATCGTTTTCACCGAAGGGTGCAGGCAAGGTGAATGGGGGGACAGGATTCGGAGTGAGCCTGCTTCTTGAAGTGCTGAAAAAAATGTCCTGAAAGAGTCGTTGTAACAAGCATCTCAGTACTACATTACCAACCTTATCTTTATGAAGGACGTACCTCAGAACCCTGTAGTGATAATTCCCGGCGTACTTTTCTGGGATACCCTGTACGAAACGATGAAAGATGTGCTTTCAGGGTATATTTCAAACGACAGAGTTGCTGTTGCACCCGTAAATCTTGTTGACTGGATAGGATTCCCCCCTTCACCGGAAAAATCAACTAACCGGGTTATGAAAGCAGTTGATCGCACTGTAAGGGAGATGGGACGGAGATTTCCCACAGAACCAGTGACGCTTGTGGCACATAGCGGAGGAGGTACTGTGGCAATGATTTACCTTCTTGGAAAACTGTTTCAGGGGGATGTTTATCATACAGAAGGTCGTGTTGCAAAGCTGATTACCCTGGGCACACCTTTTCATACTCATGAGCATTATGCAAAGCTGAAGACTGATTTTATATTCAGGCACCTGCAACCTGATTTTTTTGAGCATTGTCGTGTTGTTTCTGTCGCCAGTGATAAGTATTATGGCAATGACAATGGAAGTTTTATCGAAAGAATGTGTTATAAGTTTTATAAAAGCGTCCAGGAAGATGGCAATGTTGCGGGTGATGGAATTGTTCCTGCCGAAAGCTGTTTTCTTGAAGGTGCTGAAAATGTTACTATTGCAGATGCAGAACATCTCCCAACACCGCATACCAGATGGTACGGCACAAAAGAAGGGGTTGAACAATGGATTCAATGGCTGTAAGGATTAGTCGGATCAGGGTTACCGGGGTGGTTTTTTTTGCCTTCCTTCTGATTCTTTCTTCGTGTAGCCCGGAGCAGAAAAAGCTTGATCCTCAGCAGGAGCATGTCGAATCAATGATGGCCATTCTTGCTCAGGTACAGAAAAATCTTGGCAGGATACAGCAGAAAGAGGCTGTTGTAGAACGCCTTTCTTCAGGCATAGAGGGCAGGGATACAACAGATGTTGAGAAAATCGGCAAGGATATCATGGCGAGTATCCGTTTTATCGATTCCTCACTGGTGGCCAGTAAAAAACTTATCCGGAAACTTGAAGAAGAGAACAAGTCCTCATCCTATCGTGTTGAATCTCTTGACCGGCTTGTCTCTGAACTGAAAATCGCCATAAATACAAAGGATAAAGAAGTAAATGCACTCAAGGGCAATGTTCAGAAGCTGAACACACAGATTTCGTCACTCATAGCAACAGTAGACGTACTTGACGAATTTATTCAGGATCAGGAGATACAGCTTTATACGGCCTATTATATTACCGGATCCTTTAACGAACTTGTCGCTAAAGGTATTCTTGTCAGAATCAATCCTCTCGAGAAGTTGTTCGGCAGTGAGTACCGCCTTGCTTCTGACTTCAATGTGAAACTTTTCAAAAAGGTGGATATAACGGAAACAAGGGATCTTTTTTTTAATATGCCACTGAAGAGCCTTAAAATCATAACACCACATACCGTAGGCTCTTATGAGCTTGTTGGGGGAAAATCGTCATCGCTGCTTCTTATTCGTGATGAGAATGCCTTCTGGCAGAAATCCCGGTGCCTTGTCATTGTAATAGAGGAGTGAAAAAAACCACTTTAGAAAATCAGTTGTAAATCACAACTCATCACATTAATCCGGCTCTTTATTTTATGAAAATAACCATATTTGGATCAGGTTATGTCGGGCTTGTTACAGGTGCATGTTTTGCCGAAGTAGGTAACGATGTTCTTTGTGTAGATATTGACCAGCAGAAGATCGATAGACTCAATGAGGGTAAAATTTCGATCCATGAACCTGGGCTTGATGAAATTGTTGCTGAAAATATAAGAGAAGGCCGTTTAAAATTTACCTCGGATCTTCGTGAAGGAGTTGAATATGGACTGTACCAATTCATTGCAGTCGGAACTCCTCCTGATGAAGATGGTTCTGCGGATCTGCGTCATGTGCTTAGTGTTGCAGAAAGTATCGGGTCCTTCATGCAGGAGTACAGGATTGTCATCAATAAATCGACAGTGCCTGTAGGTACAGCAGACCTTGTCAGGGAAAGAATAAGCTCGGTTCTTGCGGAAAGAAAGGTGGATATTGATTTTGATGTCGTTTCAAACCCTGAGTTTCTTAAGGAGGGTGATGCTGTCAACGATTTTATGAAACCTGAACGAATCGTTGTTGGTGTTGATAATCCCCGTACCAGAGAGCTGCTTCGTTTTCTTTACTCTCCATTCAACCGCAGTCACGAGCGTTTTATTGCCATGGATATCCGTTCAGCTGAACTGACCAAGTATGCTGCAAATGCCATGCTGGCAACAAAAATCAGTTTTATGAATGAAATCGCGAACATTGCTGAACGGGTTGGCGCCGATGTCGAGGCTGTAAGAAAGGGCATCGGTTCCGATTCAAGGATCGGATTTTCATTTATTTATCCCGGAGTTGGCTATGGCGGCTCCTGTTTTCCCAAGGATGTACAGGCTCTTGAAAGAACGGCACACAAGCATGGTTATCATTCGCGGATTCTGCAGGCTGTCGAAGCAGTCAATAATGATCAGAAAAGCAGTATTGTCAGAAAGATAAGGGGACATTTCGCTGACGATATCAACGGTTGCGTTTTTGCGATATGGGGGCTCTCCTTCAAACCCAATACCGACGATATGCGTGAAGCTCCAAGCCGCAGGGTTATTGATGAGCTTTTACAAGGCGGTGCAAGGGTACGAGTTTATGACCCTGTTGCCATGCATGAGGTCAGAAGAATATATGGTGAATGTGATGACATTTTTTATGCATCAAACCCTGAAGATGCCATAAAAGGCTCAAATGCCCTTGTCGTGCTGACTGAGTGGCTGGTTTTCCGCAGTCCCGATTTCGATATGATTAAAAGAGATCTTACTCATCCGGTTGTTTTTGACGGCAGGAATATCTATAACCCTGAATTCATGGAGCAGTCCGGTTTTACCTATTATTCAATAGGTCGTTCTCCCCGTGGAATTTCCTGAATTAACTCCATTGTCTGTAAAAGTGATGTAAAGGGCCATTTCCATGTCCCAGACGGAAGGTTGCGCCTGCCCGAAGGGCTTCATTGATATAGGTTTTTGCTTTACTCACGGCAGCCTCTATTGTTTCCCCTCGCGCCATATATGCAGCAATGGCTGAAGATAGCGTACAGCCGGTTCCATGGGTGTTATTTGTTCTGATTTTTTGTGAGCTGAACCAGAAAAAACGATTGTCGTAGAGAAGGCAGTCACAGCAGTTGTCTCCTTCTCCATGCCCTCCTTTGATGAGTACTGAGCCCGTGCCGGTTTCAAGGAGCTTCATTGCAGCTGTTTCTATGGATTCCGGAGTTGCCGGAGGATATTTCATATCAATCAGCAGCGCGGTTTCTGGTAAGTTCGGTGTAATCATTGAGGCAAGAGGGAAAAGTTCGGCCTTAAGAACGGGAATTGCTTCAAAAGGAAGGAGAATGGTACCTCCTGAAGAACCGAGAACGGAATCCAGAATAATGGGTGTATTTCCTCGCAGTTCTCTCAGCAATGCTGAGACGGTTCTTACCATGCCGATCGTTCCCAGCATTCCTATTTTTACAGCATCGATTGAAATATCGGATGCAATGCTTCTGAACTGCGCCATAACGCATGTTTCAGCAACAGGGTATATTGCTGTGACTCCCTTTGTATTTTGGGCTGTAAGAGCAGTTATGACCGATAATCCATAACATTCAAGAGCTGAAAACGTCTTTATATCTGCCTGTATTCCAGCTCCGCCGCTGCCGTCAGAGCCAGCTATGGTGAGTACGGTTTTATAGGCTTTTTTCATGGCTTTTTTTATTTATGGCACACACGAGCTCATATGATGCTCCGGAGGGATTATCCGACCTGCTGACCGCTGATATGACTGCAATACCGGATGCTCCACTCGATATAAGCAATTCCGCATTTTCTGCATTGACGCCTCCTATAGCAATAATCGGCAGGGAAATCAGGGCTGCCGTTTTCTGAAGGATATCAGTACCCAATGGAGAATACCCTTTCAGTTTTGATAATGTTGGGTAGATATGTCCGAATCCGATATAGTCAGCACCCTCTTTTTCTGCTTGTAGTGCTTCTTGAGGTGAAGATGCAGATACTCCGATAAGGCACTTGTTCCCTGCCAGTTTCCGTGCTGATCTGACGCCCATATCCTGCTGACCAAGGTGTACACCATCAGCCTTGATAGCCAGGGCAATGTCTACCCGGTCATTAATAATGCAGAGTGCCTGATATTGGTGGCAGAGTTTGCGGATTTCAACAGCCCATGCATAAAGTTGGCTGCCTGATGCGGTTTTATGTCTTAACTGAATCATGGCAGCCCCTCCTTTAAGGGCATTTTCTGCAAGAGTAACGGGGCAGATTGTCTCATCAGTAATGACGCAGAGAAATGGAGAAGAAGGAATCATGGATTCAAGTAGATATTAAATTGTTCAATAGTCTTGATAAATCGGGTCGTATCCTGAAAAATTGAAATACCTGCTATTCCATAAGCGCCTTTGGCAATGCAGCGTGCAGCATTTTCGGGATTGATGCCGCCGACTGCAAAGACTGGAAGTGACGTTGCCTGGCATAGTGCCTCAAGATTTTCGAGACCTTGAGGCGGTCCGTATTTTCTTTTTGACGGGGTATCGAAAACAGGGCCAAAAAGCAGGTAATCAGCTCCGGATTCTTCAGCAATGCGAAGAGATAAGGCGGAATGTACGCTGCAACCATAGATCAATCCCGGAGCAAATGTACGAAGTGCCATAGCTGAACACGCCTTTTCAGGCAGATGAACACCATCAAGTCCTGCAGCGAGGGCAATATCAGCACGTTCGTTGATAAGTAAAAGACTCTTATCGGAAGATTTGGCGGCCCTGGCTTTCAGGGCCAGATCCATAAGCTCTTTTGCTTCAAGTTTTTTTTCTCTTATCTGTATTATGCAGGGCAAAAAGGCAGTAAGGAGATGGAGTTGCTCCAGGAGAAGTGCGCCGCCATCACTATTTCCATTACCGTTGCTGATGAGGTAAAGGCGAGGAAGGGGGGGCTGATTTTTTTGTTTATGTCTCATGTGATTAAAATACTTTGATTTGTCACGGACTAAAAATAATTTTAGCAATAATCCCGGGAACCTCTTTTCCTGATATTTATTATCCATTCCACGAGTATATTTTCATTGACGCATACTTGAACATTGCCGCAGAATAATCTGAAGCAACAGCCATTGCAACCTCTTCAACCGTTATATCATGGGTACAGTCGAAGAAAAAATCATCACAACAGGCTTTATGTTGCCTCAGCTATCCACAGCCGCAGGTCTTTATTCTCCAGCCATACGGAGCGGCAACTATGTCTATACTTCTGGTCAACTTCCCCTTGTTGACGGCAAACTGATTGAGCCTGGTGGAAAATGGAAGATCGATGATGAGAGTAAGGAAGATGCTGTTTATGCCTCCCGTATAGCCCTTCTTAATGCACTTGCCGCTATTAAATCAGTGACCGGAACTCTTGACAGTATTGAAAGAATTGTAAAACTTACTCTTTACGTTGCCAGTGAACGTAACTTTTCCGGCCAGCATCTCGTGGCTAATGGAGCATCATCATTACTGCATGAGATATTCGGGGGACGGGGGAGTCATGCAAGAAGTGCAGTGGGTGTTGCAGAATTACCCCTTAATGCAAGCCTTGAACTCGAACTGATTGTTCAATGTAAATTCCCCATAATATAGGGATTCCTCTCATCGCTATCCTTATCAAAATTATTATAAAATTGTGATATATGGATAGCTCTTACAGGTTATAAATTAATTAAATTATATAAATACTTGATGTTATAAGCCTAACTTATCGGCGCAACAGTCGTATTTATACAGTTAAAATCAAATGATAAATAGTAAGAAAATCAAAAATAATCATGATAATATTAATATTGATTTGAATAATAATTTTTTATTAATTGGTTGTAAACTGTTTTAAAATATATTAAATAAAACTTTGATCAAATAGTGTTAATTTGTTCAAATATAAGAACATAGATTATTTTATATAAATTTAAGTTTAAATTATTTTATTGATTTTTATTTTGTTTAATTTTAAGTAAGGTATGATGATTAATTTATTTTTATCAATGTTTTGTTTGATTTGAAAATTAGGTGGTTTATTGGTAATCATTTTGTTTTTATTGAGAGTTGCGGTACTGTTCGGAAGTCTTTATTTTGGGTTTTATGTGATGTTATTTTGGTTATTATTTATTTTGATTTTATAATATCGCATTGTAAAAATTGTTGATACATCTTAATTTGTTTTGATTTTTTATGTTTTTATTGTTGCTGTTGTTTTGTTCTTTATTCGCGATGTGTACAATCTGTGTTGTGTGCACTGAGTGAGTTATGTGAGCAGTGGTTTGTTGATTACGCAATGATTTTTTGTGATTTTGATTTGTGATCGGTAAACTGTAATTCAGGCAGCAATCGCACTCGTTCTCACTGGTAATTAACCAATCCCGTATGTCTCGTATATTGATAACAGTCATGATGCTTATCGTGCTGGCTTTTGGCATTTTTCTTGGCACAAGGCTGAATAGAGGTGGAGATAGTCGATTTGAAAGGCAGAAAAAAATGCTTGAAGCCTATGGCTTGATGAAGGAGTTCTATGTTGATGAGGTTAATGGTGACAGTCTTGCGAGTGCAGGTATTCAGGGAATGGCTGAATTTCTGGACCCTCACACTGTTTATCTTGAACCGGAAAAAGTATCCTATTCCCAGGCGGAGTTCGACGGCAATTTTGATGGTATTGGAATAGAGTTTGATGTTATCAATGACACTCTGCTTGTTGTCACCCCCCTTTCAGGTGGACCAAGTGCATCTGCCGGTATAACTGCAGGAGATCGTATCATCGCGATTGACTCTGTTTCGGCAATCGGTATTTCACCCCAGGAAGTGCTTAGAAAACTCAGAGGAACTCGAGGGACAACCGTTCGCTTGAAAGTACTTCGTCCTGTAAGTGGCAAGATTTTTGACTTTCTCGTTGCAAGGGGGAAAATATCTACCTCCAGTATTGATGCTGCATTTATGCTTGATCATCGTGTGGGATATATTCGAATAAGTCGTTTCATCGCCACGACTGCTGATGAGTTTCGGCTATCGTTAGCACAGTTGAAAAAGCAGGGGATGTTGCGCCTGGTAATAGATCTGCGAGGAAATCCGGGGGGTTTTCTTGAACAGGCAGTAGAAGTCGCTGATGAATTCTTGGCAAAAGATCAGTTGATCGTTTATACAAAAGGCCGTAATACGGGTGTGATGGAACGTTATGTAGCAAAGTCGGGCGATGGTTATGAAAAAGGTGATCTGATTGTACTTGTCGACAAAGGAAGCGCTTCGGCATCAGAAATTCTTGCTGGAGCGCTTCAGGACAACAAAAGAGCAGTCATAGTCGGTGAGCTTTCTTTCGGTAAAGGGTTGGTGCAGCGACAGCTTCCGTTTGCTGACGGCTCGGCTCTGCGGCTGACAGTGTCAAGATATTATACACCATCAGGTCGTCAGATACAGCGTGTCTATCGGAAAGGTGTTGCAGGACGCGAACGTTATTATCAGGATGCGATGACAAACATTCTTCCCCAGAAACTCTTTGCACACTCAGACAGTTTGTTGTACTTAAAAAACAGTGATGTCACGGTGTATAAAACCAGTTCTCTGCCAGTACTGGTGTCGTCAATTCAAAGAGGAAAGATAAAAGCGACGGGCAAGTTGACCGCATTGCGGGATGCAGGAGGGGTTATACCCGATTATTGGGTAACCGGAAAAGCCTATACTGATTTTTATCAGGAACTTTACCAGTCTGGTTCTTTAGATGACATGGCTCGGAAAGTTCTCGATAATCCCCGCAGTCTTGCTCAAGGTTATCGAGCCTCTCTTGATCAATTTATTGTTGATTATTCAGAAGAGAGCAATTTTGAGGCTCTTGTCATAAAAGCCTGCAAGATGAAAAAAATAATTTTTAATCGGGTCGGATTTATTCAGGACAGAAAACACATTGCAGATGCTGTGAAATCGAAAATCGCTCATCAGCTTTTTGGAGCTGAAGGTCAGATCATGTTCTTGGTGCGGTCTGCTGATCCGGTTTTCAATATAGCTGCAACAGTACCAGTCAGTCACCCGTGAAAGCCAGCCGAAAGGTATAAATTGTATGTTTTTTTAATTCTTAATACTTTGTTACTATGTCGTTACTTCAAAAAATCAATAATGCTTCCTGTACCTTACGGCTTAACAATGACTGGTTGAAAATATTTACCTGTCCTGTTCCTACTTCTGATTTTCTTTCATTCGTGGCTGTTGCAACAATTGATGCTCCTCAGCATGCGGTTTTAAGCCTTTTGTATGATATTGATGTTGCTACTGAATGGGTATGGAAGACAAAAGAAATGCGGTTGCTGAAAGAATTGTCGGAAGATGAAGGAAGGATTGTTTATCAGCTTGTCAGTGCTCCCTGGCCTGTTTCTGACCGAGAAATCATAACCCGATCACAGGGGTATATGGACCCTGAAACTTCGGAAGTTTTTATCAAACTTGATTGTGTTGCTGACTATCTTCCAATAAACGACAATTATGTTCGTGTTCCTGAGCTTGAAGGTGCGTGGAACATAATTCCTCTTTCAGAGAACCAGTGCAGGGTTGTTTTTCGCCTTCACATCGAACCCGGGGGAGAGATTCCCTCCTGGCTTGCAAATATTGCTGTTATTGATACACCCTATCATACCATGATCAATTTGCGGGAAATGGTCAAGAAAGAAAAGTATATGACTCCGGTTGATGCCCCGTTTAAAAAATCATCCAAAGATGTGATCCAGCATTATGAAAAGTTTATAACAGAGTGATTTATCGGGGTTTTCTTGTACTCCCTCATTCATTATACAAATAGAAACGGTATGGATATCGCGTTAATTCTTCATGGGGAATGGGCTTTTCGAGTTGAACATAAAGGGATCAAGATATTTTCCTCCAAGGTTAGCGGTTCAGATATCCACAGCTTTAAGGGAGAAACAGAGATGCCGGTTTCATTGAAAAAACTGATCAGCCTTTTTCATGATATGGGCAACTATAATCGATGGGTTCATCAGCTTTCCGCTATGGAAATTCTTGAAAAAACTGATGGTGTGGAATATGTCGTGCGCCAGATCATCAATACTCCCTGGCCCCTGCAAAAACGAGAGGTGATTATGCGTACCGGGCTTGTATCGGCAGGAGAGAACGCGGTAGGTGTTACAATGAAGGGTGAACCGGATTATCTTCCGGACAATCCGAAATATCACAGGGTCCGCCACTCGACGGGGATGTGGGTTTTTACTCCGACAGGCCATGGAACCGTGCATACGACATTTGTGATGCATGTTGATCCAGGAAAAGATGTGCCTGCTCCTGTCAGCAATGCCGGTATGTTCGAGGTGCCTTTTTATTCATTGAACAATATGAGAACTCTCATGATGGACAGGTCATATAATCCTCCTTATCCAGTGGAGATAGAGCAACATCTCTCTATAATTGAAGATATTCCTGACAAGCCTTAAGCAGTTTGTCCGGCCTGACGGGAACCGCGCCAACTTCCTGGCAGACTGTCCCTGCGGCAAGATTAGCTATAGTTGCATTAGTTACGATATCAATACCTGCAGCGGCGCCGAGTGCCAGAATACCGATTACAGTATCTCCAGCTCCTGAAACATCGGCAACCTCCAGCGATGTTGCTTCAATATGAGTAAATGATCCGTTATAAATGGTCATACCTTTATCGCTTCTTGTTACGATAATGGTGTCAGCCTGGAGCTTTTCCTGAAGCAATTGGCAAGCATGTTCAACCTCATTGTCGTTGTTGTGGATTACGATTCCAAGCGACGCAGCTATTTCGGAAAGGTTTGGCTTAAAAACCGAGCATCCTTTGTAGGCAAAGAAATTCTGAAGTTTGGGGTCAACAAGTACCGGAATGTTATGTTTTTTTGCAGACGTTATAATCTTTTGAATGAGTTGAGTGCTGAGAAGTCCCTTGTTGTAGTCTTCCAGCACGACGGCATCTATCGAGTCAAGCAAAGCTTCAAAAGAGTCAAATACCATTTGCTCAATTTTCGAATCTATCTCTTTTCTGCTTTCGAAATCTACCCTTGTTATATGATGATTTTGCGAAAGAATTCTTGTTTTGCATGTTGTTGGCCTTGAGGGATCGCAGATCATTCCTTCAGTTGCAAGTCCGCGATTTCGAAACAGCTCAAGGAGTATCTTCCTGTTGTCATCCGCCCCTGTAATGCCGATCAAAAAGGTTTCAGCTCCAAGTGAAAGGGTGTTTAATGCAACATTTGCAGCGCCTCCAAGCCGGAGGTCTTCGTGGGTGACGTCAACAACGGGTACAGGATATTCCGGCGAAATGCGTGAAACATGGCCGAAAATATATTTGTCCAGCATGATGTCACCGATAACAGCAATTCGTTTGCTGTGAAAAGAGTTCAGGATGTTCAGGATCGATCCTTTTGTCATAACGTCTTGTTTCGAGGTGTGTTCTGTTGATGTTAAATAAAAAAATTGAAACAAAATCCTTGGCCACCAATGAAGATGTTATTGTATCATTTTATTTTTAGCTATTTTTTGTTATAATTAAAGCTAAGCATTTTTAAGCTTTATCTGAAAAAGCAGAATCCAATGTTTGATAGTTTAAGTGATAAATTAGAGGTTACCTTTAAAAAGCTTGCCGGTCAGGCAACCATTAATGAGGTAAATATTGGTCTTGCCATGCGCGATATCAAGAGAGCTCTTCTTGGTGCGGATGTCAACTACAAGGTAGCGAAGAAATTAATTGAAGATATACGGGCAAAATCCCTTGGCGAACAGGTCATCAAAAGCGTCTCGCCTGCACAAATGATTGTTAAAATCGTTTATGATGAACTGACCGAGCTGATGGGTGGCGAACAGAAGCCGCTGAATCTTTCACCGAAAAAACTTCCAGCAATCATAATGGTTGCTGGTCTGCAAGGTTCAGGAAAAACCACTTTTTGCGCCAAACTTGCGTTACGCCTGAAAAAAAGCGGGAAACAGCCGATGCTCGTTGCTGCAGATGTCTACCGCCCGGCGGCTGTTGAACAGCTTAAGGTTCTTGGTGAGCAGGTTGATGTTCCTGTTTTTGCCATTGATGAGCAGGATGCCATGAAAGCCGCCCTCCAGGGGTTGGAGGCAGCAAGGTCTTCAGCGAAAGATGTTGTTATAATTGATACTGCCGGACGGTTGCAGATTGATCATCTCATGATGGCGGAGGCAGAAGCGTTGAAGAATGCTCTCAAGCCTGACGAGCTTCTTTTTGTTGTTGATTCCATGATGGGACAGGAAGCTGTCAATACTGCAAAGGCATTTAATGATCAACTTGATTTTGACGGCGTTGTGCTTACCAAGCTTGATGGTGATTCAAGAGGTGGTGCCGCTCTTTCCATACGTCAGGTTGTCGAGAAGCCGATTAAATTTATCAGTATCGGAGAAAAGGTTGATGACCTTGATCTTTTTTATCCCGATCGTATGGCCCAGAGAATTCTTGGAATGGGCGATATAGTAAGTTTTGTTGAAAAAGCCCAGGAGAATCTGGATCTTGAGAAAAGTCTTGAGATGCAGAAAAAGTTGATGAAGAATGAGTTTGATCTCAATGACTTTTTTGATCAGTTGCAGCAACTCAAGAAAATGGGTTCAATTCAGGGATTGATAGAAATGGTGCCGGGACTGAACAAGATGGTACCGAAGCAGGATCTTGAAAATCTTGACTTTAAGCCTATCGAAGCCATGATTAATTCCATGACAAAGCAGGAAAAAATGACTCCCGAAATAATCAATGGAAGCCGTAGGCAGCGTATTGCGATGGGGAGCGGCACGAAGGTTCAGGAGGTTAACCTGTTGCTGAAGCAATTTGGAGAGATGAAGAAGATGATGCGTTCTGTATCAAAATTGTCGCAGTCCGGCAGGAAAATCACTTCACAGAATTTGGCACTTGACAAATTTTTAAAACGATAGATTACATATTCACTGTTTACAGTAAACATTAACTAAAATATTTTAGCCTTGGTAAAGATCAGACTGAAAAGAGCAGGAAGAAAAAAATTGCCGGTATACCAGATTGTCGTGGCCGATGCGCGCTCGCCAAGGGACGGCAAATTTCTTGAAGTAGTTGGCACTTATCAGCCAACTGCGAAGCCGCATGCTGTTACCATTAAAAAAGATCGTATTGTTTACTGGATGCAGACTGGCGCACAGCCAACGGCAACAGTGAACAGCCTTATACGTACGACAGGATTGCTTTATGAACTCAGGCTGAAAAGCATGGGCCGCAGTGAGGCAGAAATTTCAGCCGAAATGGAAAAGTGGCAGGAGCATCAGACTGCAAGACGTCAAAAAAGGCTTGCACTTAAGTCCCATCGCCGTAGTGCCAAAAAAGAGGCAGAAGCCAAGGCCGCTACAGGTGGAGAGGCTTAATAACCCTCTTTCATGCTGAGGTTAGAATGGAGCTCTATCTGACAGGTATCATTCTCAAGTCAAAAGGGCTGAAGGGTGAGGTGAAAGTGGAGCCGGTTACCGACTTCCCGGAAAGTTTTCTTTCCCGCAAAGAGTATTATGCGGGAAAGTCCATTGATTCGGTTGAGCGGCTAACGGTAAAAAAAGCCGCTCTTTCCGGAGGGTTTGCATGGTTGTTCTTTGAAGGAATTGACAGCATGGAAAAAGCTGATGCACTTGCTGGCTGCAAATTGTTTATTTCGGAAGATCAGCTCTGGCCTCAACCGGATAATCGTGCCTATCTTCATGAGATCATAGGTATGAAGGTTATGGACTGCGGTCGCCGTGAAGTTGGAGTCATAAGCAATGTTTTAAACATGCCGGCGCATGACGTCTATGAAGTTCAAGTCGGTGAGCGAAAGATTCTGATCCCGGCTATCGATGAGTTTGTTACAGAGTTCAATCTTTGTGAACAGTATATGGTTATACCACGATTTGACGAGTTTATGTGAATGGTTGTATCTGTTAACTCTTTTGAAACTTTTTTCAGCTCATGAATGCCATAAGGATTGATGTGATTTCCGTCATTCCTGGTTTTTTTGATTCGCCGCTTGATAATGGATTATTAAGCATTGCACGCAGAAAAAATCACGCGGAAATTCATATTCATAACCTGCATGATTATGGACTGGGCAGGTACAAACAGATCGATGATTCACCTTTTGGTGGTGGTGCCGGAATGGTACTTCGTCCGGAACCGGTTTTTGCCTGTATTGAAGAGCTTCAGGCAGAGAGAACATATGATGAAGTCATTTTTCTTTCGCCGGATGGAGAGTTGTTTGTGCAGTCAATGGCGAACAGATTTTCAAGGATGCAAAACCTTATTATTCTTTGCGGTCATTATAAAGCAATTGATGAAAGAATCCGACAGAATTTGATTACCATGGAGATATCCATAGGTGATGTTGTGGTTTCAGGAGGTGAGATACCTGCGCTTTTTTTTATGGATGCGCTTGTGAGGGTTATACCTGGTGTTCTCGGTGACAGTGAGTCGGCTTTGACTGATTCTTTTCAGACTGGGCTCCTTGATTGTTCCTATTACACTCGTCCTGCAGAATTCAGAGGCATGAAGGTACCAGAAGTGCTGTTGAAAGGTCATCACAGCAATATCGAGCAGTGGCGTAGCGAAAACGCTCTTCAGCGAACACGCGAACGTCGGCCCGATCTTCTGGGTTAATAGTTTTTAGGGTTAAAGAAAAAATAACGTAAATAGTATTGTTGTCATGGATCAGTTAATCAAGTTGGTTGAAGCCACTCAGGCTGTTACAGATTTTCCGGAAATTAACCCTGGTGATACCGTCAAAATTCAGTTGAAGGTTATTGAGGGCGAAAAAGAAAGACTTCAGGCTTTCGAAGGTATTGTAATCAGTGACAGGGGTGCTGGTGGCAATAAAACTATCACCGTACGCAAAATATCACATGGTGTCGGTGTTGAAAGGATTATTCCGGTCAACTCTCCCAATATCGAGAGCGTCACTGTTGTAAAGCACGGCAAGGCAAGAAGGGCAAAACTGTTCTACTTGCGTAAACGTACAGGCAAGGCTGCATTGAAGGTCAAGGAACGCAAGGTTGTAGAAAAGGTCTGAGTTTTTTGCAATCCGGCTGGCTTCGGCCAGCCGGATTTTCATTTTCAGATATTTCCCGCCTCCAATCGGCTCATCTTGTAAGCCGTTTTCAGGGTCGTTATGACTTCGATCTCCTCGAATGTTTTTGGTTTGCAGTCATCTGTTTGCCAATACGTTGAGTATTCTGTTTTGGTGAAAATTTGCGATCCATTCCTTCGTTGCTTCTTGTTCAACCGAAAAGTCTGCCTTCCAGGAGGTTTTGGTCGATTAATTATGGAACCTCTTTTTTGCCAAGATCCCTTTCATGACTTTTACCCGTCCCCTATCAGTTCACCCAATGAAATTGAGCTTGAATAGCAGGGATGTTGAACTCTTCCGTCAAAAGATTTTTGACTTTTACCAGTTGAACCGAAGGAGTTTCCCCTGGAGGGAGACGACCGACCGGTATGCTGTAATGGTCAGCGAGATCATGCTGCAGCAGACACAGGCAGAGCGTGTTGCTGGAAAATTCACAGCCTGGATGGAGCAGTTTCCCGATACCGCGGCTCTTGCTTCGGCCTCGCTAAGGGAGGTGCTCATGCTCTGGAGCGGACTCGGCTACAATTCGCGCGGTCAACGGCTCCAGACCTGCGCCCGTATGATTGAGGAGCGTTTCAGCGGCATTGTTCCGTCAACTCCTCTTGAGCTGAAAATGCTTCCTGGCATTGGGGAGTACACCTGCCGCTCTATACCGGTATTTGCCGATAATCTTGATCTTGCTGCAGTCGATACCAATATCCGCCGGATCATTATACACGAGTTCGACCTGCCTGAAGATACCCCGAAGCCAAAGATACAGGCTGCAGCAGAACAGCTTCTTCCGGAAGGCCGCAGCAGGGAGTGGCACAATGCACTCATGGACTACGGAGCACTTCATCTCACGAGCCGCAAAACAGGAATTCGTCCTCTCTCAACTCAGTCGAAATTCCATGGTTCAAGGCGCTGGTACAGGGGAAGGCTGCTGAAGGAGCTTGTCGTTTCGGAATTCCTCTTTCTCGAAGAGCTTGAAGAAAAGTATGGTTCATGCCCATGGGGATTGCAGGAGATCATCAATGACCTCGTCAGCGAAGGTCTTGTTCGTGAGGTCGACAATCCGAACCGGGAGGGGGGAAAGGTGCTGAAAATCAGGGAGGAGAATGAAAGGGAAGCATGATCGTCATTGCTTTCGTTTCAGGTAATTAAATCCGTTTGCTTCGGCTCTCCTGTAAGCGCAATGTTTGTAAATGGAAGGGCAGATTTCCAGATACCGTCCGGAAACCTTGGAGATGATGATCAAGCGCCCGGAACTCCCTTCCTGGTATGATATTGCTGCTTCAGCGGTATTTTTTTGCATACCCCTTGCGAATCACAACTCAATGGCCGGTTTATAAAGAAATACTGATTCAGTATAGACGGATAGGGGATTTGCTGCTTTGCAGATCCGTTTTTCGAGAGCGATGGTCTTCGCATTCAGGATATATTTCAATGGACTGATTATGGAGCCCTTTTTCGTGATGCTCAAACATGCTCTCCGTTTCATCGAAAAAGGCCAGCACCTTGCGGATGCTGTCCAGTATTGAGTCATCCGCATAATCATAGTTGCTATTAGCCATTATTATTCAATGAATTATCATATAGGCCAACAGCAAGGAGAGTTATCAGTCAGCCTATATGAGCGGCTATTTGAATGCAGTCAGGATTATACACCGGAAAGTCTCGAAGCTACTTCCATCATTCTGCAGGGTTTGTTCAATCATTGTTTGAAAAACAGTAGCTCGGAATTCCGAAAAAAATGCGGTAATACGGGTTTGATGGAAATCTTGTACGACTTTTTACTCGGTGTTGTAAACCATGTTGAGCGTGTTGTACACTTTGTCAATCTCTGCGGCATACCTCGTGGTAATATCCTTGCGTTTGAGTTTGAGGGTCGGGGTCATATGACCGTTTTCAATGGTGAACGCACTATCGACCAGCAGGAACTTGCGAACTTTTTCATGAGTGGCAAGCTGCCGTGAGACGGTACGGATGAGTTTTTCAAAAATCTGCTGAATGCTTTTGTTTTCAATCAACTCTTTGCTGGTTGCAGCCTTAATTCCCTCTGCATCAGCAAACTCCTTGAGTTTGTTGAAATCAGGAACAATAAGGGCAATAAGAAATGGCCTTTTTTCTCCAATCACAACGACCTGGTCGACATAAGGACTATCGGAAATCAGATTTTCAATGGGCATTGGCGCAATATTTTTTCCACCAGAGGTGACAATAATATGTTTTTTGCGGTCGGTTATTTTTAAATATCCATCCCGGTCGATTTCTCCAATGTCACCAGTATAGAACCATCCATCCTTGATAACCTGCCGGGTTGCCTCCTCATCATTCCAGTAACCCTTCATGATATTCGGGCCTTTGAGTAGTATTTCTCCATCATCGGCAATCTTGACCTGGACATTGTCAACTGCGGGCCCTACAGTGCCATACTTGATTTTTTCCGGCCGATTGACATGGGTTACCGGTGCGGTTTCAGTCAGACCAAATCCTTCAAGGATGTTGATATCAAGTGCCTGAAAAAATTCACCAATCTTTTGAGGCAAAGCCGCTCCTCCCGAGACAAAATAGCGCAACCTCCCGCCAAATTTGTTTTTGATTTTGTCATATACAAGCTTTTCGGCTAACGTGTGCTGTATTGAAAGAAATTGTCCGGCACTTCCTTTTTTATTGATTTCCTGGTGGTATTTTTCCCCCGTTTTCAGTGCCCAGTAGAATATTTTCTGCTTTATGGCGCTTTGGGCAGAAATTTGCTTGAGTATGCTCATTTTGATGCGGTCAAAGAGCCTCGGAACGGTAAAGATAATCGTAGGGCGGGCTTCGGTCATGTTCAGCGAAATTGTTTCAATACTTTCAGCCAGATAAATGCTGGCTCCGCAGGAAAATAACAGATAATAGCCGCCGGTTCGTTCATAAGCATGGGAAAGAGGCAGGAAGGAGAGGCCGCAATCTGATTCATCAAGGCGAATAATTGAAGAACAGGATTTGACGTTTTCACAAATATTCCGATGAGTAAGCATAACTCCTTTCGGAAGCCCGGTAGTACCGGATGTGTAGATGATGGTTGCAACATCATCAGGCTCTACGGGTGCAGCTTCAAGGATCCACGGTTTTTCCTCAAGAATTTTTTCGCCCTTTGTTTTTGCCTGGTTCAGGTCCAAAACATCCTCCAGAGCTTCCTCAAGACGGTTCATAACCACGACAAGGGTCAACTCCGGAAGGTTTTGCCAGATCGAAAGGATTTTGCCAAGCTGGAGCATATTTGAGACTATAATAGCCTTCGCACTACAGTTGTTGAGAATGTATTCGATCTGGTTGGACGGCAATGAGGGATAAAGTGGTACGTTGATTGCACCGATATTCAGTATAGCCATATCAGCCAGATACCATCCCGGTCTGTTTTCCGAAAGAATAGCGACCCTTTCCTTTGCCTTGATGCCATTGTTCTTAAGAAATGCAGAGAGATCACGGACATCCTTTTCAAAGGCATCATAAGAGATAGGTTCATATACCCCATTGATCTTCCTTGCAATTGGAAATTTAGAGTCCTGTCCTCTGAAATGATGGAAAACAGAGGAGAAGAGCTCAGGTAATGTCTGGAAGTCAGGATTAATAAGTCCCATCAGTGAGTGATTTTATTTTTGTGGAAGATATCCCTTCAAGGAAGAGCAAGCACGGGATTCAATCGGGCTTTATAAAGAGGGAAGTTCGGTTTGGCATCATCTCCCAAAAAGCCGATTAACGGTAGCCTGAATGATTAACAAATATTTAACCATACATTCTTATCTTTGCAAATTGTGCAAATAAGTTTTGTGTATTTTTTTAGCTATGTTTCCTGATTTTTGATGAAAATGACGAAAAAATCCAGTAGTACCTTGGCTGGTTATATCGGTCTTGGTCTCGGGATTATCCTGATTGTGTTTCAGTTCCGACAAATTGATCTTGCAGGAGTGATTGAACGGATATCCTCAATCGGTTTTTCCTCGGTATTAATCCTTTTGCCTTTTAGTGCGCTTCATCTTCTTGAAACCATTGCATGGATGAATGTTTTTCCTCCGAGTATAAGGGCAATTCCATTTTTCAAGCTTCTGAAAATACAGTTGATAACAGAAACCATATCAATGACAATTCCGGCAGGGGTAGCTATTGGTGAACCTCTTCGTCCGTTTCTCTGTAATCGTTTTATTGGAATTCCTCTTCCTGCAGGCGTTGCAAGTGTTGCTGTGCGCAAACTTTTACTTGGCGTTGCCCAGGGAATCTATACCATTATCGGTGCCATTGCAGGTTTTTCACTCTTGCAGTCAGTAACAATTCCGATGTTTCCGGTTGCTGTACTCGGTTATATTATGATTGGATGCGGTATAGCGGTTTTTCTCCTTTTTCTCTTTTTTCTTTTTGTTCTTCTTAACGGCAGCGCTGCACAGAATGTTCACAGAATCTTGATGTATGTGCCATTCAAGCGGGTAAAAGTATGGCTGCTGACAAAGGAGGCTGGATTTCTTGATACTGATGAGGAGTTGAAGAGTTTCGATGCACCTTTTGCCCGTCGGCTGATTTTTGTATTGCTCATCTATATCCTTGCATGGTTCATGCTTGCGATTGAGAGTTATATTATATTATGCTTGCTTGGTGTTGAAATCTCTTTTCTTCAGGTGTTAGCCATGGATACGGCAATTACCATGTTGAGGGCTTTGTTTTTTTTCATTCCCTCAGGACTTGGTGTGCAGGAGTTGGGTTATCGTGTTTTTTTTCAAGCGCTCGGTATGCATGATTTTCAGGATTACGGTGCATTTGTGCTTTTGAGGCGTTTCAAGGAACTTCTCTGGTACTCAGCCGGGTATTGTATCATGTTTTTTTCAGGGGTCCATTTGCGTGACGCAGAAGGATTCAGCAACGGAGATTCATGAAAAAGAAAATATTATTTATCTGCGGCTCAATGAACCAGACCACCCAAATGCATCAGATTGCCGGGTGCCTGGGCGAATATGACCAATATTTTTCACCGTTTTTCAGTGATGGTGTTCTTGGATCTGCCAGTGACATAGGATTGCTTGAGTTTACCATCATGGGCCGCAAGCGCTCGGAACGTACGCTTGAATATCTCCGTTCAAACCATTTGAAGCTTGATATTGGTGGTCTTACCCATGCTTATGATCTTGTTGTTACCTGTACAGATCTTATTGTTCCCAAGCATATCCGTCGAAAAAAAATTGTGCTGGTTCAGGAGGGCATGACTGAACCTGAAACGATTCTTTTCCATTTTGCAAGGAACTTTCAGTGGATCCCTCGCTGGATTGCCGGTACGGCTACGACAGGTTTGTCCGATGCCTACGAGAAGTTCTGTGTTGCAAGTGAAGGGTATCGCGATCTGTTCATTCAAAAAGGGGTCAATCCGTCCAAGATTGTCGTTACAAGTATTCCCAATTTTGATAACTGCGAGCAGTATCTTCAGAATGATTTTCATCATCGTGATTACGTTCTTGTCTGTACGTCCGACAACCGTGAAACCTTTATTTATGAGAATCGTCTTAAAAATATCCGGAAATATCTTGCAATGGCTGAAGGAAGTCAGCTTCTCTTCAAACTTCATCCCAATGAAAATATTGAAAGAGCGACCAGAGAAATTCAACGTTATGCTCCCGATAGTCTTGTCTTCAGTGAAGGCAGAACCGAAGAGATGATCGCCAATTCCCGAATGCTGATTGCACAGTTTTCATCGACGATTTTTGTAGGCTCAGCCCTGAACAAGATTGTCCATTGCGGCCTGCCTCCTGATGAGTTAAAATCGCTTACCCCTTTACAGAATAAATCTGCTGCAAAAAAAATTGCTGATGTCTGCAGACAGGTAATAGATGGCTGAACTTAAACGCTCTTATTTTATATGTATACCGTAGCAGTCATTCCTGCAAGGGGTGGGTCGAAAGGGCTGAAAGAAAAGAATATTTACCCTGTAGCAGGAAAACCCCTGCTTGCATGGACTGTTTTACAGGCATTGGCTTCAAAATCAATAGAGAAAGTGTTTGTTTCAACAGACGACCAGGCTATTGCCAACGTTGCTGTTGAATATGGTGCGGAGGTGATTGTACGTCCTCCGGAACTTGCTGGAGACAAGGCAAGTTCGGAATCCGCTATTGTGCATGCTGCAACGGTCATTGAACGGGATTACAATAAGCCGATTGATACGATTGTTTTTCTGCAGGCAACCTCCCCTTTGAGAAAGCCAGGTGATATTGATCGTGCTTTAGAACTTTTTATTCGAGAAGGGTCCGATTCGCTGATTTCGGTCACCAGGGCAGATGACCTTACCTTGTGGGAATCAAGGAAAGGGAAATGGCAGAGTGTCAACTTTGATTATCGCAATCGTGGCATGCGACAGGACCGTCCAGCACAGTTTATTGAAAATGGCTCAATCTATATATTCAAGCCTGAAATTCTTACTACCTTTAACAACAGAATAGGTGAAAAACTTTCTGCCTATGAAATGGAGTTTTGGCAAACATGGGAGATTGATACTGTTGAAGAAATAGATTTAATTGAGTATTACTTGTATAAAAAAAACCTGGCAGGCCAGGATGCAAATCAATAGAACCATTAGATGACTGTTTTTATGAATTTCTTTTTATCCACCGATCTTGTCATCGGGGTTAACGAAGCACTGAACCTGAATGAGCATCTGACCAAATTGACATTGAAAAAGCCGGGTATCATCTACGATGCGAATCTGGCAGGAAGCCTCTATTTTCAGGATGTTTTGAGGAACCTGACTTCAACGTTTACCGGTGCAGTGCTCTATTGCAATGAATGTGCCGGAGAGCCGACCTATACTCATCTGGAAAAAGTCACTGAATTTTTCCGCAGTAATCCTCCTGACGCTCTTGTTGCCATTGGAGGCGGAAGCACTCTTGATCTTGGTAAAGGGGTTGCTCTTCTCATGACGAATAATGTTCCGGCTCTTTCACTCAAGGGATTTCCTTCTGGTGTAAATAATCCGTTGCCTCTTGTCACAGTCCCGTCACTTCTGGGCAGCGGTGCAGAAGTAAGCTTTAACGCGGTTTTTATTGACGAAGTTGAGGGACGCAAACTTGGCATTAACAGCAGGATGAATTTCCCGAAAAAAGCTGTTATTGATCCTCAGCTCTCCATGACGGCTCCTCTTGAAAGCGTTATCGCATCGGCTATGGATAGTCTTGTGCACTGTGTGGACAGTTTTGGTTCACTAAAACATACTGCATTGAGCAGGATTTTTTCGATCGAGGGATTCCAGCGCACGTTTTACGCTTTGCAGCAGAACCAGCTTGATCGGGCAGAGTCGCGGCTTGACCTTGCCATTGGCAGTGTTTGTGGTACGGCGGCACTCATGAATTCAGGAGACGGTCCTACTAATGGTTTTGCCTACTATCTCGGTGTGAAGCATCGTGTACCGCACGGTCTTGCCGGTGCGATCTTTCTCAAGGAGGTCATGCGGTACAACCATCTTCAGGGTTATGAAAAATATGCACTTTTCAATCCCATGCGTTCGACTCCTTCACCCAGGGAGGCTACGGATGAACTGCTTGAAGAGCTGGATGAACTCTACCGTCAGCTTCAGATCCCTTCTCTCGTCCCTTACGGGTATGGTGCAGGCAACATTGCTGAATTTGCCCATAACGCATCAGAAGCCCTGAAAGGGTCTTTCTCTGGTAATCCGGTTGAATTCACTGAAGAATCGGCATTGGCCGTTGTTTCTCAATTAATCTAAAATAAGATCAGGATATCTATTATGGCTGGCGCAGAACTAATCGGTAAAGAAGAACTGGCAGAAATACAGGAGCTTTTCAGCAGGGAAAAGGTCAATTTGTACCGTTACGGCGGTGGTAATTACAAAGCAAGAGAATTTGAGGAAAAATTTGCCGGATGGATGGGGGTAACATACGCCCATGCCGTTTCATCCGGCACTGCAGCAATACATTGCGCCCTTGCCGGTGCTGGTATTGGTCCCGGTGATGAGGTTATTACGACAGCGTGGACCTTTATTGCTCCCGTGGAGGCCATCAGTGCGCTCGGTGCGGTACCTGTGCCTGTTGAGCTTGATGAAACCTACCATCTCGATCCTGTAGAGGTTGAAAGGGCGATTACACCATCCACAAAAGCGGTGGTAGCCATTCCTATGTGGGCTTCGCCGAAAATGGATGAGCTTTCGGCGATCTGCAGTAAGCATGGCCTGATTTTGATTGAGGATGCTGCACAGGCACTCGGTGCTTCCTACAAGGGACGCAAGCTCGGCACCTTCGGCAGTGTTGCCTCTTTCTCGTTTGATGCAGGGAAGACTCTTCATACCGGTGAGGGTGGAATTATTGTGACTAATGACAAAGAGATCTATGATCGTGCAGCCGAATTCTCTGACCACGGTCATATGCACTTGCCCGGATTACCGAGAGGTAAAGATCCCAGACGCTCAAAAGGGCTTAATTTGCGTCTCAGCGAAGTTACAGCAGCAATCGGCCTTGCCCAGCTTGCTAAAATTGATACTATTCTTTCGCGTTCAAGGGAGAATAAGCGGAAAATCAAGGATGCCATCCGTCATCTCGACAACATTATTTTGAGGCCATTCAGCGATGAAGCCGGTTCACAGGGAGATACCCTGATTTTCAGGGTCAGGGATCGCGAAGCTGCCCTGCAGTTTGAAGCTCATCTGACGGAGCATGGATTTGGTACCAAGATTCTTCCGGAAGCCCTTGACTGGCATTATGCAGGAGTATGGGGACATCTCCTGGGTGAGTACGACCGCTACCGTGATGCCGATCTTGAAGCGCTCTGGCCGAAAACCGGCATCATGCTGCGCAGCAGTATCTGCCTGAACATTCCTGTACTGATGGATGAGGTAACAATTGAAAAGCTTGTCATGGCGATCCTTTCCGGCGCAGAAAAGATAGGATAGTCCGGATTTTGAGAAGTAGACCTCTTTGTTGCAACAAAAAAAGCCTGCGTGATGCACAGGCTTTTTTTGTTTTGCTGGAGGCGAAGAGCGGATTCGAACCGCTGTAGAAGGTTTTGCAGACCTCTGCCTAACCACTCGGCCACTTCGCCGTTACAAGAGTGTTAAAGTAAGAAAAAAGTTATTCTTTACAAATGGATCCCCTCATATTTGTCACCTCAATAGATAAACATTATTATCAGAAAAGAGCGATGTGCACTCCTGATGGTTTTGACTGAAAACAGATAACTGCCGGGTTCTTTTTTGCGATGTTCACAACGTTGAACGTGTCTATAGATAATTATCAAGCGCATCAATTGTTCCATCATGAATATCGGTATCCCGAAGGAAATTAAAATCAATGAAAACCGGGTTGCCTGTACTCCCGCAGGCGTTCGCCATTTAGTCGGCAGTGGCCATCACGTTGTAGTTGAGTGTGGTGCCGGCTCAGGCAGCCATTTAAATGATGAGAATTACCGGCGTGCAGGTGCAGTTATTGCCGATTCACCGGAAGAGGTATGGAAAAATGACCTTATCGTCAAGGTCAAGGAACCCATTGCGCAAGAGTTTCAATTCTTCAGAGAGGATCAGATGCTCTTCGCTTTTCTTCATCTGGCCAATGCGCCTGAGCTGACAGACAGTTTGATCGCAGCTAAAACCACCTCAATAGCCTATGAAACAATTGAATATGGTGGTCGTCTTCCCTTGCTTACACCAATGAGTGAAATTGCCGGAAAAATGAGCATCATAATGGGGGGCTTCTATCTTGCAAGAGACCAGGGTGGTGAGGGAAAACTTCTGGGAGGCCTTCCAGGAGTGCTTCCGGGCAAAGTGTTGATTCTTGGTGGCGGCTCTGCAGGTACAAATGCAGCCAGAGCTGCAGCTGGTCTGGGCGCAGAAGTCACAATCATGGAAATCAATCAGGAACGATTGCGTGAACTTGATAATCTGCTTCCCCCACAGGTACATACTCTTTATGCCAATGAACAGAATCTTGAGGAAATGCTGGCCGATGTTGATCTGATCGTTGGTGCGGTGCTGGTCACTGGTGCGACTGCTCCGAAACTCCTTACCCGCTCAATGCTTCGAAAAATGAAGAGGGGAGCCGTTGTTGTCGACATAGCTATCGATCAGGGAGGATGTTTTGAAACTTCACGTCCGACAACCCATGAAAATCCGGTATTTATCGAAGAGGGAATTGTTCATTATTGTGTCACCAATATGCCTGCCGCATACCCCCTTACCTCTACTGAAGGACTAACTGGTGCAACCCTTCCCTACATCAGAAGAATTGCTGATCTTGGTCTTGAAAGTGCTATGGTGATGGTGCCCGGCCTTTCAGGCGGGCTTAATACCTGGAGTGGTCGTGTGACTCATAAAGCGGTTGCCTGTTCACTTGGACTTCCATTTCATGACAATCCTTTCATCTGACCAACAGTGGCAATGCATCAGCAATCTGATGAAGAATGATTTCATCTTTATTCAGACTTCATTTACCGGTAGAATGGTTGTGATTGTCCCGGAGCACAATTTTATCAGTCAGAACCAGGCGATGCTTTTAATCCCATAATCAGGGCAATGCTCATGACCTATACTATCACTCTCTCTATCCTTCTGCTTCTTCTTATTCTTCTGGTTTTTGTGGTCTACCGTCTGATACGTGATGCTCCCCTGAAAACGGAATTGCTTCGCCTCCGGGGTGTTGAAAAAGATGCCCGTGCCAACGATCTCCGGCTCGAAGCGAAAAGCATCGAGCTTGAAACTCTGAAAATCACTCATGCACGTCTTGAATCTGATATCGAGAACGAAAGGCGCAACGCCGCCGAAAAAATGCTCCTTATGCAAGAGTCGGAATTACGATTGAAAATTGAGTTTGAAAACCTTTCCAACAGAATCTTTGAGGATCGAAGCAGAGCGCTTGGAATGGAAAACCGTGAACGAATGGAAGGTATACTTCAGCCTTTGCGTGAACAGCTTGACTCGTTTCGAAAGAGGGTTGACGAGGTTCATAACAAGGATACGGAACAGTCTGCACGACTTGTCGAGCAGGTTCGACAGCTTCAGGAGATGAGCAGCAGAGTGAGCGATGAGGCAAACCTGCTGGCTCGCGCTATTAAGGGCGACTCGAAAAAACAGGGTGACTGGGGCGAGATGATTATTGAGCGAATATTTGAAGCTTCGGGTCTTGAAAAAGGCCGGGAATACTTGGCCCAGGAGAGCTTCAGGGGAGAGGACGGGTTGCTTAAACGCCCGGATTTTATGGTGATGTTGCCGGGGAACAAAGCTGTGATTGTTGATTCCAAGGTTTCGCTGACGGCCTATGAACGTTTCTGCAGCGTTGAGCAGGATACGAAACGCCAGTCGGTCCTCAGGGAGCATATACAGTCAGTGCGTCGTCATGTTGCCGATTTGCAGACAAAAGATTACAGTGGTATCGGTGGCAACCGGACGCTTGATTTTGTCATCATGTGCATTCCGCTCGAACCGGCATGGCATGCAGTTATGCAAAACGATCCCGATCTGATCTATGATCTTGCAGGTAAAAACGTTGTTTTGTGCGGTCCGACGACGCTCATGATCACCCTCAAGCTGATTTCGCAGATCTGGCGGCGTGAGAATGAGAACAGTAATGCCGAGCTTATCGCTGAAAAGGCCGGAAAGATCTATGATCAAGCCTTTCTTGTTTTTGAGGCAATAATCGAAGCACGTAAAAAACTTTCAGGAGTATCGGAATCGTTTGACGTGGTTCTGAAACGCCTGAAAGAGGGACGGGGCAATCTTGTTGGCAGGGTCGAGGAGATCCGCAGGCTTGGGGCAAAAGTGAGCCGTCAGATACCGCCGGACATGGCAGCTGAAGCAGAAAACGATATAGTCAACAATGAAGAGTAGCAGAACGATTATGGTCTTGAATCATCGCAGGCCTTGATCTCCCGTTCAATGTTTGCACCTTCCTTATTCAGGGCTACTTTAAGATCGTAGTCCATTTGCAGTCCAAACCAGAATTGTGGCGGGGTGCTGAAATAGCGAGCAAGCCGCAAAGCAGTCTCTGCTGTGATGCATCGTTTTCCCGCAATAATATCGTTGATACGCCAGACCGGAATTTGCATATCTTCGGCAATTCTGTTCTCGCTAAGATTCATGGGGGTAAGGTACTCTTCAAGCAGAACAGTTCCTGGATGAAGTGGTGGCATTTTCCTGGCAAGCATGGATGATTTCCCTCATAGTAAAACTGCATGTACAATTCTCGAAAGGTGTACAACAGATTACCATTTTAATATTGATTTCACGTTCTTTATTCTTCTTTTTCAACCAAAACCAGCACGTTATTATTTTTTTTTCAGAAAATGGCTGGCATTATTTATGTGCCGGCTTGTAAAAAAAATAATTCGGTATCAATCATTGTTTCCGTTTTTTATCCTGCGAAGATATGCCGGAGTATCTGGCAGGCCTTTTTGAATTCTATCGGCACTCAACTCTTTTTTGACTGGGAACAATGGGCTTTGCTCCTCAGGTTCTCCATCATGGATCAATGTCCGCCTTCGGATATAGGCTGGAATGGAATAATCAGTTTTGGGTAATGAAGGTGTTCCGTTGCCGATGCTGCATGTTTCCTTGTGTTTTTCTGACCGGGTATGGTCAAGGTCCTCTGTCGGTTTTCTCTTGAAGCCGGTGATAATAACCGTTACCCTTGTTTCGCCCGATATGGTTGCTTCATCTATGTAGCCGTTGATAATAGTGGTTTCATTGCCAACCTGATCCTCAATGTAGGTCATTGCCTCCGCCAGATCTTTCATGGTCACTTCGCCTGTAATGTTGACCAGTAGTCCTTTGGCGCCTTGTACCAATACACCTCCAAGAAGGAGATTGTTGAATGCATCCGTTGATGCCCTCAGGGCACGTCTTTCGCCTGAAGCTGCAGCTGTGCCGATAACCGCTTCACCAGCATTCGTCATCAGCCCGCAGAGGTCGCCAAAGTTGACATTGATATGCCCACGGCTGTTAAGTATATCTGCAATTCCTTTCGCCGCCCTGTATATGACATCGTTAGCCATATTGAAGGCTTCGTTGACAGTTGTGTGCTCTTCGGCACCACTCATGATCTGTTCATTATCAACAAGGATAAGTGTGTCGATGTATTTACGCAGCTCTGTAATTCCATCCTCTGCGGTCTTTGCCTTCATTTTTCCTTCGCATGTGAACGGTTTTGTTACCAGCCCGAGCGTCAGGATACCCATGTTCCTTGCTATCAGGGCAATCAATGGGGCAGCCGTGCTTCCTGTGCTTTTTCCCATCCCTGCCGCAATAATGACTATATCCGCCCCATGGAGTTGCGTAGCAACATGTTCGCGGTCTTCTTCAGAAAAGAGAGGATTGTTCAATGGAGTTTTTGCAAAAACGGCAGTTGGTTCGATACCATTCGCCGCATTTTTACCGATTCTCACTCTGATTGGAGCCTTTGAAGCCAGAAGCTCTTGAGGTGCTGTGTTGAATGCAACATATTGAACACCGTTGATTTCATTCTCAATCATTGTGTTCAAGACATTGCAGCCACATCCGCCGATGCCGACGATTTTGATGGTTATTCCTTTGCCTTGTACGTTTTCAAACAGTCCGGGATCCAGTTCGAATGTCATTGCTCAGCCTGTTCTCTTATAGATCGTTATGGAGAGTCTAAGGTAAAAAGCTAAACCAAATGTACTGAATGTATAGCAACAAATCTGTTCTTTCAGTTCAGGATAAATTATGCCGTTATATGGCATTTATTCAAAAAAAATATTTCCCTATTGAGCCTATAAAAGGAGTAATCAATGATGAAAAGAGATATTATCACTATAGTTGAAGAACAATATACCGGAGGTTTACTATGGGAATGGCGGGTTAACATTGTCTGGTACAAACAGAAAGCAGTTCCCGTGCAGCTTGCATTGCTTTAACCTGGCGTGAAAGGGAGCAGCTTTGAGCCATGACTCCAAATGTTGCATCACTACTTATTGATAAATGTGGTTTCAATCCAATCTGAGCTATTGAGACATAAACTGAGGCAATAATGGCTGGCTGCTGATTTTAGTTCCCGCAATGCCTTCGCTGTTTCAGAGGTTCCTGCGGCTTTTTCAGCTTATCGAGAAGATAAATTTGTATCTTGCATGGTAAATGTCTTGATCGGCAATATTGCTAAATACAGGGGATCCGTTCATGGTTGCAAATAAGCAGCACTTCAAATCTTATTTTATTGCCCTGCCATTCAAGCAAAAACAAAAGTTACTCTTCCTTGTTTGCTTTTAAATAACTATATAGTTATATAAAAGATATAGCAGTGTGATTTCATTGAAATAATTGACATTTTATGGCAAAGGTCGTTGTTTTAGGTGCTGGTGTTTCTGGCCATACCGCCGCCTCATTTCTCAAAAAAAAGCTTGGCAAACATCATGAGGTAGTCGTTGTTACCCCAAACGCTTACTATCAATGGATTCCATCAAACATATGGGTTGGTGTGGGTCAGATGTCCATCGACGATGTCCGCTTCGAATTGAAAAAAGTCTATGCCCGTTGGGGTATAATCCTTAAACAAGCCAAAGCGGTTGAAATCCATCCTGAAGGTGATCATGAAATTGCGAAAGGGTATGTGACGATTGAATACACCGATGGAGTAAGGAACGGTCAGACGGAGAAGGTTGACTATGATTATCTTGTCAACGCAACAGGTCCAAAGCTTAATTTCGAAGCGACTGAAGGTCTTGGTCCCGATAAAAATACCTTTTCGGTCTGTACTTATGGTCATGCAGCGCATGCCTGGGAGAACCTTCAGGAAAACATCAAAAAGATGCAGGCTGGTCAAAAACAGCGCTTTTTGATTGGCACCGGTCATGCCATGGCAACATGCCAGGGTGCGGCTTTTGAATATATCCTCAATGTTGCCTATGAAATTTCAAAACTCGGTCTCAGCCATATGGCACAGATTACCTGGCTGTCGAATGAGTATGAACTGGGTGATTTTGGCATGGCCGGAGCATTCATTAACCGGGGAGGTTACTATACTCCGACGAAAGTTTTCACCGAATCTCTTATGGCCGAGTACGGAATCAACTGGATAAGAAGAGCCGGAGTCTATAAGGTTGAGCCCGGCAAGGCGTATTACGAAACGCTGGAAGGAGAAGAGAAAATACAGGAATTTGATTTCGCCATGCTTATTCCTTCTTTTTCCGGAGTTGGTCTGACTGCATACGATAAGACAGGGACGGATATTACGGAAAAGATGTTTGCGCCGAACAAGCTTATGAAGGTTGATGCGGACTACACCGCGAAACCATTTGAAGATTGGAAAGCTGATGACTGGCCGTCGATTTACCAGAATCCTCTGTTCAAAAACATCTATGCTCCAGGCATCGCCTTCGCCCCACCGCATCCGATTTCAAAGCCCATGTCGAGTCCGACTGGTCGCCAGATTTTTCCCACAGCGCCTCGAACCGGTATGCCTGCCGGTGTTATGGGGAAAATTGTCGCGCTAAATATTGCAGAAAAAATCCAGGGAGCGCAGGAACATCGTCATAAAGCCTCAATGAGCAGAATGGGCGCAGCATGTGTTGTATCAGCAGGATTCGGTTCATTTGATGGTCTGGGAGCATCTATGACCCTCTTTCCGGTTGTTCCTGACTGGGAAAAGTATCCTGAATGGGGCCGCGACATGCACTATTCTTTAGGGGAAGCCGGTCTTGCCGGCCATTGGCTGAAAGTGATCCTGCACTATCTTTTCTTCCACAAAGCTAAAGGCTATCCATTCTGGTGGTTAATTCCTGAATAATCGGAAATTGAAATCAACTGTTAAATTTGAAATGCATTATGGGCACAAATAAAGTCAAGGCATATTATGACGAAGCCTATCCGCCGGTTCCGTCAAAAGGGACGTTGTTCTGGAGGAAAAACCTTCCGTGGCAACTCTTTCGGTTCATCGTTTTAAATGTTAAAATCATGCGAATAGTTGTCGGTGGACACTCCTGACTTTCAGTAGTACACTGCAGCGTAGAAGAGGTTTTTTTTAATCTCGCTTATGACAAATTGGTAACTTTGCTTGTTTTTCCACCAGAATACCTTGTGCCACCATGGAGGGCTTGTCGATATCAGAATAAATTTTTTTGACGACCCTTCAAATGCCTTGCTCCATGTCTGGTGAAGGCGGAGCAGATGAGGAGGGTCACTGACGACAATAACACTTTTCCATCCGTTTTTCTCCATAGTGTTTGATGTATTTTCCGCTTCCTCCCAGGTTGTTTTGGATTTGGCATCGACCCTGATCGCTTTTTTGGGGACACCCAGTGCTATTATGCGGCGCTCACGCCAGTTTGGATGACCGGGGCGGTAAAATCGTTCGTCAATACCGGTCAGAATCACATGAGCTGCGTATCCAGCATTATATAACTCAGCTCCTTTACGTACCCGAAGCCCATTATCGCCTCCCAATACAACAATGACATCACTTTTTTCTGGATTTGCAGCATGTTGTGAAACCAGAAAACCAAGGCTTAAAAAAAAGATTGCTGCTGATGCACTTACCGAAAAAACACAAATCAGGGTAAGTTTAAAAAAGAGTTTCATATAAGAGCGGAGGGTTTGAATCCTGTGAAGCAATCATTGGTGATTGGCTCGGGATGCTCTATTTCAATCTCGAGCTTCCGGGACTGTTTTATTTATCTTTAAAAAATTAGCAACGTTTATAACGCGGTACAATATAACCGGGAATCGTTTTTTAAGGGATCGTTTGCTGAAAAGGTCGAGGCATGGTGTTATTTTATCAGTTTATTACAATAATCTTTGATTTTAAGTTACAGAACATATTAAAAAATATTCCAACTGCATACGTGAAAATAATACCCATGAAGTTAACCGGGTGCTGACAGGAAAAGGGAAAGGAATGAATAAAGTAAAGATGGAGGATTCCCTGGGTGTTGTCATCACCGGTGGCACCAAAGGATTGGGGTATGCCCTTGCCGAGGTGTTTATTTCTGTTGGTGACCGTGTGGTCATTTGCGGCAGGAACCCTCAGCGTCTTGATGAAGCGTTATACTCACTCCAACTGGCTAAGCCATATGGAGTGGTTTATGGAATGGTGTGTGATGCAGGCAATCCTCAAGATGGAAAGGCACTTGCCGCTTTTGCTGCTTCCCGGCTCGGTAGAGTTGACCGGTGGATAAACAATGCTGGTACTGCGGGTCGGTTAAAACGACCGTTATGGGAGCTTCATGCCGATGATATTCTGGAAACCTGCACGACCAACCTTTCAGGATCAATCATGCTCTGCGCTGAAGCAATCAGGCTTATGATGCGTCAGCCCTCCTCACCAGAACCTGTTTATCATATTTTCAACATGGGCTTTTCATCACTTGGTGCTTTTTTCTCACGTTCAGCGGTTTCTCACAAGGCATCGAAAAGGGGAGTGGCGGAACTGACTCAATTTCTTTCCGGAGAATTAAAGGAAGCGGGAATAACCAGCATAGGGGTTCATGAGCTGAGCCCCGGCCTTGTGCAGACCGGGTTGCTGTTTCAGGATGCTTCGGAAGGTGCTCTAAGGCTATTCAAGATCATCGCACAAAGGCCTGAAAAGGTTGCGACTGTTCTGGTACCAAAAATTCGGGCAATAACCGGACGGAGCAGTCGTTTGAGGCATCAACCTCCAATAATGATGTTAATCAAATTAATTATTGAAATTAAAGAGGTTATTGGAATAGGAAGGTACTTTCTTCTGATGAAGAAGCAGGCTGGCATGCCCCGTCGACAATGATGATTTGCGCATAATGATCAGATGTTACTATCGTGCAGATGTAAAATAAGCGCAAATTACTCCCATTACCGATATATGCAGCTTTTAAATAGAGCGATTATTTCATAAATTAGCAGCGTCAAAAAATTAACAGGTCTGATAAACCTTTTTTCCGCAAATCGATGAAGCATTCGTTTTCTTTGTTTCTGTGCTTTTTATGTTTTCTTGCAGGTTGTTCCGGGCAAAACAAAGAAAAAAAAGTGAACGGAGATTCTTCAGATGGCAAGCTGCAGATTGGTCTGGTCTTTGATGTCGGCGGGAGGGGTGATAAATCATTCAATGATTCTGCCTATAACGGCCTGGAATTAGCCAAGGCAAAGCATGGCATAAACTTTCTTTTTATCGAGCCGCAGGGAGAGGGAGCTGACCGTGAGGCTGCTTTGCGCCAGATGGCAGTGGATCCGGATATCGGATTGATTATCGGTGTAGGCATGCTCTTCAGTGAAGATATTACCGCTATTGCGTCAGAATTCCCCAATAAAAAGTTCGTCTGCATCGACTATATCCATCAGCCTGAAGTTGTCATCCCATCAAATCTCCAGGGCATAGTTTTCGAAGAGAAAAAAGGCTCTTTTCTGGCAGGCGCACTTGCAGCTCTGGTTACCAAAACAAAAACGGTTGGATTCATCGGTGGGATGGAATCAAGCGTCATCAAAAAATTCGAGAGTGGCTTTATTGAAGGGGTCCGCTCCATCAATCCCGGTGTCAACGTTATTTCAGGTTATATTGGCATGACCGGCAGCGCCTTTGCCAATCCTGCCAAGGGTAAGGAACTTGCACTTGGACAGTACGGCAAAGGAGCAGATATTATCTATCAGGCAGCAGGAGCCAGCGGGCTTGGTGTTATCGAAGCAGCAAGAGAGAGCAAAGCGCTTGTTATCTGCACTGACCGGGATCAGCAATCTGTAGCTCCCGGATTTGTCCTGAGCACGATGACCAAGGCTGTTGACAGGGCTGTATTGAAAACTGTGGAAACGGTACTTGATGGAAGTTTCAAGGGTGGTGGTGTTTCCGTATTCGGTCTTGCAGATCGCTATACGGATTATGTGTACAATGAAAAAAATGCTTCATTGATCGGACTCAAAAATCATCAGCAACTTGAAGAGATCAGAAAAAAAATAATAGAAGGAAAAATTGTTGTCGATGAGACCGCCGTTGAACAATAATGATTGAAGGACTTGTCAGTAACCACTGGTGGTCTTTTTGGTGAGCGGAAAAAATGTTGGATTGTTAATTGATTGAAGTACAATACTGGTGAATAAAAAAATCCTTGTTACCGGGGCAACTGGTTTTCTTGGTTCAAGTCTTGTGAAAAAGCTGACTGCGACTGAAGATGAAGTTTCAATTCTTGTCCGTAAAAGTTCGGATTTAACCTCACTTTCTGATGTTTTGCACAAGGTCAAGCTTGTCTATGGTGATATTACCGATCTGGATTCACTGGGTCCTGCGCTGCAGGGCATAAATCTTGTCTATCATTCTGCAGGTCTTACCTATATGGGGGATAAAAAGAATGCACTCCTTTATAAAATCAATGTTGAAGGTACCCGCAATATGCTGCAGGCATCAGTTGCAGCCGGAGTCACAAGATTTGTTCATGTCAGTTCAATAACTGCTGTAGGAATTGCCTTCGACAAAAAGCCTGTTGACGAATCTGTCAGTTGGAATTTTCACTCTATAAGCCTTGAGTATGCAAGAACGAAGCACCTTTCCGAAGTTGAGGTTGCTGAAGCGATAAAAAAAGGACTTGACTGTGTTATCGTTAATCCGGCTTTTGTGTTTGGTGCCGGTGACATCAATTTCAATGCCGGGCGGATTATCAAGGACATCTATAACAGACGACTGCCGTTTTATCCTCTTGGGGGGATCTGTGTGGTTGATGTTGAAATTGTGGCTGATACGATAATGGCCGCTATGGAAAAAGGAAAAACAGGGGAGCGTTATATTCTTGGCGGTGAAAACGTTTCCTACAAGATGCTTGCCGATACGATATCAAGGATAACAGGTGCGCCCAGAGTACTGTTTCCCCTCCCTTTCTGGATGGCAAAGATATTAAGGTCAGCGCTTGATCTTTACAAAAACAACAACCGGATATCCAAGCTTTTCAATATGTCAATGTTCCGGGTGGCTTCTCATTATCTCTATTTTGATTCATCCAAGGCCACACGTGAGTTGAATATGCGTTATGAGCCCCATGAACACAGTATTCGGAACGCTTACGAATGGTATCGGGACCGAAATATGCTTAACTGACGGACCCTCATCAGGATCAAGCATATAAAAATTTCATTTTTTCCGGCAAAAAAGCATCATCCTTGGTGAATCATTTTCAATGAATGGTTCGCCATTATAGTTGCCTGTAATTTCAGCGACTGTAAAACCGGCACCCTGAAGCATTACCTGGATTTCCTCTCTGCCGTAAAGCCTGACCGACTCAGAAAAAATAAGCGTTTCACCAACATGAGGGGTAATGGTAATCTGTTTTGTAATCCTGTCATTATCAAACGCACGCTCTTCAAGGATTGTAAGGTCGCCGACGGTTCTGCTGGAATGAGAAACCAGATTTCGGGCAAGAGGAGAGGGATTAAGAAGGTCCAGAACATACCATCCACCGTATTTAAGCGCACCATAAGCCTTGCTGAGCACTAACAAATCATCTTCTTTCAGGTCGAAATAGCCAAAGCTGGTAAAAAGCTGAACCACAAGATCAAAAAGGCCTGAGGGAGGAATATTTCTCATGTCGCAACAAGTAAGCTTTAGCTGCAGCTTGTTGTTTAACGCCTCTTTTCTGGCTTCTTCAAGCAGAAATGGTGAAAGGTCATTTCCTGTGACAGTGTACCCGAGTCGGGCGAGTTCAAGGGCATGTCGTCCGGCCCCACAGGCAATATCGAGTATGGATAGCGACGCAGGATCTTTCAGTTCAAGGCCGGTATGGGAGAGAATCGTCTGAATACAGCTTGCCGCTTCATCATTGTTCCTGTGACTGTAAACTTCAAGGTAGAGGGGATGGTTAAACCACTCTTTAAACCAGATTGATGGTGTGTTTGTTTGCGGGCTATCGGGATGGTCAGCCATGTCCAAGGGAGAAAAAAGATGAGAAAGCAGAGGGGAGAGATTCAGGGCATCACGCGATGCCCCGAGGCAAGAATCCGGTATGATTACTTTGCGTAATCAGTGATAGCTTTTGCAAGAATCACTTGATCATTTTCCCCGTTTGGGATCCGGACGTTCTTCTCAATAAATTTCCATGCATTGGTTTTCTCTGATTTCACAGAAAAAATAACTTTGGCACACTTGAAATCACTGGTACCGGTTTTTTTGCCTTTATCCGCAAATGATTGTTTCTTTGCCATGACTTGTAAGGTGGTTCTTTAGGTTAAGACGCTGTTCTGTTATTTCTGCTCAAAATGAACATGAAAGTAATAAAAATATATCCGATAAACAAGCCTTCTGCTGATGGAATTGTTCTTACTGGACTGACGATTCATGAAATACCCCCTTATGGAAGATACCCAGAGCCTTTCCTTTCAGGGAACGGTTGAGAAAAGGAGTATTTGACGATTTCGACTTCAAAGAGCTGGAAGTTACACTCCACTGTGCATCAGGGTCGATGATAGAGAAATTCGCAACTTCTCCCGGCGAGAAAAGAACAGGCTTCAGTTTCATGATGTTTCGTGGATTGACTGACAGCAGTTCTATGGCACGAGTCATGGAGATAATTTTTTTCTCAACAAGTTCCGTTATGGTCAGGCCGAGTGAGGTTTCAAGCCCTATGATGCCAAACGCTGCCTGGTCGGATGGACACTCTTTTTCATGAGAGGCATGGGGTGCATGATCTGTTGCTATGGCATCAATAGTTCCGTCAGCAAGGCCTTCAAGCAACGCATCACGATTCTCACTGGAAGAAAGCGGCGGTTTCATGATATAATTACCTTTCAGCTCAGCATGAAACAGATCTTCATCACAGAGTGTGAAATGATGGGGAGTAACTTCGCAGGTAACCTGCAATCCATCCAGCTTGGCCTTTCTGACAAGATCAAGTGCAGCTTTTGTGCTGATATGGGCGACATGATAACGGGGTCTTCTGAGCGGGTCGTGCAGTTTATGCTGTTCAAGATAGTGCATAAGAAGAAGATCCCGGCTGAGCATAATAGCTTCGGAGACGTCAGGGATGCCTTTCAGGCCGAGTTTTGTTGAAAACAGTCCTTCATTCATGACCGCACCAACCGTAAGCGACCGCTCTTCACAGTGCTGAATGATAAGAAGATCAAAGTTTGATGCGTATTCAAAGGCAAGCCGCATGATCTGGCTGTTCTGGATGGCCGAACCATCATCTGAGACTGCTGTGACTCCATAAGAATGGAACTTGCCAAACGGAGCAAGGTGTTCCCCTTTGCTTTCAACCGTCATGGCTCCGATTACCTCAAGATCGACGGGAAGTTTTGCGCTGTGATGTCGGATATAGGCAACACCAAGCGGACTGTCGATAACGGGTTTTGTGTTCGGCATAAGGGCAACGCCGGTAAACCCGCCGGCGGCTGCCGCTTTTGAGCCGCTTTCAAGTGTTTCCTTGTATTCCTGACCTGGTTCCCTGAAATGGCAATGCATATCGAAAAGCCCCGGAGCAAGTATCTTGCCTCTCATATCAATTACTTTGTCCAGGGAAGATGTCTCAAGAGGCTCATTGCCAAATATGACAGCTTCAATTATTCCGTTATCGGAAACTTTTATTGTTCCGGTTCGATCAAGATGCTCAAGAGGATTGATAAGATGTGCCTGCTGAAAAATATAACTCATGGCTCTGATTAAATTTTATAATGTTAGTCAACCCTTGCCCTCAGTTCAGCGAGCTCCTGACGTTCCCGGCCGATAAACTCAGGCAGGAAAATCAGTGCTTTCAAAGTATCTCCTGATGTCACCGGTCCGACACCTGCCGGTGTTCCGGTAAAAATCAGATCACCGCTGCGCAGTCCGTAAAGATACGACAAATAATGAATAAGCATGGCCGGTGAATGCAGCATATCCGATACAGCACCATGCTGTACCAGTAATCCGTTCAGCTCAAGCGATATTTCGATATCAAGAGGAAAGTCATGTTGATTGAAGGGCACAAAATCTGAAATCAGTGCGCTTTTCCTGAATCCTTTGCTTTTCAGCCAAGGATTCCCTGCTTTTTTTGCAGCAAGTTGTTCATCCCTCAGCGTCATGTCGAGGCCGACACCGTAACCACGGATATAGTCCGGAGCCTCTTCGAGGGTACACCCGTCACTTGATTTCCCGACAAGCAGCACCAGTTCAGCCTCATAATGCATGTTTGTCGAAAGTGGGTTGCCTTGAAATGCGGGCATCACAATAACTCCATCCGTTTCAAGGGCTGTTGGGGGTTTCATGAAGATAATCGGTTCAGAAATATTGTCAGTCCGGGTTTGCAATATTTTACTCTCAAGCAGTTCCATTTCCTTTGCGTGTTCCGGATAGTTTTTTCCGACACAATAAATGGCACCGGGTGAAATGGTTTTGCGATTGATCAGGCTTTGCATGCTGTTGAAATGGTTGTTGAGTTAGTATAACTGATTTGAGCAGTGCATATTATGACATGAGAGAATTGCAGTGCCGCAATAAGCGGAATAAAGGGAAAGAACTCTATTTTATTATTTTACGTTTTATAATGTAAAGTATCTCTTGAATATTGTTTGAACGGTATCATGAAGTATTGATTGGCCGCTATGAATCGATGGAAACCCATGGATGGTAATGCAGGTATTGCTGTTGAAAAAGAAGGCGTCAGAGCCGGGATGATAGCTCGAAGAGGGATGCTCCCGGAAGAAACCAGGAGAGCAATGAGCATGGTGATTGCCGGTTATGTAAAAGCATTGCCTGAAGTAATCTCAGCCCGTCATATTCATGTCTATCTTTCCATTCCGGGACAGGCAGAAGTTTCTACCGTACCTATTCTTGAAGCATTGGATGCAATGGGTAAAGAGTTATCGGTTCCTGTAATACAGAAGAGTGATCTCTTTTCTGCAGCTTATCGAAAAGGAGACCCTGTCAGGCTTGCACAATTCGGGCAACCTGAGCCTGAAGCAGTTGTGAAGGTGGATGAATCTTGTCTTGATGTTGTGCTGATGCCTCTTGTTGCCTTTGACAGAAATGGATATCGGGTCGGTTATGGTAAAGGTTTTTATGACCGTTTTCTCCATCGGCTTTTGCTTCATGGTATTCGCCCATGCCGCATTGGACTTGCCTTCAGCATGCAGATGGTTGATGCGGTTCTGGCAGATCCCTGGGATGTGCCGCTTGATGGAGCAGTTCATGAACTCGGAATTATTCGATTCAACGCTAATCTTTGATGCTTTTTATGCCGACAGGAACTGAAAACAACGGCAAGGGGGAATTGCTTCCGGATCTATTTGACACCTCTTTTTATGTCAACAGGGAGCTGAGCTGGATCTATTTCAATCAGCGTGTACTTGAAGAGGCACTTGATCCTGACGCGCACCCGCTTCTTGAACGGGTAAAATTCATTTCCATTTTCAGTTCAAACCTTGATGAATATTTCATGATCCGCGTTGCCGGTATTGAGGATCAGTATGAAGCCGGCATTCAGGATCGGACAATTGATGGCCTTACCCCATCTGAACAGCTCGAAAAAATCCGAATGATGGTGCTGCAGCAGCTCAGCGAAAGGAACGAGTGTTTTTATCATGATCTGCTGCCGGCATTGCAACATAAAGGCATAGTATTCCTTCGAGTTGCCGAACTCTCTGTACAGCAGCAGAGGGCCTTGAGTCACTATTTCCGGAAGGAGATCTATCCGGTACTGACCCCGCTGGCATTTGATACCGGTCATCCGTTTCCTTTCATGTCCAACCTGTCGCTGAACCTTGCTATCGAACTGGAAGACGAGGAAAGTAAAACCTTGAAGTTTGCCCGTGTGAAGGTTCCGAGTATTCTTCCAAGACTTCTCTGGCTTAATGATATCAAGGGTTTTAATGATGACGGCATCATAAGGCTTCTTTGGCTCGAAGATCTTATTGAAAACAATCTGGCGCAGCTGTTTCCGAAAATGAGGATTATTCAGTCACATCTTTTCAGATTGATCCGTGATGCTGACATTGAAATAGAGGAGGACGAGGCGGGGGATCTGCTTGAAACCATTGAACAGGGAATCCGCTCACAACGCTATGGGAAAGTTGTAAGACTTGATATTACCCCGGCAATGCCTCTTTCGGTCAGAAAACTGCTCATGAAAAATCTTGAAGTAACCGAACGAAACGTCTATGAAATAGATGGTACGCTTGGGATGAGCTGTCTTCTGGACATACTGAAAATTGACCGTCCGGATTTGAAAGATGAGCCTTTTGTACCCAATAACCGGATCGCCGAGCAGTTCGATACCGATATTTTCAGCGCCATAAAAGCCAAAGATCAGCTGCTCTACCATCCTTATGACTCGTTTCAGCCTGTTGTCGATTTTATCAATCAGGCAGCAGTTGATCCCGATGTACTTTCGATCAAGCAGACATTGTACAGGGTTGGAAGTAACTCTCCGATAGTCCAGGCATTGATGAAAGCCGCTGAAGAGGGTAAACAGGTTGCCGTGCTGGTTGAACTCAAGGCAAGGTTTGATGAAGAGAACAATATTGTCTGGGCCCGTGCACTTGAAGATGTCGGAGCGCATGTTGCCTACGGTCTTCCGGGATTGAAAACCCATGCAAAGCTTACCTTGATAGTTCGTCGAGAGCAACAGAAGCTGAAGCGGTATCTCCATCTTGGTACCGGGAACTACAACCCGGCCACCGGAAAGATATATACAGATTACAGTCTTTTTACGGCAAACGAGCAGCTTGCCAACGATGTTGCGGAACTGTTCAATGCCTTGACCGGATATTCAAAACATACGGAGTACAGAAAGCTCCTTGTTTCACCGATCAATACCCGGAAAAGGATTATCGAGATGATAGAAAGGGAGGTCGAATTGAACCGGAAGGAGAGGAAGGGAAGAATAATCATGAAAATGAATGCCCTGGTGGATGCAAAAACCATTCGTGCGCTCTACAACGCATCAGGTGAAGGCGTTAAGATCGATCTTATAATCCGGGGAATCTGCTGCCTGAAACCGGGAATCCCGGGAGTCAGTGAACATATCAGGGTCATCAGCGTCATCGGACGTTTTCTTGAGCACAGCAGAGCATACTACTTTCATAATGGAGGAAAAGAAGAGCTCTATCTTGGAAGTGCTGATATCATGCCGAGAAACCTTGACGACCGGGTTGAAACCCTCTTTCCGGTATTTGATAAAGGGTTTATCCAGCTTGTCAAATCTGATCTTGATCTGATTCTGAGCGACAATGTCAAGGCCTGGCAGATGAACGCCGATGGCGTCTATTCAAAGATCAACAATGCATCCCCGAAAGTGAACAGTCAGGTTCTCTTTTTATCCCGTACCAGTCAGAAAAAAAAAATCATGTAAATTTAATCTGAATCAATTATGAAAATTGCAGTTGGAAGTGATCATGCCGGCGTTGAATTCAAGAAAACAGTTACTGACTGGCTTGAAAAAAATGGTTATGAGTTCAACGATATGGGGCCGTATAATGAAGATTCGGTGGATTATCCCGATTATGCCCGAAAAGTCGGCAAGGCAGTTGCAGAAGGGGAGTACGATTCAGGAATTCTGTTGTGTGGCACCGGAATTGGTGTTTCTATTTCCGCAAATAAAATCAAGGGTATTCGTGCGGCAGTTGCCTGCAATCCGGAATTCGCCATACTTGCCCGACAACATAATAATGCCAATATTATCTGTTTCGCTGCGCGCTTCACCGATAAAGCCACTATTGAGAAAAGTCTTCATAACTGGTTTACCACCGAATTTGAAGGCGGGAGGCACGAACGAAGAGTGAACAAAATCGAACCATGCTGTTAACCGACTATATAAAGAGTAATCTTGATACAACCTGTCCGGTTTTTGCAGATGATGCATCAGCCAGGGAGGTTCTTGTCCTTATGCAGGAAAAAAGGTGTTCATGCGCACCCGTCCTGCATGAGGAACAAATCATCTCCATGGTGACAATAACGGATCTTTTGCTGTTGCACTCAAAAAATAAACCCGGTGTCACTCTGAGAGAGTTGAACCTTGAAAAGGCTGCAATTATCGGACTCCATGAACATCTGTTCGATATTTTTTCACGGATACGCGACTTTTCTTTCCCTCTCATTCCTGTATCTGATATGGAAGGGAGGTATGCCGGTGTTATTGAAAAAGTTCTCCTTCTTGAGCGTCTTGCTGCAATTTTTCATCTGGGTGAAGAGGCAGTGACCCTTGAACTGGATGTGCCGTCGTCTGACCTGAAAGTCTCGGAGGTTATTGCTGCCCTTGAAAAAAACGATGCAACCGTGCTGAGTTTCGGCATGTACCCTGCTGCCCCGGAAGGTGAAGGTACCGTTATCACCTTCAGGCTTCAGACACATGATCTTTTTCGTCTGGTAAAAAATCTTGAAAAATATGGCTATGTCATCCGTTACACGTCACCATTTTTCAAGGAAAAAGATGATGACCTGAGAGAAAAGGCTCTTGAGTTCATCCATTTTATGGATATGTGACGAAATATACGTTCTGAAACTACCTGGATCATACGTTCGCTGCCCCTATCTTTGAGTGCAAATTTATGATCATACTGTTATGCTGTATGCTGGCGCATTCAGCCTTAAGATCATTAATAAAAAGAGGAACTAATGCTTGTCGGCGTTGGTTAAAACTTACCTGTATTAAGGTGTTGATATTATATAAATCTCAAGGAGAAAACCATGAAAAAGGCAGTTGTATTTGCAATGATTTTATTATTTGCGGGTTGCGCCTATCTGGATGAAGGTGGAAGACGTGATCGTGACAGGCATGATCGCGACAGACGCGATCGTGATCCGCAACGTCGTGAACAAATTCAGAATCAGGCCCCCGGATCGCTTCCGGTTCAGGGTGATGAATATCGCGGACGCTGATGTAAAGACAGATCAATCTCTGCAAAACCCCGGTACACCAACGGGGTTTTGTTATACCTGTTATTGCACTCAAGGATAAATCATGCGGGCAACGGGCACAAGTTATTGAGCGCATGAAAAAGTAAATTCTTATATTTACATTCGTTCTGAAGCTTCATGAATGGGGGGAGATGCTGAGCTTTCGTTTCTCACATTAAACCGGTTTTCAAGAGGTTTTACACAACAACATTCCGCACCTAATACATATTTCTGTATCTCTTTAAAAAAATCTACGGTTGATATGAAATATGCTTTAATTACGAAGCAGGGATAAGTGTGATAGCAAATTGTTTGTATGAGGTCAGCTTATGCCAGTGCGAAAAGGGGTACTGGCTGTTTTGTTGTGACGATATGTTTGTATGTCGTTATAAAAATTAATTATATGTATGAAAACCGAACACTCTGACGGACTTGCCCAACGGATTCAGGAACGTGCAACTGAGATTTATCAGGAAATTGTTTCCCTGCGCAGGGATATTCATCTCCATCCGGAACTCTCTTATGAAGAAGTCAGGACCACAGCCTTGATATCCGACTATCTTCTTGGACTCGGCATAACTCCTGAACTGCCTCTGCTTGAAACCGGTGTTGTAGGAGTAATTCATGGAGAGCATAAATCCAGCAAGGGTAACGTTGTCGCGTTACGTGCCGATATTGACGCTTTGCCACTTAACGAAGAAAACTTGCACGGTTTCTGTTCCCTGGAATCAGGAAAAATGCATGCGTGTGGACATGATATGCATACGGCAATGCTTCTGGGCGCAGCAAAAATACTTGTTGAAATGAAAGAGCAGCTCGAAGGAGATGTGCTTCTTGTTTTTCAGCCAGCTGAGGAAAAAGCTCCCGGGGGGGCAAAACCATTTCTTGATGCTGGTCTTTTCAGGCAATTCAAACCATCAGTTATTATCGGTCAGCATTGTTTTCCCAATGTTGAAACAGGAAAAGTTGCGCTTTGCAAAGGGAGCTTCATGGCTGCTGCCGATGAATTGTACTTTACTGTTACAGGGCAGGGGGGGCATGCTTCGGCGCCTCATAAAGCTGCAGATCCTGTACTTGCTGCGGCTCATATTATTACTGCAGCTCAGTATCTTGTCAGCAGAGTCGTTCCACCTCATGAACCTGCTGTTGTTTCCATAGCATCCATTCATGGCGGTAATGCGCCCAATGTTATCCCGAGACAGGTAACCATGTCCGGGACGATGAGAACCATGAGCGAGAATGTACGTTCCGTGGTCCAGGAGAAGCTTCGACAGACGGTCTCGCATGTTGCAGAAGGACTTGGAGTTGCAGGTGAAGTGGAAATCAGAAAAGGCTATCCGGTACTCTATAACGATCCCGCTGTTACCGAACAGGCAGAGGTTATTTGCACGGAGTATCTCGGAAAGGATAATGTACTTGAGAGTGAACCGATCATGACGGCGGAGGATTTTGCCTACTACCTTCAGGAGTGTCCGGGAACATTCTGGCAAATTGGTACAGGAACCCGGGAACACGACAAAAGCAACACACTGCATTCTCCAACATTCAATCCCGAGGAGCGCGCCCTTGAAACCGGTAGTGGATTGCTTGCCTATGCAGCTATCCGCCTTCTTCAATTTTCTTGAAGATTTCTTTGAGAATGTTCTCACAGGCTCGACTGGACATAAAAAAAGGCGCCCATAGACGCCTTTTTTTATTAAAACTGAAAAATTATGCCTTTCCGTTTGAGCCTAAAACGTTGATGATCTTGTGGACGTAAAGTTTTTTGAGAGCATCACGGGCTGGTCCAAGATATTTTCTTGGATCGAACTCTTCAGGTTTTTCATCAAGCACTTTGCGGATGGCAGCAGTCATGGCAAGCCGGCCGTCAGAATCGATATTGATTTTGCACACAGCTGATTTCGCTGCGAGGCGAAGCTGATCTTCACTGATACCGATCGCATCTTTCAGTTTTCCGCCATGCTCATTGATGGTCTTTACAAGATCCTGCGGGACGGAAGAGGAGCCGTGCAACACGATAGGAAATCCAGGGATACGGTGTTCAATTTCGGTAAGAATATCGAGACGGATTTTTGGATCCTCACCTGGCTTGAACTTGAAAGCGCCATGTGAAGTACCGATGGAAATGGCAAGACTGTCAACGCCTGTTTTTGCCACAAAGTCCTCAACCTCTTCCGGTTGCGTGTAGGTATGGTGTGCCGCCGAAACCTCGTCTTCAATGCCTGCAAGTACGCCGAGCTCACCCTCAACGGTGACATCGTACTGATGTGCATAGGCGACAACTTTTTTGGTCAGTTCAATGTTTTCTTCATACGGGAGGTGTGAGCCGTCAATCATCACCGAAGAGAATCCAGAATCGATACAATCCTTGCAAAGCTCAAAACTGTCACCGTGATCCAGATGAAGGACAATGGGGATAGGGCTGCCAAGTTCTTCTGCATAGGCAACAGCACCCTGGGCGAGATAGCGCAGCAAGGTTTCGTTTGCATAGCTTCTGGCTCCTTTAGAGACCTGCAGAATAACGGGAGAGTTGGTTTCAGCACAGGCGAGAATAATGGCCTGCATCTGCTCAAGGTTGTTGAAGTTGTATGCCGGGATTGCGTAACCGCCTGTCACAGCTTTTTTGAAAAGTTCCCGGCTGTTGCACAGCCCAAGTTCTTTATAACTGATTTTTGTCTTTTCCATTGAAAGCTTTTCGTTTATTTATTATTATGTGCAGCAATTTTTTCATCAGGATATCTTGTCGCTGAACTCCTGATTATCTGTTCCTAAATATAAGTATATTACTTTGCTTATTCAAGAACAGCTTGAATACTGTCGATTAACCCTTGAATCATCACTCGAAAAAATAATGTTTAGAAAAAGTCTGCTTCTCATGATTGTTGTGATGGGAAGTACAGTACCGGTATTTGCAGTAAATGCTGGAGCTTCTTTGCCAGCCGTGCCTGTCGTCACCCTCAAGCCGACAGGTGCACAAGGGGAGGCTGTCAGATATATAAGTCAATATCTGCTGCAGAACCACTACAGGAAGATCGTGATCAATGATTCTCTTTCTCAACAGATACTCAATCGCTACATCGATAATCTTGACGGCAGCAAAAGCTATTTTGTGGCAAGCGAGATTGAAAGCCTCCGGCATGTTTATGGAAACCGCATCGATGATGAATTTCTTGCCGGGAAAGCGAATGTCGGATTTGGCGTTTATAATTTTTTTCTGAAGCGGGCTAAAGAAAAGATGCGGTATATGAAAGTAACTGCCGATACTGTACGCTTCAACTTTTCAACGCCAGAAACTCTTGATCTGGATCGCAAGTCCGATGCATGGCCGGCCGACAGGCGCCAGCTTACCGAACTCTGGAAAAAAGAGTTGAAGTACCAGTGGCTCAGCCTGAAATATTCCGGCGAAAACGTCAAGACCATTCGGCAAACTCTTGCAAAAAGCTTTACAAACCGCCTGAACCTTTTGAACCGCCAGAAGCCGGAAGATGCCTTTCAAGCCTATACCTATGCCTTGACAACATCGTTCGATCCACATACAAGCTATTTTTCTCCGGACGAATTTGAAAACTTTCAGATCGACATGAGTCGTTCGCTTGAGGGTATCGGGGCCAAACTGCAGACAGAAAACGAATACACTGTTGTTAACGAGGTGATTCCCGGAGGCCCCGCATTTAAAAGCAATCTCCTGAAAAAAGGGGATAAGATTGTTGGCGTAGGTCAGGGACGGATCGCTGATATTGTTGATGTTTTCGGATGGAGAATCAATGATGTGGTAAAGCTGATTCGTGGAAAGAAAAACACCCTGGTCCGCCTTAAAATCCTTCCTGCAAGTCAGGGCGGGCGAGGCCCTGCAAAAATAGTTATGCTCCAGCGCGACAAAGTTGACCTGCAGGAGCAGGCTGCAAAGAAAAGCATTATTCAGCAGAACGGTGAAAAAATCGGCGTGATTACCATACCGTCATTTTATCTTGATTTTGAAGGTCAGCAGCAGAATACAGGCAATTACAACAGCACCAGTCGTGATGTAACCCGTATTTTAAATGAACTCAACAGTGAACATGTTGACGGCATAGTCATTGATCTTCGTGACAATGGCGGTGGTTCGCTTGAAGAGTCCGTAGCGGTCACCGGACTTTTTATTCCAACCGGTCCTGTCGTGCAGATCAGCAATTCAACAGGCGGAAAAATGGTACTCAGGGATGAAGATCGCAGAGTCCTGTACAGCGGTCCGCTTGCTGTGCTGGTAAACCGTTACAGTGCTTCTGCATCCGAAATTTTCGCTGCTGCTATCCAGGATTATGGCCGTGGTGTTGTTATCGGCGAGAGAACGTTCGGGAAGGGAACTGTTCAAAGTATCATCAAACTTACAAGGCCGTTTAATTTTTTTGGAAAACCACCTGATCTTGGCCAGATCAAGCTCACCATTGCAAAATTTTACCGTATTTCCGGAGGCAGCACGCAGCACAAAGGGGTTGTGCCCGATATTGTCATGCCATCAATGATCGATACTTCTGTGGTGGGTGAGGATACTTACAGCAGCAGCCTGCCCTGGAGCACTCTTTCACGGTCATTTTATCGCCCGACCGCAGAAGTCAGTCAGGAAGAGATCGTTGTGCTCCGCCAAAAGCAGCAGGAACGGTCATTGAAGAACCGCATCTATCAAAGCTATCTTCATGACTTGTATACCCTGAACCAGATCCGTAAAAGGAAGGCTGTTTCTCTTCAGGATTCAGCTTTTAAATCAGAAATGGAGAGAATAAAGCAGATTGAGGGGCAGTGGGTGCAGAATCAGGATTCGACCAAAAACCAGAACAAGGATGTGTTGCTCAATCAGTCGGCGGCCGTTGTTTCAGATCTTGCAGTCTTGAAGGCAAGCCAGAAGCAGACAGTAACCCGGACTTTACCATCCTTGAATTAAGGTTTATTGAAAGAAATTCAACCGGTGTACGTAGTAATTAACAAGAATGAAGATACGCGTAACCGGCTGGAACAGTTTTATTGGAATGTAAACGTCGAAGGGGGTGACCATGTTTGGACTTGGTGGTCAAGAACTGTTACTTATTCTGTTTATTGTTCTGTTATTTTTCGGCCCTTCAAAACTTCCTGAACTGGCCAGAGGAATCGGCAGAGGGATGAGGGAGTTCAAAAAAGCACAGAGTGATCTTGAAAACGAATTCAACAAGGTGGTTGAATCCGTAGAGTCAAAAGATGAAGAAGGTGATTCGGCAGGTAAAAAAATATAAAACATCAGGTAAGGTACATGCGTAAAAAGATACTGTTTCTAAAAAAATATCTAAGAAATCCCCAGAGTATTGGTTCCGTCATACCCTCTTCAGAGTTTTTAGCAAAGGCTATATTTAAATCAATTAAAGAGTTAGATCAGACACCCGTTATTGAGATCGGTGCTGGAACGGGAGCAATCACCAAACATATTTCAAGCTTGAACCCGCTATTGGTTGAAATTGATAAGGAATTCTGCGCTCTGCTTCGGCAAAATTATCCTCATTTGAAAACCATCAATTCATGTGCATTGGAGCAGTTAAAAAAAGTTGATAAGGGTTTCGGTCTGGTGCTTTCAATTCCACTTATCAACAATCCATTTAAATCATCATTCATTCCCATCATAAACACGCTTTACAGCAATGGCCTGCTTAAGTGGTGTGTCATGTACACGTATGGTCTCAATAATCCCCTTGGTGAAGTTAATTTCCAGAGTAAAGTCAGAAGGCGGTTTGTTATGAAAAATATTCCGCCGGCCTCCGTCTGGGTGTATTCATAAAATTTTCCTGCACGACAATGCTTAGAAAAAGTCTCTTTCTTTTTTTTATTATCGCATCGGGAAGCATTGTTCCCCTGTTTGCCGTAAATTCCCGGCAAACCCCGTCAGTTCAGTCAGAAACTGCCCTCAAACCGACCACTGCAGAAACAGATGCGGGCACCTACATCAGCCAATACCTTTTACAGAACCATTACAGGAAGGTGTCGGTCAATGATTCGTTGTCTCAGCAGATCTTTAACCGTTATATCGACAATCTTGACGGCAGTAAAAGCTATTTTTTGGCCAGTGATATTGAGCGCCTCAGGATGATGTACGCAAACAAGATGGATGATGAATTTCTTGCCGGCAAGGCTACTGTCGGGTTTGATATTTATAACCTTTTTCTCAAACGCGCCAAAGAGAAAATGCGGTATATGAAGGCTGCGGCAGATACCGTGCATTTGAACTTTTCAACCCCGGAGACCCTTGATCTTGACCGCAAGAATGATCCCTGGCCTTCTGACATGCTTCAACTGACCGATTTGTGGAGAAAAGAGCTGAAATATCAGTGGCTTAACCTTAAGTATTCAGGAGAAAAAACCAAGACCATTCGCGCAGCTCTTGCAAAAACCTTTACCAGCAGATTGAACCTGTTGAACCGTCAGAAACCCGAAGATGCCTTTCATGCCTATACCTATGCATTAACAACATCGTTCGATCCCCATACAAGCTATTTCTCTCCTGATGAGTTTGATAACTTCCAGATTGATATGAGCCGTTCGCTTGAGGGAATCGGCGCCAAACTGCAGACAGAAGGGGAGCATACCGTTGTCAATGAGCTTATTCCCGGAGGTCCGGCACTCAAAAGCAATCTGTTGAAAAAAGGGGATAAAATTATTGGTGTCGGTCAGGGCAGAGGTGCGGCTGTTGTTGATGTTTCAGGCTGGAGGATCTATGATGTTGTAAAGCTTATCCGCGGAAGGAAAGGTACCATTGTTCGCCTGAAAATCCTCCCGGCAAGCCAGGGCGGGCGTGGGCCTGAAAAAACAGTCGAACTTGTGCGCGACAAGATCAACCTGCAGGAACAGGCTGCACAGAAAAAAATTATCCAGCTGAATGCCAGGAAAATCGGTGTTATTACCATACCATCATTTTATCTCGATTTCGAAGCTCAGCAGCAGAACAGCGGCAACTACAACAGCACCAGCCGTGATGTTGCACGCATTCTGAACGAACTGAATGCAGAGCATGTCGATGGCGTCATCATTGATCTTCGTGATAATGGCGGCGGTTCGCTTGAAGAATCCGTAAACGTTTCAGGACTATTTATTCCAAGCGGACCTGTCGTGCAGATCAGCGACTCAGCAGGAGGAAAAGATGTACTCAAGGACGAAGACAGTCGGGTACAGTATAGTGGACCACTTGCCGTGCTGGTCAATCGTTACAGCGCATCGGCCTCCGAAATTTTTGCTGCGGCAATCCAGGATTACAGCCGCGGTGTTATCATCGGCGAGAGAACATTCGGGAAGGGAACGGTTCAAAGTCTCATCAAGCTTTCAAGACCTTCATCCATTGTTGAAAAGCGGCCTTATCTTGGAGAGATCAAGCTCACCGTTGCAAAGTTTTACCGGATTTCCGGAGAAAGCACACAGCATAAGGGGGTGGAGCCTGATATTATCATGCCCTCCATGATCAATACAGCAGCAATTGGTGAAGATACCTATACCAGCAGTCTGCCATGGAGCATTATCACGCCATCATTTTATAAACCCACAGCAGAGATCAGTCCGGAAAAAATCAATCTGCTCCGGCAAAAATTTCAGGAACGGTCATTGAGCAACCCTCTCTACCAGAGCTATCTCAAGGATATCGGTACCCTTGACCAGATACGCAAAAAGAAGGCGGTTTCTCTTCAGGATTCAGCCGTCAAATCTGAAACGGAAACAATAAACAGGATTGAGAAGCAGTGGGTGAAAGGGCCGGACGCAAAGAATGAGCTGAGCAAGGACGCGGTGCTCAACCAGTCAGCCTCTGTTGTTGCGGATCTGGCAGAAATCGAGGCTGGAAAACCGGCTGCCCGAGCCCTGCCGGCATTGCGTTAGAGCTCTTTTCTGGCCTTGCTGATCTGGAGTGCAACCGAGTCAAAAGAACAGCTCCCATGTGTTTTTTTTGAGTTCACACTCATGTCTGCCTTGAGGCAGTCGTAGATATCCGGATCAATAATTTCGCAGAACTCCCTGAACTTTTCAACAGGGATGTTTGGCAGTGTAATATCCGAAGCGATGCTCCAGGTTACTATTTTGCCGGTAATGCGGTGGGCATCGCGGAAAGGAATCTGTTTGCGTACCAGGTATTCTGCTATTTCTGTAGCAAGGCTGAGATCTTCACCGGTCAGTTTGGCCAGACGTCCCTCCTTGAGTGAAGTATGCTCAAGCAGTTTGGCAAAAATATTCACACAAGCTGTTGTTGTTTCTGCGCTGTCAAACAGAGGCTGCTTGTCTTCCTGCATGTCACGGTTATAGGAGAGGGGCAGCCCTTTCATGATGGTCAGCATGGCCATCAGATTCCCGTATACCCTTCCCGTTTTACCCCTCACCAGCTCGGCAATATCGGCGTTTTTTTTCTGCGGCATGATTGATGATCCTGTTGCGAAGGCATCGCTGATCTCAAGATAGCCGAACTCGTAGGAGCTCCAGAGAATCAGATCCTCGGAGAACCGTGACAGGTGCATCATGATCATGGAGCAGTCGGAGATGAACTCAATGACTATGTCGCGGTCACTGACCGCATCGATGCTGTTTGAAAAAAGATCGTCAAAACCAAGCAGAACGGCAGTTCTTTCAGCATTGAGCGGCAGAGTGCTGCCTGCAAAGGCTGCTGCGCCAAGAGGGGAGATATTAACCCTTTTCATGAGATCACCAAGCCGCTGGCGGTCACGGATAAACATGTTGAACCATGCAAGATAATAATGGCCTGCGGATATTGGCTGGGCACGCTGCAGATGGGTATACCCGAAAATGATGGTTTCGCGGTATGTTTCCGCTTTTTCCACAAGAACCTTCAGAAGTCCGCCAAGAGATTCCTGCAGTTCAACAATCTGGCGGCGCATATAGAGACGGGTATCGGTTGCAACCTGATCGTTCCGGCTTCTGCCGGAGTGCAGTTTGCCGGCGACCGCTCCTATCTTTTCCTTCAGCCGGTTCTCAATGACGGTATGAATGTCTTCGTCCTCCCAGTGCGGAACAACATCTCCGTTCGAAAGCTCCACCTCAATCTCCCTGAGTGCCGCAATAATCTGCTCAGCCTCTTCCTGACTGACAATATTTTCCTCGGCCAGCATGGTGACATGGGCAATTGAGCCCTGAATATCCTCACGATAGAGCTTTTTATCGACATGAACCGACGATGAGAACAGGAGCGCATCGCGGTCAAAAGGTAGGGAAAACCGGCTCTGCCAGAGTAATTCTTTTTTGCTGCTCATAAGAGAATATCAGTTGTTGTAGGAATAATCTGCCCGCAAAATAATAAATTTTACCGTATTGCTTTGAGCTGATGCCTTGCATGCAAAAAGATTTCCGGGAAAGTCCGGACATTGCCAGGAAGCTGATTGCTGATCAATCATGCTCAAACCTTTTGGCCAGTTCATTTCTCGAATGCATATTCAAGAAAAAGGACAGCGTACTATTTTATGAAGCTTTCACAAATCCATTCCGGTCCGGTGCTCGACTTCTACACCGCCGACCTGACCACAAGCCTTGAGCTCCCGCTTGCGGGTACCGGGATTTCCGCCGGATTTCCCTCTCCTGCCGAAGACTTTGAGGATGTCTCCCTTGACCTCAATAAAACGCTCGTCAAGCATCCTGCAGCTACTTTCTATGCCAGGGTGAAAGGTTCGTCCATGACGGATGCCGGTCATTCTTGAGCCCAAACCACTGGAAAAAGTGGCTTGAAGCCGGTACGCCGGAAGCCACAAACCTCCTTGTTCCCTCAGGTGACGACAAGCTCGATATCTACCCCAACAAAGGTTAACAACCCCAATACATCCGCAGCGACTGTATCGAATAAGTTGAGGTAGAGGGATAAAGATTATTGCAGTTGATTGACTAAAAAAACCTTCCTATTCGCGCTTTTATGACCCATCAAACAACCGACTATTGAGATCAATATTTTCCGTTATCGGAACATGCGGGGTATTTCCCCTTTTTTCCGCGATGTTTGTCAATTTTAGTATACTCCAGTTAAATGCCGGATGTCCGGTTAACACGCCAGTAACGATTCAAGAGTGAACCATGACTCCAGAGCAATTATCGAAAACACTTGTAGAGAGCGAAGGACTTGCCTGCAATCCGATAGCGGTCAAATTTGTTACTTCGCTCAGTGATCTGCCCGAAGGGGTGAAAAAATTCGGAGCCTCATCAGGGGAGCAAACTCCAAAATCATTTCTTTGTGCCATGTGGGGCGACTGCCTCAGGGGCGCAGGCCCATTCTATACGACCAGGGAGCATCAGCTTTGCGGTGGCGGTGCAATAGCGGCCGGTTTCGGAAGCCTTCTGCCTCTCGAGGTTGCAGAAAAATTCATGATCGGTGACGGGAAACTGTTCGGAACGATGAAAGCTCTTCGCTGTTCTCTCGCATCGACCATGCCGTTTGAAGATGGAGAGTTTGAAGCGCAGATCGTCGGGCCTCTTTCTGCCATGAATGATGATACCCTTCGGCCGGATGTGGTTCTGATCGTCTGCAAGCCTTTTCAGGGACAGCACATCCTGAGGGCTTACGGCTTTGACAGCGGCGAACTGGTTCATGGAATCGCCGGGGGATCGACCTGCGAGATGGTTTCAAGCTATGTCATGAGAACCGGACAACCGACGTTCACGCTTGGAGATACCGGTGGTAATGCCGGGCTCTCTCTCGGGCCCGATGACCTGCTTCTTGCCTTTCCGTACGACAAGCTCGAAACTGCCGTCGGCAATTTGACGCGAATATGCCGGACATCGACCATGCACCGGCATACCATTGTTCATGAGGAATGATATGAGGCACCATTTCTTGAAATACTTCTTTTTTTGTTAGCCCTTAACAACACATTTCCGTCAGGAATGTTTGAGCATGGTGAACGTTCTGAAGATCGCTTCACTCAAGGCATTGACAGAAAACAGTGCGATAAAGCTTGATGTTCCCCTGATGAAGCCAGGAGTTTATGCTTCAACAGATCAACAATTGAGCCCGATACAGGCATTGCCGGATAAACGTGTTGGCTGAAACCTATTTTTTCTGAAGCTGAAGGGCTTTTTCGGAGATGACCTGTTCAACGTTCGTAGAGATGGAGAGGCTGCGCATGAGGTCGAGCAGGTTCTGCTCGACGTTGAGGTTCAGTTCGATAGGTCGTCCGTTCTGAAAGTCGGGGTTGGTTCCCTTGAGCTGGATGGTAATGATCGATTTGCCGTCAGGGGCCATATTGATTGAGGAGACCAGATGAACGTAGAGAAAGTTTGAGAGCGCCTCATAGGTGGTGCGAAGCCCCTGATTTGCAGCAGCCCGCTCTTCAGGGGTAGTGGCGTAAATGATCTGTCCTGACTGTTCGGCGTTCATTCCTCCATCCCTGATTTCAAATACGTCGTTTTTCATTTTCACCGGGATGTTTCCCCTCAGGTTGCCTGTCGCATATATTTTTTTTGTTCCCTGCATGTCAAGCAGTTTCTGCAGAGGAATATTGTTGACCTGCAGCATGGTTTCCCCCTCTTTTTTTGCCATATCATAATCGATATGGCCGATAGCGACGGTGCCATCCAGAAATCCCGCACTGAAATCCGAAAGGGCGACAGTATTCATGTTCGTGCGGTTATGGCCAAGCATGAGCGTGCCTTTGGGTGAAAGGAGCAGCATTTCTCCTCCGTCGGTTTTCCGCAAGAGTTTTTTCAGGTTGAAGCTGATGGTGGCAGTGCCGTTTAATGAACGGTTGAGTACAAGATCCGGTTCGCTGAAGGTATAGTCTGCATCTGGTTTCTGCGTGCCGAAAATGCGTTCCTGCGCACTTTTCTGTATCGAGGGTGGAGCAAAGGTTACCCTGCCGCCTCCAGGGGATTGAATATGCGCGTTATGGATGGAGAATCCTTTTTTTGCGATGACAAGCGGAATCGTTCCGCTTATCGTGCCATTAAGTGAGCCCTTGAAATCACCGTGCAGACGCACTCGATCAAGTGCGTTTATCCTGTTCAGCCTGAGGGTCAACCGGGTTGTGTTGGCTGACGGGTCAAAACTGACAGGTGTTGACGTGACAGTTCCGCCAAGCACTGATGCCGACAGGTCGCTCATGGCAAGTCCCGAAAGCTTTTTGTTCCGGCTGTTAAGTATTACGCTTGCATTGAGATTTTTCGCTACTTCTCCAATCCCGAAATCAAGTGAAAGCCATGGTTTCTGTTCTTTATTGTAGAAGAGAAGTCTTGTATCCTTACCGGCCATGATAACAGCATTACGCACGTTCACGGTTGAATCCTGGAATTCAACGGGTATGAGCCCGCTTATCCTGCCAGTGGCAAAGGGAGTGCTGCTGCTGCCTTTGAAGCCCGGGAGCTCTGCAAGCGGGATTTCCGCCAGGCGGAGGGAGAAGCGGGAGCTCTTTTCTTTCAGGTCGTATTCAATACTCTCTGTTGAGGCTTTCCAGTGAAACAGCTCCACCAAGCAGTCGGTAAGCGTTATGGTACAAGGGTTAAGGGGATTGCGTTTTGAACTGAAGAGGGCTTTGAAATTGCCGACAGGGCTCTGGTTTCCATCGCTGAAAAGCTTTGCAACATGCAGCGTATCCAATGGCTGTTGCCATTTGTTTTCGGCGCTCAGCCGCACGTTGAATCTGACTCCTTCAAGGCGAAGCTTTTCCCGGGTAACGATTGCACTGTCGATCGGGTAGGTTGCCAGGAGTGGTCTGAAAGAGAGTTTGAAGGCCTGATTGCGCGAAATGTCGATGTTCGCTGTTATTTCAGGTTTGAGGTCGCTGAAAGCAAACTCTTCAGTTTCCGGTTTCAGATTGAGCGAATCTGCTTCGATCGTGAATGTCGCATTGAGAACGTTTGGCAGGAAAGTTCCGGCACCAGGAGTGTTGTTATTTTTGAAATGCCAGGAGAGCAATACATCGGCCAGTGAGAGAGAATAGGTGGCAGCATCACCGCAACCATCTGGCGGCGTGGTGAAGGTCACCTTTATCTTGCGAAAGCTTGCACCTGAAAAGCCCGGCAGTCCTGCTCCGGAAATTTCAATGTGAAATGGTTTCCCCTCAAGGGCACGATCCGCCATCGATTGCGCATACCAGGGGAACAAAAACCATGCTGACGCCGGAAGAAGCGCCAGCAGCAGAAGCAGAGCAAACAGGATGCGGAGCAGCCTTGTCAAGAAGACCTTTTTTTGCTGGTTTACTGAGTTTTCTTTGTCCATTTTCCCTCGATCTGCACCCATGTGCCTGCAGGAAGACGGGTGTAGATTTTCTGGAACATCATACTCCCGACGACATCAAGTGTCAGATTGTTTTTTGCTGCTACTTTTGCATACTCTGCGCGGCGGGAATTATTGATGGTTACCATCAATTCCTTTGCGTCAGCTGCAGCTCCTGGAGGAGCAGCAAGAAGGCCGTTGTCAACCTCACCTGCAAGTCCTTTCGTTCTGGCAGTTTCAAGGTCAAGCGCAAAGGCGCTTGCCGCCAAACCCATAATCAGCATTATGAGCACCGATGCCCTTATTGCTATCGATTGTAGAGTTCTCATTGTTCCGTTCCTCCTGGTTAAAATAAGCCTTTTTTAGTGTCAAGCAGGGAGTCAAGCTCACGGTCGACCTTGATCCTGATTTCGTGATCAATCTTGATGTTCATGTTTATCACAATTGGTTTATCGGGAGCTTCTATCTTTACGGTCGGGCTGCAACCAGTCATGTATGCGCCGGCGGTGAGCGAAAGAAGCGCCAGCATAGTGACGGCTTGTTTGTTCATTGCTTTTTTCCTTTTGTTAAAAGGTTTTGTTGTAACGGGTAATATCGGCATTCATCGACGCCCATACAAGCGATGATCTGGCGGATGCTGTGATTTTTTTACTGTAGGGGAGTGTTTCTGCAGAGTGATTAACAAAAAACGCGCAGACCAAGAAAGCTGCCTGCGCGTTTTACTGACAAAGGGCGTGTACTATTTCACGGAATGTACCTGGCTGAATGTTTTCAGACCAAGTCCATAAAGATGGATAAAGCCTGCAGCAGCCTTATGATTGAAGGTATCGGCTTCTGTGTAGGTGGCAAGTTCCTCGTTATAGAGCGAGTACGGGGAGTTTCTGCCAAGCAGGGAGACGCCGCCCTTATAAAGCTTCAGGCGGACAAGGCCCGTTACCGGGTTTTGTGTTTCATCTACAAAGGCATCGAGCGCTTTTCTCATTGGCGAGAACCAGAGTCCGTTATAGATGATGTTTGCGTAGTCCTGACTGATGTTCTTTTTGTACTGGAAAACGGTTTTTTCAAGCGTGAGGCGTTCAAGTTCGCGATGTGCGAAGTGCAGAATGGTTGCCGCCGGAGCCTCATAAATTTCGCGTGATTTAATCCCCACAACACGGTTCTCGATCATATCGAGACGTCCGACACCATTGGCTGCGCCGATTTCGTTCAGGCGGATGATGAGGTCAAGGCCGCTGATCTTTTTGCCGTCAAGGGCGACCGGAATGCCTTTTTCAAACTCGATATCAACAACCGCCGGAGTATTCGGTGCATTTTCAGGAGAGGTTGTGATCTGATAGGCATCTTCGGGAGGTGCAACCATCGGATCTTCAAGCACACCGCACTCAATACTGATACCCCAGATGTTTTCATCAATGGAGTAGGGACTTTTCTTGGTGGCAGAGACCGGAATGTTGTGTTCAAGGGCATAGGCAATTTCAGCCTCTCTTGAGGTGAATTCCCATTCACGCAGGGGAGCAAGTACCTTAAGATGCGGTGCAAGTGAGGCGAAGGTCACTTCAAACCGTACCTGGTCATTTCCTTTTCCGGTGCAGCCGTGTGCAAGCATGGTGCATCCTTCGGCGAGTGCGGTATCGACCAGTGCTTTTGCAAGCAGAGGGCGGCCAAGTGCGGTAGCAAGCGGGTAGACATCCTCATAGAGGGCTCCTGCTTTCAGTGCACGCCAGATGTATTCTTCAACAAATTCCTTGCGCAGATCGATAAACTGGAATTTTGAAGCTCCGGTCGAGATCGCTTTCGACTCGAGGTTTTCAATCTCTTTCTGCTGGCCCAGATTACCGGTTACGGCGACGATTTCGGCATCATACTTGTCCTTCAGCCACTTGATCATGATGGAGGTATCGAGTCCGCCGGAATAGGCTATTGCAATTTTTTCCTTACTCATGCGTTATAATGAATTTTCATTTTTTAGAAAGATTTTTATGAATATATGATTTCAAAGCTGAAATATTCAGTATTGAAGTCGGAATAACAAGAACCGTGTCATCTCCGGCGATTGTGCCGAGTATGAGCGGGCTTTTCTTTTGATCGAGCCATGAGCCGACGCCATGAGCCCGGCCCGGGAGGGTCATGATAATCACACAGCTTTCATTGGAGTTGATTGAAAGCACTTCAATTCCTACGAGACCCTTGATAATTTTGTCGGCATCATCATCAGGACAGAGCATTTTATAGATGCCGTTTGATCGAGTGCGGATAATGCCGAGTTCGGCGCAGTCACGCGAAAGGGTGGCCTGGGCAACCGCCATACCGGAATCCCGGAGAAGCTGCAGAAGGTCATGTTGATTGCTGACACTGTTCTGTTGAAGAATTTCCCTGATTTTCAGTTGTCGTGCATGTTTGTTCATCGTCGTTCCATCCTTCAGCTCCTGATTTTTCTGGCAGCATTCAGAAGCCGGTGGGTCAGATGAAATTTCCGGTACTCTTCATGGTTCAGAAGCTTGACAAGCAGCGCTTTCTGGACATGAAGGCGGTTTTCAGCCTCATCAAGAATGATGGAATGCGGACCGTCCATAACCTCAGCGCTTATCTCCTGACCACGGTGTGCCGGCATGCAGTGCATCACAACCGCACCGGGTTTTGCCTCTGCAAGCAGGGCATTGTTGATCTGAAAGGGCGAGAATATCCTCATGCGTTCCTCGACCTCCTTTTCCTGCCCCATGCTGGTCCAGACATCGGTATAGAGCACGTCGGCATTGGCGGCAGCCTCTTTTGGATCATGGAGAATCTCGATGCGGCTGATACCCTTCTGCCTGGCGGCATCAAGCACTGCTTTGTCCGGTGTGTATCCTTCCGGACATGCAACGACAAAGTGAAAGGGGAGCAAGCCGGCCAGCTCTATCCATGAATTGGCGACATTATTGCCGTCACCGACAAAGACAACCTTGATTCCCTCATGCCACAAGGATTTTTCGTAGAGCGTGAACGCATCAGCAAGGATCTGACAGGGATGCGACAGATCGGTCAGCGCATTGATGACCGGAACAGATGCATTTTCTGCAAGCCCTTCGATGACGGCATGATCATGCAGACGGGCAACAATGGCGTCATTATAGCGGGAAAGAAGCTGTGCAACATCCTTGACGGACTCGCGTGAACCGAGTCCTATTGATTGACCATCGAGGTTGATGGCATATCCACCGAGCTCATGAATACCGATCTCAAATGAAACCCGTGTTCTCAGTGAGGGCTTGCTGAAGATCATGGCAACGGTTTTGTCTCTCAGCGGCAGAAACCCCGACAGGGAAGGGCTTTCAGCTCTCTTTTTCTTGATAAAGAGGGAGTAATCAAACAACTCTATAATTTTGCTGCCATCAAGAGCGGTAAAGCCGAGAAAATCCCGTTTTCCCGGGACTTTTTTTATTTGAACTTCTTCCATTCCATTATCTGTTTTGGGATTGTTCACTGTCCTGTTCTGAAATAAACTGGGTGCCGACCCCTTCATGTGTGAATATTTCGAGCAGAAGCGAATGAGTTGATTTTCCATCAATGAGATGAATTTTTCTGACTCCTTCATCCAGTGTCTTGAATGCAGAGAGTACTTTCGGGATCATTCCTCCGGAAATAATACCCTGTTCGATAAAATCAGCTGCTTCAGCTTTGCAGATGGTTTTCAGGATTCTTTCACCGACATGAATGCCTTCGACATCACTGACGTAGATAAGTTTTTCAGCTTTCAGTGCAATAGCTATACTGCTTGCCGCATCATCAGCATTAATATTGTAGATATTGCCTTTGTCGTCGAATCCAATCGGAGCAATGACAGGAATCAGTCCGGCCCGGCAAAGTAAATCGATATAGACAGTGCTGATCTGTTCCACCTCTCCGACAAGGCCAAGAGTTTCAGCATTCGGGTGTGGTACAGCCCTGATGGTGTCGGCATCGAGTCCTGTAACGCCTACAGCTTTGCCTCCATGTTCGCTGATCAACTGGACAATATCCTGGTTGACTTTACCGGCGAGAGTCATCTGGATGACATTGATCATCTCCTTGTCTGTTACCCTGCGTCCATGAAGGAAACGAGAGGCAAGGCCAAGTTTTTCAGCCGTTTTTGTTATAGCGTCTCCTCCTCCGTGCACCAGAACAATCTTGATGCCGACTTTACGCAGAAGGGTGACGTTCTGGGCGAAACTGTTTTTGAGACAGGCGTCCTTCATGGCCGCACCGCCATATTTAATGACAAAGGTTTTGCCTTCGAACTTGCGGATATAAGGCAAGGCTTCAATAAGCACAGGCCCGATAGCGGAATGGGGGGCTTTTCTTGCCGGATTCAGTTCATTGCACGGTACAGTGTCCATTGCGGAAAAATTGCTCTTGATTGTTAAAGGAAGTATCAGCTTCTGTAGCTTCCGTTTATGTCGACATACTCCTTGCTCAAGTCGCAGGTCCACACGGTTGCTCGTCCCTGGCCGCAACCAAGATGGAGTGTAATAGTATAGGAATCTTTTGCCATAATCTCTGAAGCAGCTGTTTCAGAGAAGTCAGCAATGAGACCTGGTCTCAAAATACAAAGATCGTTAAAATACAGTTCGAGCTCTTCCTGATTAAAGAGTGCTCCAGAGCGACCCGCTGCAGCAATAACTCTTCCCCAGTTGGCATCTTCGCCATGAATGGCGGTCTTGACAAGACTGGACTGGGCTATGGTTCTTGCTGCAAGTTCGGCATCCCGGTCATTGGCGGCCCCTTCGACGGTAACCTCGACAAGTTTTGTGGCACCCTCCCCGTCAATAACAATGAGCTTGGCAAGAAAGGTCATCAACGCCTCAAGCGCTTCGCAGAAAAGAGTGAAATCGCTGCTGTGTGCCTTGATTTCAGGACCGGTGCCGCTGGCAAGGATAGCTGCCATATCGTTTGTGCTTGTATCACCATCGACAGTAATGGCGTTGAAGCTTTTACGATTTGCCTCTTTCAATGCTTTTTGAAGCAGTGCGGGCGATATAGCCGCATCAGTTGCAAGAAATGCAAGCATGGTCGCCATGTTAGGGCTTATCATACCTGACCCTTTGGCTATACCGCTCAGACGGACACTCCCGGCCGAGAGCTGAAGTTCCAGAGTAAAAAATTTGGGAAAGGTATCGGTAGTCATTATGGCCATGGCAGCATCAATGCCTGAATCATGCTGGAGGCTGCAGGGGATAGCTGAAATACCGCCAAGCACTCTTTCCATGGGCAAAAGCTGGCCGATGACGCCGGTTGATGCTACAAGAACTTCTTCAGGTTTTACGGCAAGTTCTCGTGCTATGGCATTAGCCATGGCCAGGGCGTCATCCATGCCTTTTTCACCAGTGGCTGCATTGGCATTACCACTGTTGCAGATAATGGCACGAACCAGGGAGCGGGAACGCTGCAGGTGCTCACGGGAAAGCATTACCGGAGCGGCACAGCAAAGGTTCCGGGTAAAGAGTGCTGCTGCGCTTGAGGGAGCTTTTGCAACAAGCAGCATAAGATCTGCTCGGTCATATTTTATGGCCGCAGAAACAGAACCCGCAGTAAAACCTGCAGGCCAGAACCCATGAGTTCCGTCTGAGTCCGCCGACATAGGGGTGACCGATGCCGGCCAGGGAGTTACAGCAGAAAGCTCACGGATGACTTTAAGCCCTTTACGGTTTTTCTCCAATGCAGTGTATGACGTTAATTGTTATAAAATTATAAGGATAATCCAGTCGTTTCACCAAAACCAAGCATGAGGTTCATATTCTGGACGGCCTGCCCTGCAGCGCCTTTCAGCAGGTTGTCAAGAGCAGTGACGATGACCAGCGAACCGTTTGCTGTTGAATGAGCAATATGGATATCACAATAATTTGTATGGGTAACATGTTTTACCTCGGTCATCGTGTCGCGGACCCTGACAAATGGTGCGTTTTTGTAAAAATCATTGTACAGCGCCTTGATCTTTTCTGAGTCTGCGGGGCTCTCAAGCTGAACGTTAAGAATGCTGTATATCCCCCTCACCAGAGAGCCGATCATAGGTGTAAAGATAAAATCAAACGACGGGCTGATGGCAGAAGTACCGAGAGCCTGCATGATTTCAGGGGTATGCTGATGGCATCCTACCTTGTATGCCCTTACATTTTCACTCATTTCCGAAAACGACAACTCCGTCTTGCTGCTGCGCCCAGCTCCGGAAATACCGGAAGTAGAGGTGCAGTTGATTGCACGAACCTTTATTGAGCTTTCTGTACCAAGAAAAAGGGGAGCCACACCAAGTATGATGCTTGTCGCATAGCATCCTGGATTACTGATTGCCTTTGCCTTGATGACCTCTTCACGAAAAAGTTCAGCAAGCCCATAGGTCAGCACAGCTTCGGATGATTTGGCTTGTTTGTAGAACTGCTCATGTTCAACCGGATTTTTCAGCCTGAAGTCGCCGGAAAGGTCGATCACTGTTTTTCCTGCCGCCAAAAGAGGCGGGACAAACTGAAGTGCTTCACCATGGGGAAGGGCAAGAAAATAAATATCACTCACCTGTTCTCCGTCGTACGGCTGGTATGTCTTTTCACAGGAAAGGGAGGGATAGAGATCCGAAACACGTTTTCCTGCCTGGGAAAAAGCATAAAGCACCTGAAGTTCGACCCGTGGATGATGAAGAAGAAGCCTTGTCAGCTCAGCGCCGGAATAGCCCGAAGCTCCTATGATTGATACTGAATGCATTGTCTATCTCTCCGATACAGGTGTCGTCATCTCAGGAATATGCTATAATAAACGTTTTCAATATAAAAAAGGGGATATCTCTATTACTTATACATCAGGTGATCCGGAAGGCCGAAATATTAACCTTTTTTACGTGATTTTCAAGAATCGGAAGGTTTTTTTTCAGCGCGGTAACATGCCATGCGATTTTTATGGCAACATCTTTTTTCTCCTTATCTTAGCGATTGAGTCAACAGAGAGAACCGTTAACAGGTAAAACGAAAAGATGGATAATCGTGAAGAACAGAGCCATGTATAGGGCAGCCTTGAAGATCATGGGGGGGCTGTTTATTCTTTTTCCTGCTTTCCTGATGCTGAACTGCACGCAACGTCCAGATGCCGAAACTGCCAGAAGCGGGAATATGACTCTTGCACTCGATCGGCAGTTTGAGGAGATAACCGCGAGTCAGTCGGAGATGTTCAGCCGCTATTATCCAGGAGCAAAAATAACACTCAAACCGGTCTCTTCAGGAAAGAGTCTTAAGCATCTTCTTGATGGCAAGGTAAGGGCGGCATTGATCAGCGGGGAACCTGAAGCCGGTGAAGACGCTCTTTTCGCACAACTGAAACGGCCGATCCGCCGTGAACCAGTTGCGCGTGAAGCTCTTGTCTGTATTGTCAATATCCGCAATCCAGTGCTGACGCTCTCTGTCAATGAGCTTGGCGCTCTTTTTTCAGCAAAAGGGGAGAAGGGCGCGACCCCTCTTATAACGGCAGATGATTTTCGCCTTCTCTCTCTCCTTGCATCGACAACCGGGAAAAAGAGAGAAGAGCTGCATCCATGGGCATGCAGCAGCGACAGTGAATTGATCGAACGGGTAGCAGCCGATAAGCGGGCCATCGGAGTATTGTTTCACTCATCCTTTGATGCAGCGATGAAAATGGCACTCAGACAGGGAAAGAATTTCGACAGCATCAGGATACTACCACTTGCGAAAAGGGGAGGCGGTACTCCGGCATACCTGCCAACACAGCAAAATATCTTCGACGGGCGCTATCCACTTGTTACTACTGTTTACTATGTATATTATCCCGGTGATGCGCTTGCTGCCGGATTTGGCTCATGGCTCGGAAGCTCAGGAGGGCAGAAAGCATTTGAAAGAAGTTCGCTTGCCCCCTACAGGCTTGTTAACAGGACTATTATTCTGAAATAATTCTAATGATTGGAAGGCATACCATAAAAAAAATCTCTCCGTTACAGGCCATTGTTTTTACCGGAACGATAAGCTTGTTTATTATCATTGCCGGTACGGCAGGGTTTTTGGTGACGCAGCAAAATCTGCTTGACGCGGTCAAGAAAAAACAGACCTGTTATCTTGACTTGTTGGATTTCAGGGGTAAACTCGTTGAGTTTGAACTGTCCCGAAACTCGCAGCAATCCCTGCATATCGCAACTGAAGAATTGTCCATAAAGGATGAACAGCGTGCTGAAGCACTGTTCGTTATGTACGAAAAACTTCTCACAGAGATGCATGAGGCTGGATTAAAGCCTTTTACATCGAAGCAGCTTACAAGAGAGAGCTGGCCGACAATGTCGACCGCACAAAACCTTGAACTGTTCAGGCTTGACCTTGAAAAAGGTATTGAAAAAGCTAAAATTGAATCAAAAAATGCCTCAGTCAAACTTGTTGTTATCAATGAGTTTTTTCTGTTTTTTATTCTTGCCGTACTCCTCACACTGAGCATCGTTGCAGGCTGGATGCTGCACAACAATTACCGCCAGACGCTCATTCCTCTTGCCCAGCTGGCCGGGCAGCTGAAACTGATCAACAGCAATATACCGGAAAGTATTCACGATACTGCCGAGGAGATGAAAAAGGATTTAACAGAGACGGAGTACTCAAGTGACATAACCCAGGTTACACAGTCGATCATGAGTTTTTGCGGCGATATTGAAGCCAAAAACAAAAAACTTGATGAACTCCACATTCGGGACGAAAAGACAAATCTCTACAACTACCGTCATTTCAAAGAGCACCTGATAGTCGAGGTCGAACGCTCCAAGCGCCAGGGTGAAAAGGTATCACTCGCCATGATTGATATCGATTATTTCAAACGGTACAATGACGCCAATGGTCATATTGCGGGCGACCGCGCACTTAAAGCTCTTGCTGATATCATCAGCACGCAATGCAGGGCTTACGACGTTCCGTCAAGGTTTGGAGGTGAAGAGTTCGCAATTCTGTTTCCAAAAACAGATACCGGCACATCGCTGGAGATTGCTGAACGTCTGCGTAAACTTATCAGTGCCGAACCATTCCAGCACGAAAAGAATCAGTCAGGAGGAGAGCTTACTGTAAGTATCGGCATTGCAACGTTCCCCGCAGATGCCACAGACTGGCATAACCTGATCAACAATGCCGACCGGGCACTCTACAGGGCAAAATCAAACGGAAGGGACAATGTGGTAACCTTTACCTCCATGAACAGCGAAAACTGTAAACCGGGATGAACCCCGAGTTCTACATTGCAAGGCGTTTTGCGTTCAAAAAGCGATCGGTATCAAAGCCAACCTTCATCGTTATGGTTGCAGTGATCGGTATAGCCGTAGGGACGGCGGCACTTATTCTGACACTCTCGATTGTGCAGGGATTTGCCAGCAGTGTTGAAAACAAGCTTATCAGCTTCAGTGCCCACCTGCAGATCCGACATCCTGAAGACCGGCTTTTTCAGGAACGCCGCACCGATCTTGCAAGGATAGCCGCCAATCAGAACATTGCGGATGTCTCACCCTTTCTGGAGAAAAGCTTTGTGCTTCGCAGCCGCAATTCAGGCCCTGATGATACCTGGCGCAGCAAACCGGTTGTCGTCAAGGGAATCAGCGAGGAGCAGCGAAGAGTCTTTCTGAAAAAATTTCTTCAGGCCGGAAACCTTGAAGGTGAAGATAACGGCACCGGTATTGCACTCTATGCCGGACAGACCCTGGCAGAAAATCTCAATCTCAGGGTAGGGAAAAAAGTGATGCTTGTCGGTCTTGGAGGCAGCGAATCAGGCGCAAGGCTTATTGCCGGCAATAAAAACATTGTTGAACTCCTTTCCTCTCTTGACCTTGAAGTTGGGGTGATACGGGGGATATATGATACGGGGCTGCAGGAGGGATTTGATGATTTTGTCGTGCTTGCCGATCTGAAACAGCTTCAACAGCGATTTAATCCTCTCTTGATCAGTGGCTATGATGCCAACGTGCACAAACTTGACCAACTGCCAAAGACGGTGAAAGAGCTGGTCAATGTGCTTGGATTTCCCTTTTATGGCTTTACGGTTTTTGAGCGGTATGCAAATCTCTTTGAATGGCTGAAGCTTCAGAAAAACATTACACCACTGCTGATTGTAACCATTACCATCGTGGCTGTTTTCAACATTATCTCCACGCTTCTGGTGCTGATTATTGAAAAGACCCGTGAAATAGGCATGCTGAGCGCACTGGGCCTTGAACCCGGTAAAATCAGTCTTGTTTTTATGGCTCAGGCCTTTCTTATATCCCTTGCAGGGGTAACTGCCGGCAATATCCTGGCCCTCTCGATCTCGCTCTTCGAGCTCCGGTATCATGTTATCACCCTGCCCGAAAAGAGCTACTTCATTAAATATGTTCCGCTTCTGATAGATCCTGTTGACTATGCCATAGTATCCATCTCCGTTCTGGCGCTTACCCTGCTTTTTGCGTTTATTCCCGCACGGATTGCAGCCTCGCTTACACCCGGAACCGCACTGGGGACCTAACCTATCAATGTTATTGCCGCTGGTATGAAAACAGGTTTATGGATAGCGAAACGGTTCAGTTTTGCCCGCAAACGGTTCCGGATTATCAATATTATTTCAGCAATCAGTCTTGCCGGAATCGTTATCGGTGTCAGCACGCTGCTGGTGGTCATGAGCGTGTTGAATGGATTCCAGAAACTTGCTCGTGATCTTTTCATCACTATTGACAGCCCCGTTCAGTTTATTCCTCTTGACGGCAGAACCATGAAGGTATCCGACAGCCTTTTGCAATCGTTACGAGCCATCGAAGGTGTTGAATCTGCTGAGCCGTTTTCTGAAGGAGAGGCCATTATGGCGAGCCGGAATAAAAGCGAACTGGTCATTGTCAAGGGACTTACCGACACAGCTCACCGGCGGCTGATGCGTCAAGCACATGCAACCCGTCCTTTTTTTACCCCTGAAACCATTGCTGTCGGTGAACTTCTCGCCTACAGGACAAACCTCTACCCCTTCAGGGAGGTTAAGATTTTCAGCCCGGAACTGATTTCACTTGGCCTTGAATCGTTGTCGGAACCATATCTGATACCGATACTTGCCATTCCGGAAACAACCGTTTCCTCACTTTTTTCCTTGCAGAAAGTATTTGATGACCGCTATGTTATCACCTCCGGCCTGTTTGCCCAGAAAATCCTGCTTTTCGGCAGGGGAGAGTATTCAGGTATTGACATCAGGGGAAAGGAGGGGGTATCTCGCAGTGCCGTCAACGGTAACCTCAGGGATTGGCTGGCACAAAGTCCATTGAAAAAAAGCTTCAAGGTGCGCACTCTCGAAGAAAAATACAGCAATATCTTTGCCGTGATGCAGCTTGAAAAGTGGGTGAGTTTCAGCGTGCTGATGCTCATTATTCTTGTAGCCGCCCTGAGCCTTACCGGAGCCCTTGCCATGACCGCCATCGACAAACAGCGTGAACTCTTCTATCTCCGCTGCCTTGGAATGGAAAAACCCCAGTTCATGGCCATTTTCATCATTCAGGGAGGTATGACTGGAATTACCGGAACAGCCGCCGGAACAATTTTAGCATGGAGCGTCTGCAAGCTTCAGGAACTTTACGGTATCGTACAGCTTCCCTCAAAAAGCGCCTTTATTATACAATCTTATCCGGTCAACATGCAGGCCGGTGATTTCTTTGCGGTCGGCATTACAGCCATCCTGCTTTGTCTGGCTGTAAGCCTCTATCCTGCACGGAAGGCGGCCTTGATTGCTGAAAGCCGTTCACTTGATCTCAAGACAAACTGAAAAAGCAACGTCAGCAAAGAGCATCTTCTTTTGGCTGAAAAAAGTATTACGAAGATACTTTTATGGATCAGCATTGTCCGGGGCGTACTGGTGTTGGTGGTCACACGAGGATATCAAACATTGCCTTTCCGGCAAAACAGACCGGACAAGCCCATTCATCGGAAATCTTTTCAAACCGGGTGCCAGGCTTGATCGCGTTGTCCGGATCTCCTTCAGCAGGATCATAGACGTAACCGCACTCCTGACACATCCTGGCGTTATCTTCACTGTTTGTCATAGTTGTTCCCTCGTCAAGAAGTTTTCTGAACACAACCATCCCTGACTTTGAAAACCCTTTGGAATGGTAGAATTGCTTTGCTGTATCGTTATCGCTATCGGTGAGGAGCGTAATGCGCCCGAATCCTTCTCTGCGGGCATAATTCACTGCGTGATCGATAAGCCGGGTGCCGAGACCCTTGCTTCGCCATGCAGGAGCAACAATCATATCCTCAAGCAAGGCTACTTTCTTGCCAAGAAAAGTGCTGACCGTAAAAAGGAGCATCACCATTCCCTGAATGACTCCGTCAATATCAGCAACAAATATCCGGCCAACCTCAGAATTGCGGATAATCACGGAGAGAGCTTTTGACTGGGCTTCAGCGTTGGGGATAAACTCATGCTCCTGGCTGAAGAGAACTTCAAGAAGCTCGGTGCATCTTGCCACATCGCTGTTTGTCGCTACTCTTATTTCGGGGATAATAGTCATATCTCACTCTCCTGATAAAAAATACCTGGCTTTCAGTTGCAGAGCCACACGTATCCATAAAATCATGATAATTTTTTGAGATTTCAAAATATTTTACGGCTAAGATCATTCTTTTACAAGTGCTATTGTTTCACGAGAATTCATATGGTTATCGACCCGCTCTTTTATCACTGCATTAATCTGAGTCACCGAAACCTTGATGCTCAGGTAAGTATAGTGAAGGATAGTTAACTAAAATTTTTTTATGTGAGATTGTACATCAGAACTATCGTCTTGTGTTGATGTAATTACAGGGGTTTATATTGGGATATATGTATTAATAATTAAAAATTATCTGTATTTATTGAATTTATTTAATAAATGGAATATCAAGCCAATAGCTGACGAAAAGATTATTCCAGCAAAAAAGAATACTTGTTTATTAGAAAGTGCTAGTGTATTAGGATCATTATTTAAAATCCATATGCCAGATATAATTGATGTTATAGCAGTGCCAATGAAAATTGAAATTACAAATATTTCGGGATAAACTATTTTATGTTCTTTTTCTCTAATATAGTTCTCCCAATTAAAAAGATATTCGTTAAGCTCATTATTTAAAATCGCTTCTAAATTTTTTACATAATTTCCAGCTCTCAACATCCTGTGAATTTCCCCTGCCCATATAAAAAGAAGAGAAAAACAAGCTAATGGGATTATAAATATAAAAGATATTATACACAATTCAATATGTTTACCAACATTAAGCATATAAATTGTTGATAAAAGTATTGTTCCTATAGCACTTAATCCAAAAGTGAGAATAGAATTTTTTGAATTTGGAATTGCTTTAGTTGAATATGAAAATATAATTTCATATTGCTTAAGTATGGCTTCTAATCTTTTGTTATTCATAGCTTAATGTTTTAGTGATTTGGAAGTCAGTGCGTAACGTAATACTTATAGAGTTTTAACTGGATATTTAAGTTGTTAATATTGATAGTTTTGATATTTGTATGCTTTCTATATTAATTCCTGTAAAGCCTCAAAGAAATAATAATTCAGTAAATAAGTTATAGTTTTTGCGCGCCTTATAATATTTAAAAAAATAAACGATGCATTTGATTATTGTTGCTATACGTCTTTTCAAATATCATGTATTAATATGTCCTGTTTGGTTTTATTCCAGTATCATATTCTGAAATATGTTTTTATAATATAAATTTTTTAGTAGTAATTCTAAAGGCTGTTAGTGCTTCAAGGAGGAACGTGCCTAAAAATAAGATAAATCGATTTGCCACAGAAAAAATTAAAGGTGACCTGAAAAATACTGAATATAGAACGCATGCTAAGTTACTCTGCTGCAATTCCAGTTTAAAGACGCAATCTTCTGGAAATGCAAATCATTCTGTCCATTTCACACTTTTGACTGTGTTATTTGTTCACTATCGTGAAATACATAATCGGAAAAAACGGGAAGAAGCATAGCCTCCTTCATGGCTTTGACAACATAAAACGTCATTATCAGCCTGTCGATTAGAACTGTGCTGAAGAGGACAGCGAAATCCATTAATATTTATTTATACGTCTGCAAAAGTATCGCGCATACGTAAATTATATCACCCTGTACATGCAATCGCTCAATGTCCTGATTGTCGATGATGAAGCCAACATCCGGAAAACGCTGACGGTTTTTATGGAATCGCGCGGCCATGGCGTCAAAGCTGTCAGTAACTCACGGGATGCATGTTCGGAAGCTGAACGGCAGGTTTTTGATCTTGCCTTTGTACATATTCGATCAGGTACTGAGAGCGGACTTGAACTGGTGCTGTCACTTTTGAATGTCAGTCTCTGGATCAAAATAGTGGTCATCACAGCTTACGCATCAGTAGAGACCGCGGTTGAGGCCATGAAATGCGGCGCTTCGGACTTTTACACCTGATCAGCTTGAACAGATTACTTGCACGCCTTGGGGAAGTATTCGGTATGGAAAGGCGTATTGCCTCCTTGCAGGAAGACCTGAACCGTATGCATCCGGAAATCTATTTCGCCTAAAGGAACCTTCGATGCAGCGCTCTATAGAACATTCCCATCAGCTCCTCACACCCCTTACTTCACTCAGACTGTCAATCTATCTGTTTCTTGAAGAGCGTATCGGAAGCCTTAACAGCAAACAGGCAGAGCTGTTGCTTGCTGCAAGCGAAGAGAGTGAACGACTGTCACATATTCTTGATGATCTGCTCGACCTCAACAGGATAGAATCAGGAAAAGCAAATCTGAACATTTATCCTGTTGCTCCTTTTCGTCTCGCGAAATAAGGTATCAAGCCTTTCAGGATAGATGCCCTTGATAACCGGGTAAATCTTGTAAACGCTGTTCCGGAAGTCTTGGCAGATCCTGAACGCATTCGTCATGTCTTCGTTAACCTTTTGTCAAACGCTTTGCGGTTTACACCACCGAACGGTTCAATAACCATAAGCGCTTCTGAAGATCAGGAAACAATCAGATTTTCCGTTGCAAATACCGGAGAGGGTATTGCATCTGAACATATGACGCATTTGTTTGAAAAGTTTTACCGTGTATCCGGACAGCAGGAAAAAAGCGGTTTCGGGCGTTGCCTTTCAATTGTCAAGGAGATTGTTGAAGCTTATGGCGGAACAGTTTGCGCTGAAAGCAAGTCAGGAACAGGCTCAATTTTTCATTTTACCCTGCCGCAACAAAAAAAGATAATCTGACCGTCACCTGGATATTGTTCTATAAGGGTGCTTACCGGTCAAGCAGTTCCTTTATCACTTCAAGCAGCTCTTTCTTGTTGATGGGCTTGGTTATGAAACCGTCACACCCGGCCATTATGGCTGTATCCCTGTCCTCTTTTGATGCAAAGGCAGTCTGGGCAATAACCGGCTGTCCGGGACGCAGCTTCTTGATCGCTCTTGTTGCATCGAAACCATTCATGACCGGCATATTAATGTCCATCAATACGATATTGATCTCCGGATGATGTTCAAACAGTTCAACTGCTTCCCGGCCATTGCGGGCATGATGGATGGTGATATTTTCACCGCTCAGGCTCTTCTGCAGCAGAAAAGTGCTGACTTCGTCATCTTCAGCTATAAGAATGGTCAGGCCTGGCGGCAATCCCTGATGTTCCTGCCTGTCATGAGATTGTGCTGGCTTCTGCAGTGAGCCGGGAGGGCTATACGGCAGAGTGAAAACGAAATGGCTTCCCCTGCCCGGCAATGAGTGAGCCTGGATCGTGCCGCCCAGCATTTCAACAAAAGCCTTGGATATGCTTAATCCGAGACCTGATCCCTCATGGTTGCGGGTCAGGGTGTGATCAGCCTGTCGGAATCGTTCGAATATGGTTTCTTTCATTTCAGGAGGAAAACCAATACCTGAATCGCTGACATAAAACTCAAGGAGGTTCTCTGTTCTTGTATACCCGAAATCGACGCTTCCCTCAAGAGTAAATTTCAGGGCATTCTGTAAAAGGTTGGTCAAGATCTGGGTAAGTTTTGAGCTGTCGGTCTCAATGATGCTTTCGTCATCAGGAAGACCCTTGATACAGGAGAGAATCAACCCTTTGTTTTCAGCCTGGAGTTTGAAAAAAGCATGGAGATCTTCCAACAGCCTGTTGACCGTTGTTGCTTCGATCTGCATCATGGCCTCTCCGGCTTCAATGCGGGAAATATCAACGAGGTCGTTAATGAGCGCCAGCATGCGCTGACCACTTTGATGGATGAGGTCGATATATTCAGCCTTTTCCTCTCCCGATAGATGAGGATCTTTCAGCAGTTCTGAAAAGCCGAGAATACCATTCATCGGAGTTCGAATTTCATGACTGATATTGGCCAGAAACGCTGTTTTCAGCCGGTCGCTCTCCTCTGCTTTTTCTTTGGATATAACTAGGTCAATCCATAGTTTTTTCTTTTCGGTGATATCCTCCTTTACAGCCACAAAATTGGTTATCACACCCTTATCATTTACAATGGCTGATATAACAGCTACTTCCCAGTATAGTTCACCGTTTTTCTTCTTGTTGTGTAATTCCCCATGCCACACGCCACCTGAAAGAATCGTCTGCCAGAGTTCTTTATAGAGCTCTTTCGGCATCAGGCCTGACTGAAGTATACGGGGATTTTTTCCGATAACTTCTTCAGCGGTATAGCCGGTATGTTGGGTAAACGTAGGGTTGATGTATTCGATATTGCCGAGAGGATCGGTAATGACGACAACAGCAGGACTCTGCTGGACGGCAACGCTCAGTTTGTTCAGTTTTTCTTCGACCAGCTTGCGTTCCGTGATGTTGGTGCTTGTGCCGATAATCCTGTAAATATGGCCGGTCTCATCCCGAACAGGGTTCAGGACTGTAGTCCACCATGTCTTTTTACCCTTGAAAGACAGACATTCTTCATACTGTATGGAACTGCTTTCACGAATACACGTATCATAATAATTAGCAACTGTGGCGGCAACCTCCGGGTCAAGCATTTCTTCAGGGGTTTTTCCTGATATCTCCTCATTACTGATGCCTGTCAGTGTTTCATGCATCTTGTTAATGCCTTTGTAGCGGTATGATCCATCCGGCAAAACGTCAACCACGAAAATGGAGTGGTTGACAGTGTCATAGATATTCTGGAGAAACTGTCTGCTTTCGAGCAACTTATGCTCATATTTCTTGCGTATGTTTTCATGGTGCATACGTTCAGTGATATCATGAAGCACGCCTATCGTACCGCAAAATCCATTATCATGATAATACTGTATATGAATTTCCGAGTAAACCGGTTTACCGTTTTTGCTCTGGAAGGTTAATTCAAGAGCTTGAGTTGTCAATTGAGACGACATGGCATCGTTCCATAAGCCAACTGCACCAGAGATCTTCTCTTCAGGAAGAAATTCTGCAAAGTGATGGCCAATAAGCTCTTGAGGTTTATACCCGGATATTTTTTCAATTGCCGGAGAGACATAGCTGACATTGCCCAAGGTATCAGAAACAAAAACAACCTCAGACATCTGTTCAGTAATGGAACGGAACTTTCTTTCACTATCCTGCAATGCTTCTTCAGTATGTTTGCGCTCGGTTATGTCGTCGAACATCGCTACAGAGTATCCTTTTTTCGGGCAGTATAGCGAGATATCATACCATTTGTTCAATGATTTGAGATGGATTTCAAAATGATCAGGAATCCCTGATTCGACTACGCGGATATGTTTTTCAATAAACTCAGGATTCGACTCGTTGATTCCCGGCAAAACCTCTGTTATTCTCCGACCAATAACGTTTTTCAGGCCAGTCAGATGTTCATAACCCCTGTTAACCTCCTCATGGACAAAATCTACAGGGTGATCATTTTCAATAATCATACGACAGCAAGCGTAACCGTTCCGCATGTAGTCAATGAGGTTGCGATGATGCATTTCACAGGCATTGAATGAGTCAATTGACTGCTCAAGTTCTTGCTGGCAGTTTTCAGTATTATTGGAATGCTGGTTTTTCTGCATTGGTGGGGTTCATCTTCCGGAGAGTGTCATGGAAAATCATGTCTGCGTGGAACAACATCGGGTCTCTTTTTCCAGAGAATCGAGAGCTTGCAGTCTTTTTTTTAAATAAAGATATGATGTGTTGTTAAGCCGTATAAATACAGCAGACAGCCGTTGCTTTACCTGTGTAAATATAATGGTTTTTTATATCAAACTGTATTTTACGCAATAATTATTCGTTTGGTTGATATGGCGCTCGAACTTGCCTTCTGGCATGAACTGAGTCAATAGCAGTGATGGCAAGATCATTACGCAATGAAAAAAGGAATCGTTATACTTCTCGTAAAATGGTGTAATATACTTGTTACTGCCTTCTGAGAAATTATTTCTTATCAAGCAGTAAAATCACAAGTTTTGAGGATCGTGCGGGTTGATATTTCCAGTGCTTTCTGGAACGAAAATATAACACCCATGCCGCTAAAAAAACAGTATAAGAAACCAGATGCCATTCATTCGAGGGTGGTGGATAAGGAAACTGCCTTCGCGCTGGTTGATTTTTTTCCCGAGTCCTGCTTTCTTATCGACACTGAGGGTTTGATACTTAAATCAAATGCAACTTTTGCCGAAAGATTCAACAGGAGTCCGGAAGAATGTTCAGGTCTCAATGTTTTCGCTCTGCTTTCTTGTGACTGCATGATGCCCGAGATTTCTGAACTACGGAGAAAAAAAGTAATGGAAGTTCTTCGCACAGGCAAAGAACTCACATTTGAAGATGAACGGCATGAAAGAACCTATCGTCATACTATCTATCCTCTCCGCTCTTCTGAAGGTGATATAGAAAACCTGTTTATTCTTGCGCAGGATATTACGCTCCTCAAACAATCCGAGCTTACAGGGCTGTATGAAAAAGCCTTCAGTAAAGCTGTTATCGATGCTATTCCCGGCACGTTTTATTTACTTGATTCAAATGTGCGGCTTGTAGCCTGGAATGCCTATCTGCGCGATGAAATCTTCGGTAAAGCGGAAAGTGAGATGGCGGGTTCCAATGCATTGGAATTTATTCATCCCGATGATCGGCCTATTATACAGGAAAAAATGCTGAGAGTCCTGAATCTTGGTGTTGAGGAGCGTGTTGAAGTCAGGGTTTGCCGTCGGGGAGGGTCGGAAATCATCTGGCGACTGTTGACTGGGAAAAAAATTATGCTGAATGGCACCCCATTCCTTATCGGCATGGGAATTGACATCACAAAACGCAAGAAGGCGGAGAACGAGCTTCAGAAACTGAATCGCTCACTGCTTGCAATCAGCAATTGTAATCAGGTGCTGCTTCATGCACATGATGAATCAGAATTGTTACATGAAATCTGCCGGATTGTTGTTGAGATCGGGGGTTATCGGATGGCATGGGTTGGTTATGCGGAGCAGGATGATGCAAAAAGCGTTTCTCCAGTAGCTCAGGCAGGTTTCGAAGAGGGTTACCTTGAGACACTGATGATCTCCTTGGCGGATATCGAACGTGGACGAGGTCCAACAGGAACGGCAATCCGCACTGGCCAGCCTTGTACAACAAATGATGTTCTGATAGATCCACAGTTCCTTCCATGGCTTATGGAAGCGAAGGCTCGTGGTTATGCTTCGGTTCTGAGTTTACCGCTGAAATCCGGCAATAAGGTTTTTGGTGCGTTAACCATGTATTCAATTGTTCAGGATGCCTTTACTGAAGAAGAGACCAGGCTGCTTTCATCGTTGGCTGACAACCTGGCCTATGGAATTACGATGCTGCATACCCGCAAGGCACGTGAAATGGCGGAAGATGCGCTGCGTCAGAGTGAAGCCCGTTACCGAAGTATTTTTCAGAACCATCATACGGTCATGCTGATCATTGATCCGGAAAATGGTATGCTGGTTGACGCCAACCCGGCAGCTGTCAGTTTCTATGGGTGGAATCGGCATGAGCTCTGCCGGATGAACATCAAGCAGATCAGCTTGATACCGACTCAAGCGGTCAAGCCGGAAAGTCCTGAGACTCTTAAGGAAGGAAGTAATGGTTCTATTTCCCGCCATTGCCGGGCGGATGGTTCAATCCGCGATGTAGAAGTGTTCAGTGCTCCTATTACCATCAAGGGACGCTCTCTGCTCTACTCCGTTGTTCATGATGTTACCGAGCGTATTCTCCATGAATCTCTCTCTGCATTTCGCCAGCATCTGCTCCAGATAGCAGAGTCTCATTCGGTTGGGGAGTTGCTGCGATTGACCATCGACGAAGCTGAAAAACGAACAGAGAGCAGCGTTGGATTTTGTTACTTTATTGGTGAAAATCAACCGCAGCACACTTTGGTTTCCTCATCCAATGTTATGCGGATGCAAAATAATGATGTACATAATTTGTTTTTTAATCCTGCTGAGATATGGGTTGATGTAGTGCGAGAGCAAAAAGCATTCATTACCAACGAATACAGCACAGAGGAGAATCAGAGAAAATTACCGGATGACCATCCTCAAATTACCCGTACACTGGTAGCTCCTGTGCTTCAGGGTGATAAAGTTGTAGGAATTTTTTGGGTTGGGAACAAGCTGACGGCCTATGTTGATGACGACATCAAATTGGTGCGCACCATTGCCGATATTGCATGGGATATTGTTTCCCGCAAGCTTGCCGAGCAGTCGCAACAGGAGATGCAGTCAGCGCTGATCCAGTTTCAGAAAATGGAACTCATGGGTCAGCTTGCAGGAGGGATTGCACATGACTTTAATAACATGCTTGGTGTGATCATCGGGAACATAGAAATAGCAATGGATCTAACACCGGCTCTTGAAGAGTCATTACAATACAATCTGAAGAATATTCTCAAAGCAGCCACAAGATCTGCCGATCTGACCCGCCAACTTCTTACCTTTGCCCGAAAGCAGACGGTAATGCCATTAGTACTTGAACTGAATGTAATGGTTGAAAACATGCTCCCTGTTCTGAGACGGCTGATAGGCGAAAATATCACCATTCACTGGATACCTGATATTCAACGAACTCTGGTAAAAATCGACCCGTCGCAGATTGACCAGATTCTGGCCAATCTTTGTGTCAATGCCCGGGATTCGATAGCCGGTATCGGTAAAATTACCATTGAAGTTGGCAGGTTCTGTGAGAAAAAAACACTTATCCCTCCACTTCACCCCTGTAAAATTCATGGTGACTATGTAACTCTTTCCGTTACAGATGATGGTTGTGGCATTGAAAAAGAGCATCTTCCTCACATTTTTGAACCCTTTTTCACCACCAAGGCACTAGGAAAAGGGAGCGGTCTTGGACTTTCGACGGTCTATGGGATCGTCAAACAGAACAATGGTTGTATCAATTACATAAGCGAACCGGGCAAGGGGAGTACTTTTAAAATTCACCTTCCTCGTCACAGGGGAGGTTACGCCGATCAGGATGATGATGAACAATCATCGTCAGAAAACATATCTGACAAAGAAACAATACTTCTTGTTGAAAACGAGCATGATATTTTGGTTCTTTGCAAGAATGCGCTTGAACAAAGTGGATACAAGATACTTTCGGCAGCTACCCCCCCTGATGCTATCCGGCTTGCCCGGCGATATAATGGAGAGATTGCCTTGCTCCTGACCGATGTTGTCATGCCTGAGATGAATGGATGCGATCTCGCACAACAGCTCCTCTCTTTCACTCCCGGTCTTAAAACCCTCTTTATGTCCGGCTATTCCAATGATGTGATTTCCCCTCAGCAAGTAATTGGTGATAGTATCAACTTTATTCAAAAACCATTTTCTCTTAAATCATTGACCAGGATGGTGAATAAAATCCTGAATCATGCTGATGAATCATGAACAGCATCCACTGACTTTTTGTCTGACCTTGATGCTTCCTTCCTCACTTACATAATTCCATTTTTTTGTTGCACATCCTTCCTTATTGCCCTATACTTGTGGTTTATTTTTAGCGGGATACCAGCTCTGCCAAACGGATGAATAGCGGAGGCTCACATTCCCGTGCAAACAGGTAACTCAAGGGAGTAATGGACGCATTCTGGCTTTCACTGGTCATGATTTTTCTTGCTGAACTTGGTGACAAGACCCAGCTTGTCGCCCTGACGCTTGCAACCTGTTACAATACCAGTGTTGTTTTATGGGGGATTTTCTGGGCAACCCTTGCCGTTCATGTTTTTTCTGCAGGAATTGGCTGGTTCATTGGCGATAAACTGCCGGTCGAATGGATCAAATTTGTTGCCGGTATCGCGTTTATTGCATTCGGTTTCTGGACACTACGCGGCGATTGTCTTGATGACGACGAGAAAAGCTGCAAAACAGGAGTTCACCCCTTCTGGCTGGTTTTTTCAACTTTTTTCATGGCAGAACTTGGTGACAAAACCATGCTTTCAACCATTACCCTGGCATCAACTCATCCGTTTCTACCGGTCTGGATCGGCTCAACCATCGGCATGGTGCTTTCTGATGGACTGGCTATTATAGCAGGGAAAATGCTTGGAGCGCGATTGCCTGAAAACATCATCAAAATCGGGGCGGCGGTCATTTTTTTCCTCTTCGGCATGTTCAGCATGTTCGAAGGTGGTTCAGGGTTTGCCCTTCCCATCTGGTGCACTGCAGGAGCTCTTATTATTCTTACCGGTTATATCTTTCTTCGTAAGCCGGCAAATGGGGCATCATAAAGAGCGTGACAATACCGGGATTTTCACCATCCCGGTATTGAGGTTTTCAGATTCACGCGGGGTGGGTTTCAAATGCCGGAAGCAGCAGAGTCCCGACACCCTGACCTTCTGCATAGGAAATCCGCCAGTAGGGAAGCCATCCCAGAGCAACAAAATGCACATTGATATCGGTTCTGCGTGGTGCAATCTCTTCAGTGCCGATCCCCTGGTCAAGCTGCTCCCATTTCCCGGTAATTTCATCAGCCATACGTTTCATTTCCGTATTGCATTCGGTGATTTCCCTCTCCAGATTGTCAATTACACTCTTTGATTCTTCAACATCTGATTGTGCATTGGCGGTCATCCGTCTTTTACCGAGAGCACTGCTGATGCCCCTTGAGCTTTTTCTTCCCAGAAAGAAGCCGAGTACGGTTTCGCCGATTCCAACCAGTTCCTGCGTTTTCCGGCTCTGGTGTTCGGCCTCATCTCTTACAAGCTCCCGTTCTTCAAGCTGAATTCTGTCCTGAAGTTTTTCAATGCGGGGTTGGAATTTTTTTTCAAGCAAATCAACTTCAGCATCGCGTTTTTCCCTTGCAGCCTGTTGCAGCCGTATCCTGAAATCCCGTTCGTCCTCAGTCGGATGCTGGAAGAGCCCAAGCTCCTTATGGCTGGCAATACGGCGTCGTGAATGATAATAGAGCCAGTCAGCAAGCTCCTTGCCGAATGCGTCCAGTTCCCTTGGGTTGTTTGCCTGTTCGGGTACAGGAGCAAAGAAAGATTTATGTCCATTACCGGCATCAGCAGGGCTGTTTTCCAGGCGGTCAGGAGGGATTGAAAGCTGTTCAGCTTTTTCCCAGTCGGTTTTTAAAGCCGTACTTCCGAAAGAGTGATAAGCCATGAGAACCTCTTCCTGTTCATTCAGCTCGAGTTTCCGGTCTGAAAACACAACCGATGCGGCTCCTATCACTGCAGGTTCATAAACAAGCTGTTTCTGAAGCACCTGTGGCAGACTTCCTTTTTGCCTGGCAAGCTCTTGAACAGCACTGTCCGCTGTGAGCATGACCGGGAGATAAACCTGTTTCACAGCAGGATCAAGCGAAGGCCGTTGTTCATTGAAACCGTAAGGTGCATCAGCAGTTCCTGGTGATGACGATGATCCGGAAGAGAGTTGGCTTGCGGCAGCAGAAGAAGCAATGCCGCCGGATATCACCTGCACAGGTTGAGCAGAAGCCGTTGTAATGCCGCTATTTTTTCTCCGTTCTTTCATGAGCGTCTGGATCTGAGGCCTGGTCAGGGGTCCGGAAAGATAGCTCATGGCCCACCGGGTCTGGAAAACAACCGGACGATCCTCATGAACATTATGCATCAGAAAAACACGGTTGCCGAGTTGACTGATCAGTTGATCGTAATCAACGCGGCTGCTGCCGCCTCCTGCTTCCGAAATTGCGCTTTTCAGCCCCTCAAGTACCCGCTCCTTGTCACGTTCTGCCTGAAGTTTTCCGATAAACCAGGTTCCGGTATTAGTAAGCCCCTTATAGTCAAGATCAACCGGATTCTGGGTTACCAGCACACAGCCGAGGCCGAACGCCCGTGCCTGTTTGAGGAGGGTGAGGAGCGGACGTTTCGATGAAGGTTCAGCAACAGGCGGCAGAAATCCGAACACTTCGTCAAAATAGAGTAACGCTCGAAGGCTTGAAGTGCCAGGCTGAGAGCGAACCCAGGTCAGCACATTTTCAAGCAGAAGAGTGACAAAAAACATCCGTTCGCTGTCGGAAAGATGGGCAAGGTAAAAAATACTGTGCCTCGGTTTTCCTTCGGGGGTATACAGCATCATACCGATATCGAGCGGATCACCTGTGAGCCAGCTCTGAAAAGTAGGAGAAGCCAGAATTGTATTGAACGCCATAGCCAGTTCGAAGCGCTCCTTTTCCGGGAAGAAAGTATCTACTTCAAAAACTCCGACCTGACGCATCGGTGGTTTCTGTATCGACATGATGAGCGCTGCCAGATCAAGATCTATTCCGGCTTTCCAGAAATGCTCAAAAATACCGGCAAGCAAGATTGATTCGCGACTTCGCACCGGATCGGCCTTTATTCCGGCCAGTCCGAGCAATGCGCTAACTGTACCACTGATTCTTTCACGGATGGTTTCCGCATGTTCTTCAAAGTCAAGATCGGGGGCTTTGAGACTGCCGAGAATGCTTACAGGAATCCCCGCATCGGAACCGGGAGTATAAATGGTAAAATCAGCAGATTCCTTCAAAAGACGGATCCGGTCCGCGCCGACCCCCCAGTCTGCAAGGCCATTTTTCCATACTTCTGCGGTTGAGGCGGCAAACTCCTCGACACTTTTCCCTTTGCGCCGGGCATCGTCAGCATTGATCCAGGGCTGAAAGTTTTCCGGCAAGAGGTCAGGAAACTGCAGGAGAAGGTTGGTCATATCACCTTTAGGATCAATCAGCAACGTTGGTATCCGGTCAAGAGCGGCCTCTTCAAGCAGGCCGATACACAACCCGGTTTTACCGCTGCCTGTCATTCCGACGCATACGGCATGTGTCGTCAGATCCCTGGCGTCGTAATGAACCGGTTTTTCAAGCCGGGTACCTGCTGCCAGATCATATTCGGCTCCGAGATAAAAAGATCCGAGACGTTCTTCAGGTGCCTTCATATCGTTAAGGAAGTTAAAAAGTTAAAAAACAGATGTGCTGTTTCTGTCGATACAAACAGTGATGCATTGTGTAGTCTTCCGGAATTGTCCTTTACAGGAAACCTCTGAACAGCATCAAGAATCGTTTCAATGCAGCAAAGCCAGAGCTTTGACTTAGGAAGTACAGTAAAATATCAAGATATTTTCAAAAGTGAACAAACTGTTTTATCAAGTAATCTCGTGTTTTACGAGAAACACCAATTATGACTTCTTTGCTTGACATACGGGATATTTCCTTTGCCTATGAGGGATCGCCTCCTGTTTTTGAACATCTCAATCTGACCGTTTTACCGGGAGAATTCATTCTTGTGAAAGGTCCATCAGGATGCGGAAAATCGACACTTCTACGTCTTATATGCCGGCTTAACCAGTTGACTGGAGGTTCCATTCTCTTTCAGGGATCCGATATACAATCGATTACTCCTGCAAAGCTCAGAAGTTCCATAAGTTACGTTGCCCAGATTCCTCAGATGCTGGATCTTTCGGTCATGGAAAACCTGCTGTTACCGTTTTCATTTGCCATCAACGCTGATAAATCTCCTCCAGGCAAAAACGAGCTCAGTGTGATGCTGAAAATTTTTTACCTCAGCGATGTCAGCCTCGATCATTCAACCATGAAGCTCTCGACTGGCCAGAAACAGCGGGTAGCCATCATGAGAGCACTCCTTCAGGAGCCTCTGCTGCTTCTGCTTGACGAACCAACATCTGCCCTTGACCAGGAGAGTGCTTTAATGGTGTTTTCCATTATGGAGCGACTGAACGTCGAGCAGCGAAGAACCGTAATAACTGTTACCCACAACGATTACCAACCAGAAACAGTGAAGTCGCTGACCTATACACTCGCCAACCGATCACTGCATCGTTCATCATGAACCAGATTATTGACATCTCAACCGGTCAGCTTCTGCTTGCGCTTCTCTTTATTTTGATCGCACAGGCAAGTTCATTTATCTACCATCTTGGTCTTAACCGTGATATTGCCATAGGCACACTGCGTACTTTTTCACAGCTTTTTCTTATGGGGTATGTGCTGACCTTCATTTTGAAAACCTCCAATCCCTGGCTGACACTCAGCGTTTTCATGGTGATGGTCGTCTCTGCCATGTTTATCATTAAAGGAAGGGTCAAGGAGAAGCAGATACCCTATATCCTTCCGACATTTCTGACCATGCTCGTCAGTTATCTGGCTACAGCGCTTTTCGTTTCCGGTTTGGTTATCGGCATCACTCCATGGTGGGAACCACGTTACTTCATTCCGGCAGGCGGGATGGTAATCGGCAATTCGATGTCAGCACTTGCCATCTCTCTGGAACGGCTTTTCAAAGATATGCGTCAACAGAAAGATGTGCTGGAAATGAAGCTCTCTCTCGGTGCCAATTACCGTGAAGCAAGCAATGATATTTTCAGGAATGCGGTTACCGCAGGCATGATTCCATCGATCAACGCCATGATGGGGGTTGGTCTTGTCTTTATTCCAGGAATGATGTCGGGCCAGATTCTTGCGGGAACTGACCCGCTCATTGCCATCCGTTACCAGATTGTTGTCATGCTGATGCTGGTTGGTTCAACGGCGGTCAGTTCTGTCATTGTCATGCTCATCATACGGCGCCGCTGTTTCGGAAGTGGGGAAGAGGTGCTCCTAACTCCCCGCTGACCGGGTTGAAGGTTTGTTGAAAAGAAACACCGCGACCCCGGCTATCATCATGAAGAAGCAGAGCACCTGACCCATTGAAAAGTTCAGGAAGATAAAGCCGAGATGGGCGTCTGGTTCACGAACAAATTCGATAAAAAAGCGAACAAACCCGTAGCCGATAAGATAGATTGCGGCAAGAAATCCGGGGAAAGGGGATTTTCTGCGCAGGCTCCATAGGATAATAAAGAGCACGATTCCTTCGAAGAGAGCTTCATAGAGCTGGGAAGGGTAGCGGAGTTCATGGGTTGGAGCAAGCGGAAAATACATGCCAAAAGGGGAATCAGTAATCCTTCCATACAGTTCGCCGTTGATGAAGTTTCCAAGTCGACCAAAGGTATAGCCAAGAGGTATTGATGGAATAAAAAGATCAAATGTTTCAAAAAAACCTTTTTTCTGCGAATGGGTAAACACCAGGAAAGCAATAATTACCCCGATTACCCCGCCATGATAGGACATTCCGGTAATGCCCGCAAAACGACACCCTCCGGGACCGGATACCCAGGGTATGAGTGAGCCGAGAGGATCAGCCAGAAAAGAGCTCATTCCGTAAAAAAAAATATATCCAAGACGCCCTCCCAGCACAACACCAACCATGGCCCATGTCAGGGCGTCGCCAACAAAGGAACGTTCAAAAGGAAGCTTTTCACTTTTGATGCGATAATGGCTCAGGAGATAGGTGACAGCGAAGGCAATAATATACATCATGCCATACCAGCGAATAGCGAAAGATCCGATTGAAAAAATTACGGGATTCATTTGTGAGGGTAAATTCTGCCACCAAAGTAAAATATCACTCATAACGATGATTTTTTTTCAAGCTATTGGATCAAATAAAAATTTAGTTAACTTAAAATCTTGCGCTTTTCTGTGCAGCGTTTCTACCCATTAACATACAAAAACCGATAGTATGGCTAAGATACTTGAAGGGCCAGCCATGAAGTTATTCAACAAATGGGGCATTCCCGTGCCTAATTATGTTGTTATCATGGATCCCGACCGCCTTGCCCAACTTGGGGAAGCTAATAAATGGTTAAGAGAATCAAAACTCGTTGTGAAAGCTCATGAAGCTATCGGCGGGAGATTCAAGCTTGGTCTGGTAAAGCTGGGACTGAATCTTGACGAGGCTTATGAGGCAGCAAAGGAGATGATTGGACGTCAGATCGGCACATCGGTTGTTCGTCAGGTCATTGTTGCTGAAATGCTTGATCATGACGAGGAGTATTACTTGTCTATTGCCGGTAACCGAGACGGCAGCGAACTTCTTCTCTCCAACAGGGGGGGCGTGGATATTGAAGATAACTGGGATACCGTTAAGCGACTTGTCATTCCTCTTGATGAAACACCGAGTATTGAAGCCATTACTGAAGCGGCCCTTCAGGCAGGCTTCGTTGGTGAAATTGCCGAACGTGTCGCAAAAATTGCATCACGTCTAATTCTCTGTTTTGACAACGAAGATGCGCAGTCAATCGAGATCAATCCGCTTGTCATACGCAAGAGTGACATGCGTTTTGCGGCACTTGATGCCGTTATGAATGTTGACTGGGATGCACGCTTCCGTCATGCTGACTGGGATTTCAAACCGGTTTCCGAAATCGGACGATCCTACACAGAAGCTGAACAGCAGATCATGGATATCGATGCCCGAATCAAGGGGTCGGTCAAGCTTGTTGAAGTACCCGGCGGGAACATTGCGCTACTTACGGCAGGTGGCGGCGCTTCTGTCTTTTATTCCGATGCCGTGGTTGCAAGAGGCGGTTCAATTGCCAATTACGCCGAATATTCCGGTGATCCTCCAGACTGGGCAGTAGAAGCTCTTACAGAAACAATCTGCAGGCTTCCCAATATCAAACATATCATTGTCGGCGGCGCAATAGCCAATTTTACTGATGTCAAGGCAACCTTCAGCGGAATTATCAATGGATTCCGTGAGAGCAAATCAAAAGGGTACCTTGAAAACGTGCAAATCTGGGTAAGACGTGGTGGGCCGAACGAAAACCAGGGACTTGCTGCAATGAAAAAGCTGCAGGAAGAGGGGTTTGAGATCCATGTGTATGATCGCAGCATGCCAATGACCGATATTGTTGACCTCGCTTTGAATTCATAAGGTCAGGCGGTATCGCAGGAACGCCCAAAGAGAAACTTCTAACTTATAAACCGTAAGAATCGTGAGTATTATAGCAAATAAGGATACACGAGCGGTCATCATTGGCGGTATTGCTGGATTGAATGCTGCAAGGCGGATGGCTCAGTTCGACTTTCTGATTAACCGGCCGCTGACGGTTCAGGCGTTTGTCTACCCACCGGAGGAAGGTCAGCAGAAAGAGATTTACCGGGGAGGCGAGCTGAATAACGTGACCGTTTATTCGTCGCTCGAAAAAGCCCTCGAGGAGAACCCTCAGATTAATACCGCGCTTATCTATATCGGCGCATCCAGGGCATATCAGTCAGCAAAAGAAGCTCTTGATGCAAAAGGGATCAAGCTTGTTACCATGATTACGGAAGGAGTTCCGGAAAAGGATGCCAAACGGTTGCGTAAATATGCAATTGAGACAGGTAAAATTTTCAACGGACCTTCTTCAATCGGTATCATGTCTGCAGGGGAGTGTCGCCTTGGTGTTATCGGCGGTGAGTTCAAAAACCTGAAGCTCTGTAATCTCTATCGACCAGGTTCATTTGGCGTCATCACCAAGTCGGGCGGACTTTCGAACGAAGCCATGTGGCTCTGTGCCCAGAATGGCAACGGCATCACGTCTGCAGTAGCTATCGGCGGCGACTCCTATCCTGGTACAGACTTCGTGACCTATCTCAATATGTTTGAAAACGACCCTGAAACCAAGGCTGTCGTTATTGTCGGAGAGGTAGGCGGAACGCTTGAGGAAGAGGCCGCGGAATGGCTCGGGAAAGAAATACGACGGATTAAAGTCATTGCATCAATTGGTGGAACCTGCCAGGATGTCCTGCCCCAGGGAATGAAATTCGGCCATGCAGGTGCAAAGGAAGGGAAAAAAGGGCTTGGATCAGCACGTTCGAAAATCAACGCACTGCGTGCAGCAGGAGCAGTTGTTCCTGATACTTTCGGGGGGCTCAGCAAGGCGATCAAGCAGGTTTACGAGGAGTTGCTCCAGACAGGTGTGATCAAACCGGAAGCGGAACTTGATGAAAAACTCCTGCCGGCACTTCCTCCAAGTGTTCAGGAAGTCATGAAGCAGGGTGACGTTATTGTAGAGCCTCTAATTCGCACCACCATTTCTGACGACCGTGGCGAAGAGCCTCGTTATGTCGGCTATGCTGCTTCAGAGCTTTGTGAGAAAGGATATGGCATAGAGGACGTCATCGGGCTGCTTTGGAACAAGAAACTTCCAACAAAGGAAGAGTCTGAGATCATCAAACGCATTATCATGATTTCAGCCGATCACGGTCCGGCAGTTTCCGGAGCATTCGGCTCTATTATTGCTGCTTGTGCCGGCATCGACCTGCCACAGGCCGTATCAGCAGGCATGACCATGATTGGACCAAGATTCGGTGGCGCTGTAACCAATGCCGGAAAATATTTCAAGTACGGCGTCAAGGAGTATCCGAACGACATCCCTGGATTTCTTAACTGGATGAAACAGAATGTCGGTCCCGTGCCTGGCATTGGCCACAGGGTGAAAAGCGTTAAAAATCCTGACAAACGGGTAAAATATCTGGTTGACTATGTTACAAACCAGACGTCATTGCATACACCATGTCTCGATTATGCGCTTCAGGTTGAAAAGATCACGACAGCCAAGAAGGATAACCTTATCCTGAATGTCGATGGCACTATTGGCTGTATTCTTGTAGATCTTGATTTCCCTGAATACTCACTTAATGGTTTCTTCGTTTTGGCACGTACGATTGGCATGATTGGCCACTGGATCGATCAGAACAATCAGAATTCGCGCCTTATCAGACTCTATGATTACCTGATCAACTATGCTGTAAAGGAAGAACGCGAAGTACCTGAAAAAAAGCAAACCACTTAATGCTTTCAGGCATCAATGATATGCATGAAGCATGATTACAAGGCAGGAATCACCATTCCTGCCTTTTTTTTGTCGGCATTGCCTGGACACTATAGCTGCCATTTTCGGTTAAAAAAATTATAACCTGTTTCATTACAAATTGTTACGTCCAATCTTGTCAAAAATATAGGATACAGCCCGTTTGGCTTATTGTAATAATAATCTGTTCAATAGAGGTTTAGTTTTGAAAACATCTTTAATTACGTTAAACTTGATACAGAAATCAGTCAATGGTTGACTGATCGCTATTCAAGTAATTTGTGCCTTGGTTACTTGCCGGTATCTCTCTCTATCAATGCACATGTACACTGACATTAATAATGAATATTTACATCGGTAATTTGGCTTATACTGTAACTGAAGATGACCTTCGCGATGCTTTTTCCGAATTCGGAGAAGTTGCAAACGCAAGCATCATCAATGACAAATTTTCAGGCCGTTCCAAAGGGTTTGGATTTGTTGAAATGCCTAAGGACAGTGAAGCTCGTGAGGCTATCGAATCAATGAATGGAAAAGATTTGAACGGTCGCACTGTGACGGTAAACGAAGCGAAACCTCGCGAAGAAAGACCACGCGAAGACAGATCGCCAAGAAGAGACCGCTACTAAGCTTTCTGGCTGTTTTTTACTAAAACCCGGACAGGACGTCAGTTCTGTCCGGGTTTCTTATTTACAGGAGAAGAGTCGAAACCGCTCAAAAAAGCGATGTGAGTATGACTGTTTGTTCAAATCAATATTTGTTGTATAATATTAGTTATGTAAAGTAAATGTTCTGAAGATAATTTTTACAGCTAATGCATGATGGTTCTCCACTCTTTGCAAAGCGACTGCAACTTGTTCTTTCCTGCAGGTTGTATATAAGCACAAACTGTCAACCGGATCGTTTTAAACTGAAGCCCGTACGTTCGATCGTTATGCCAATTTCCTATACATTCGATAAACTCACCAGGAGTAACGGAAGCGGCCGAACCAACAACAGTAACCAGGTCACGACGCACTTTTACCTTTGTCCGCAGTATACAGAACCCCTATTCTTCGCTGTGAAACGTAACTCTTTCAACCGAACCGGAAAGCCGTTCAGTTGGGGCGCTATAAGTTATCATGTCATGAGGCGACGAAAAGCTATTCGCCATCAGATTTAAGGCTTTCACTCACAGCAAGCTTGAACTCCTTCGATATTTTAAATGACGGAACATTTTTAGGTTCAACCGTCACCTTTTCTCCAGTTCTCGGGTTTCTTGCCTGGCGCAGATTTTTGTGCCTGATATTGAACGAGCCGAATCCTCTGATCTCGATTCTCTTTCCAGCTTTCAGAGAATCAATGATGCTTTCAAATAGTGAATTCACCACAGATTCCGTTTCGTTTTTTGTCAGACCTGTCCTGTGAGCAACAACATTAACCAGATCAACTTTTGTGGTTGTGGTTCCCATGATGATATAGAGCGTTAAAGTTATGGGTGTGTGTTGACAACCTTCTAATTTACTATTCTTTACATTGATTTGAACGCATCTCTGGTTCGATATTTCAATGTTTTTGGGTAAGTTATCTCTCAAATTCGCTTTTTATTCATCAATCTTCTGCCTTTTGCTGTCAAGTGATATTTCTGTAACCGACTGTTGGGTTTTTCAGGAATAGTGTATTGAAGCAGTCCGGCACTTATCAGATACGGGAGAGCTTTACGCAGACTGGCGCTTGATTGTTTGCGTCCGAGTGAAGTGGCAATTTCTGCTGATGAAAGGGGTAATACGGCACATGCCGAGAGAATAGTTGAATATACTTGTGCCTCAAAAAATAAGTCGTCTTGTACCCTTTTGTAAGGAGCCGTCTGCTCATTTTCAACTGTTTGATCTTGTGCCATTACTTGTACCTTTGCGATATACAATGCTGTTCCTTTTTTTGTTAACCGGTATTTCTGAAGACGGCTGTTGTGACTCTCGGGAATGGTGTATGCAAGCAATCCAGCTTCCCTGAGTCGGGGAAGCGCTTTCCGCAGATTACCGCTTAATTGCTTATGTCCAAGCGCAGATGCAATTTCTGCTGATGACAGGGGTGCATTTAAACATGCAGCAAGTATCTGCGTATCAACATCCCCTCTCATGTGTACAATTTCTTGTGCTTTGTGCAAAGCACTGGCCTGTGCCTTTTTTTCTCTTTCAATCAGCTCGTTTTCTTGTCTCCAGTCATCGTTATCAATTTGCCTTTTATGCAGTGTTCTGTATTCCTTCTCCTGGGCGTTACTGGCAAATACAGATAATGGTGCGGCGAAATAGACTGTAATCCTGATGCGTATACCAATTTCCATAATCTGCGGCTCAGGCAATTGAAGAGCTTCGGCTTCCCTGAATAGTGATTCAATACCGCTACCCCACCGTTCAATGAGGTTCAGCTCATTGAATATTCGGGCAATGACATGATTGCGGATTCTTGATCTCCCCTGTTTCATGGATTCAAGTGTCATGCCAGGCATCAACGTACCGGGATTTTCTATTTCAATTCGGTTATCAAAAATGGAAACATATATCGGTGCACCATGCTGCGAGTAGTCGGTATGCATCAGTGCATTAATGACAGCCTCCCTGATACTGGTCAGGGGTATTGCAGGAACTTGTCTGGTATATTTATATAAAAACTGCATGATAGTTTCGACTGCCAGGGGCAAGTGGTCATGAATGTCAATGTGGTCGAATATGACAGCTTTATCGGTTCCGTTGAATCGTACGCATTGTATCCATGCATCGGAAAAGTGGAGTTCCCTCTCTTTTCCGAATAACAGGACAGCACCCCTTGTCGGGACCAGTCTTCTTTGATAAGCAGTCAGTAACTTCATGGAGAGAAGTGACTGGCTGTTTAATTCCCGGACGCCGGCAAAAAATTTCTGGACAGCAACTAAATCAAGATCATCTTTACTCAATTCCGGTATCGGCAGTTCATCAAACGATATATCCTCTGCCGACCGGCCTATTTCAGCAATCAACGCTTTGTCAGCCTGAAGATTGGTTGTGCCAATACGGAGATAAGTGCCCTGTTCCCGACCTTCTGACTTCAGCCAGTGCGGACGAGAAGCGCTGACCTGTACCTCTATTGCCAGTATCGTTGTCTCCTGAACAGTGATAAGCTCGATTTGAGGCACAAGAAGGGGCGCAATGGAATCGGTAATCAGGATCCGGAGCTTCTCGTCCTCATCGAGTGGAGTCTTCAGGCCGACAATCTGCCTTTCATTACTAACTCCAATGATCAAGCGACCACCAGAAGTGTTGGCAAACGCTACCAGTGTTTTCATCAACAGTGTAGGTGAAGCACTGTCACGTTTGAATTCCAGGGTTTTACCTTCTGGTTTCGTGATGATTGTTTTAAGTAAGTCATTCATTGAAACTCCTTGATCAGACGGAAATGCAGCTTGCAGCACATCGTCCCAGGTTCATCCGGTTACAGTTGAGAATAGATATAATTCTGTGAATCAAATGATATAATATAACAAATATCTTGTGCCTATCCTGTGCTCGTTTGTCAATTTCAAATGAACAGGTGAGGAACCTGTTTTAGATCGGCCGGAGAATAACCAGGGTGGAAAAAAGTACGGATTCCTTAAACTTACTCATGTCAGATTACATTATATTAGATCATCAGGTCTTGACCTGATCGTTATCGATCTCTGTCTATAATCATTGCTGCCTGTCAGCTGAACCCGGTTCTCCGTTTTTCTTTTTATACTCTTTTTCCAGACGATCTGGACTATTGAACCCTCTGTTTTGTCACTGTATATAACGTAATCGTGATAAAAGGGTATTGGGGGGATTTTGATATTGTTGGTTGTTGAGCAAAAAAAATAAAGTTTATTAATTTCCAGAGTGATTGCGAGGATTTGTCACTATTAAATCAAATGTTAACAGGAGAATGACAATGAAAAAACAGATCTGGCTCGTTGCAGGAATTGCAGGAATGCTTCTCGGAAGTCCCTCAGCACAAGCTGAAGTAAGTTTACATATTGGCATTGGCGACAGGCCAAGATTTGTTCTCGATGCACGTCCCGACTTTATTTATCTGCCTGACCGGGGTTTTTCTGTCTCCATAGGCAGTCCTTACGATATAGTATACTACGGTGACCGATATTACCTGTATCGTGATGGTGGCTGGTACCTTGCTTCGGACTATCGTGGTCCGTGGATTCTGGTCCGGGATCACCGTCTTCCCTATGCAATAAGAAGGCATCGCTTTAATGATATCTGGAGATATCGTGACACAGAGTACCGCCGTCATGATCGCGTATACTGGGATAATCTGAACCGCCGCTATGATCGTCATTACAGGATTGAAAGAGATCGTCGAGGTGATTATCGCCACGATGGTGTCAGGGACTGGCGTGGCGATGATCGTCGCGATGGCGGCAGGGATTGGCGTGGCGATGATCGTCGAGATGGTGGCAGGGATGACCGTCGTGATGATCGTCGTGATGGTGACAGGGGTCCGCAGGGTGATGGCAACCGTGATGGTGGCCGTGGTCCGCAGGGTGACGGCAATCGTGGTGATGGTGGTCGTGGCGGCGACGGCAGAGGGAGATAAGAAAACTGTCGTTGAGAGTGCACGCAGTACCACATATATTAAGATGAATACAACCTTGTAAACGGAAATAAGGATGAAAAAAAACATCTTGCTGGTCGCCGGAATTGCGGCAATGCTTCTTGGTATGCCACAGAATACCGTTCAGGCGGAATACAGGGGTGATCGTTATGAGGAGAGAGGGCCCCGATATGGCTATGAGGATCGCCGGTTTGAACGCAGGCATTTCAGGGACCGTATTGAGAGAAGACGGTGGGAACGTGAAGAAAGAAGACGACTGTGGCGTGAACAAGAGAGACGTCGGCTTCGTCGAATTGAACGTTACCGTTATGAGCACCGGTATGACAGGGATAGAAGGTATTAAACCATCATGTTGCTACGTACTTTGTCCTGATGCATGATAGAAAGGGATAAAAAAAAGGGAACTGAAAATAACTTCAGCTCCCTTTTTTTTGTTGTGGTGAGAAAAGAATCTATCAGTTTCTTCTTCCGCCATCATTCGGACGATTGTCAGGTCCTGGATTGTTGCCGCGATCATCCGGGCGTCTGTCATCAGGATTGAAGTTACGGTCTCGGGGATCCCTGTTATCCCTGAAGCGATCGTCCCTGTTGTCTCTGAAACGGTCGTCACGGTTGTATCTGCTTTCATGACGGCGATACTCAACATCACGGTACCTGCGTATATCTTCCCAGCGGTGACGTCTTATCTGCCTTGGAAGCCTGCCTTCACGCACAACAACCCATGGTCCGCGGTAATTGGAAGAGATAAACCAGCGTCCATTATGGAAGACATAGTAACGGCTGTTGTATCGGACTATATCCTGAGGGCCGCCAGATGATACATAGAAACCAAGATTCGGCACATTGATAAAATCCGGTCGTGAATCAAAAACAAAAGACGGTGGTCTGTCTCCTCCGATTCCGACACGCACATTGACTTCAGCTTGTGCAGCAGGACTTCCGAGAAGCATTCCTGCGATACCTGCAGCGATCCAGATCTGTTTTTTCATTGCGATTCTCCAGTGTTTGATGTTGTTAAATGATGAGAACAGGTTTACTTTGATTTTTCTGTTATTCCCGCCCTCTACAACATCTGACGACCTATTCTTTTAATTCCTGCGCTCAAATTCTCAGAAAATTAAACCGGAGCTCCTTTTTATTCTCTTTTTGACAGCAGAACAGAAAACCTCTTCATTTGCCCAGAGTTGAACACTCTTTTTGGCTCGTGTGATTCCGGTATAGACAAGCTCCCTTGTCATAATTTCACTGTCAGCAGGTGGAAGTAGTATCAGTATCCGCTCAAACTCCGAACCCTGGCTTTTGTGGATCGTTATGGCAAACGCTGTTTCATGCAGAGGCAGGCGCTCAGGAGCCACACTGCGGATTCCTCCATCGGGAGCAGGGAAAAATGCTCTGAGCACACCTCCCTGTTCAGGATCAGGAAAAAGTATGCCCGTGTCTCCATTAAAGAGCCGCATAGCATAGTTGTTGGCCATGATCATAATCGGACGGCCCCGGTAAAAGGTATCAGCAGGTCGAATCAGACCCTCCCTGGCAAGGATCTTCTCGATTGTACGATTAAGTCCGCTTACTCCGTAAAAGCCATCACGCAGCGCACAGAGAATCCTGAAGCGGTCAAACCGCTCCAGCGCTTCAGAGGGCGATGCTGCATCAAGATAACCTTGACAGCCTTCGACTACGGTTTGTGTCAGCGATGCCTCTATCTCTTCACGTGGAGGTAACTCCCGCCAGGTGACACCGCTTGTTACATTGCTTTTCAGGATGCTCAAAGCGTCACGTTCCAGACCGCTATTGACTGCCCGGCTGATTTCAGCAATACCGCTTCCGGCCTGAAAACGGTAGTTTTTTTCAAGCATAACCAGCGAATCGGAGAGAGGCGAGGCCTGTTTTTCCGATCCTGCACTGCAGATATCTCCAAACACCGATCCCGCTTCAACAGAGGCAAGCTGATTGCGGTCACCAAGGAGAATAAGACGTGCGTCAGCTCTGAGTGCCGTTACCAGCATACTCATCAGCGGCAGCGCAACCATTGAGGCTTCGTCAACAATAACCGTATCAAAAGGAAGCGGATTTTTGGCTGAATAGCGGAATCGGGACGATCCTGGGTAGGTTCCAAGCAGGCGATGAATCGTGACGACTTCGTCAGGAATCGCCGACTTCACCTCATCGGAACAGTCAAGAGCGTTTTTGAGATCGTTGGTGGATGTTTTCAGCCTTGCCGCGGCCTTCCCGGTCGGAGCAGCCATGGCGATCCGATGCGTCATGCCCCACTTCTGCTCACGCATCAAGGCAAGAATGCGGACAACCGTCGAGGTTTTGCCTGTTCCCGGAGCGCCGGAAATAAGAGAGAACTGTCTGTGCAGCGCAACAACGGCGGCCTTCTTCTGACGGTCACATTCCTGATCTGCACGTTCCGGAAACAGTCGCTCAAGCCCTCCGGTCAGAACGGTTTCATCGATATTGCCAAAAGAGGTTCCTGCTTTCCGAAGAATCGTTTTTGTCAGTTCCTGCTCATACTGCCAGTAACGATAGAGATAAAGACGGCCTGCGGCGTCAAGCACCAGAGGACGAAAGTGCCTGCCGGAAAAACTGACGACGGAGGAACTCCTGAGCAGCTCCATCAGAGCATCAAACGAGGGCAGTCGAACCTCCCTGTTGTCAATGACGATGGTCTCTCCAGCAATTTCCGGAAGGTTCAGGCAGCTGCTCCCCTGTCCTATGGCGCCGCTTGCAAGGGAGACGACAAGACGGAACAGTTCACTGACCTCTCCGGCGTCGGCCTGTCGGCAGATAAATGCGGCAAAATGGCGGTCGATCTCCCGCTCCTGATATTCTCTCTTCATAGGTTATCCTCCCTGCTCTATCAGAATGTCTGTCAACGCTTCAATCAACTCCTCCGTGGGGAGGTCACGGAAAAAACCATTCATTTCCCCATGCTCACTGTTTACACCCCGAAGGAAAACATAGATCACTCCCCCGAAATGGGTGCCGTATCGGTAGTTTCCGACCCTCAACGACAGGTAGCGGTTGAGCGCCACGGTATACAGCAGGTATTGCAGCGGGTAGAGGTTCTGCTGCATGGCCAGCCTCATGGCATCAGGCCCGTAATCTTCAACGCTGTTGCCAAGATGGTTTGATTTCCAGTCGATCAGATAGTAGTGGCCATCGTGCTCAAACACCATATCCATGAACCCCATCAGCATACCTCTTGTCGGAGTGAACTGCATCATGGGTCCAAGGGAGGCAAGGTCAACTCCATCCGGAATCCGGCCATACCGTACCAGTGTTTCTCCAAGGAATGCGGAATTGATAAACCGGAGCGGAAAGAAAAACTCCAGTTCCGTGATCCAGCTTCCCTTGCTGAGAGCGCCAAGCGTAAAGGCACCATCGCGGGAGGCAAGAGGGGTGCCAAGAACGTTCTGAACCATAGCGGTGATGTGCGGCTGCCACTCCTCTTTGTAGTTATACCGTTCAAGCCCCTTTTCAACAAGCTCATGAATCTTCTCATCCGTGGGAGAGGCGAAATCAAGCTGTTCGAAAATACCGTGCATGAAAATTCCGGCCTGTGCTCCCCTCGGGAATGAAAAAATGCTCTTTTCACCGCCAGCCGGAGCAACAGCTATGGAAGGTAAGGCTCCTTCTGTCCGGGAATCATCGCGGTCAGGAAGCTCGGAACTCCGCTGTTCATGGCGGCTGAACGAGGTGAAACTCGAAACCCGCCAGGTGGTGTCGATGGCTCCGCTGAAGCGCCGCAGCAAAAGAGCATCGCTGTTCACCTCACTGCCCGATCGGGAGAGTCCGGCCATCCCGTCAACCGCTTCGCGCGTCAGCGTACTGAATCCGATTGAACTTTCCGAACGCCTGGCAAGCGACACCAACTGGCCGGCCATCATATCGGCAGTCAGTGATTTCGATTCGGCGGCAAGCGCCACTGCCTGGTTTTGCGCAGCTCTTGTTTCGCTTGATGCATGGAGCAGATAGTTGATCGGTGAGCTATCAGCGCGGGTTTTGCCGCTGAAAAGATAACAGCGGTATTTTGCCCTGGTGAGGGCCACATAGAGCAGCCGGAGACTTTCTGCAAGCGACTCCTTTCCGGCAAGCAGCGTGTTATGCTCATAATCGGGTGACCCGAAATCCTTCACCAGTCCACCCGTTTCGTCATGGAACATGAGTACATCACCTTTCCTGCTGCCGTTGCCCCAGAGAAACGGACAGAAGACAACCGGGTATTCCAGCCCTTTGCTGACGTGAATGGTGAGGATTTTGACTGCTGCATCATCCGTTTCCAGCCGGATCTGGTACTCATCCGCCTCATCCGGCGTCCCTGTCCGTTCGCTGAACCATGCCAGAAGCCCCTCCATGCCGGTTCCCCGCTCATGCTCCTCGCGGTGCAGCAGTTCAAAACAGTGCAGCACATTGGTCAGTCTTCGCTCTCCCGACGAATCAGGGTAACTGAGCAGTCGCCCGCGAACCCCCTCTTTTGCCATCAGTTCCCGACTCATGATCATACATCCCCGCTCACGCCAGAGGTCATGATAGAGGCGGAACTGCCTGAGGCGCTCTATCCATGACACTTCATCATCCATAAACCCGGCAATATCGTTCCCCGACCTGCCGAGCATGTCGGTCACCAGCGCCGCACGCACCTTCGGCTCACTAGCGGGATCAGCAAGGGCGGAAAGCAGGATGCGCACCTCTTCTGCCTCTCTGGATGCAAAAACACTCTGGTTGCTCCGCATGACGCCGGCAATCCCCTTTGCTCTCAATGCATTGAGCATAACGGCCGCCTGCCGGTGCGTGCGAACAATCACGGCAATATCACCGGCAGTACATGACCTGCTGCCACCGACAAGGGTTTCAGCATTCTGCAGGATACGGGCAATTTCACCGGCCACGGCAGTAGTAGCGAACGCACCGGCATCATCCACGTTCAGCATGCCGCTCTTCTCTGTACTGGAATCCATCAGCCAGAGCTGCAGCGGCTCAACATCGTTCCCGGATGCCTCCGTGCTGTCAGCGTCCCTCTTTCCCGCAGTAAGGGGGTGATAGGCAATTTCGTCGTAGACAAACGGCCGCCCTGCATTGTCGAACAGGGTATTGAACGCCTGAAGCAGCCGCGGAGTCGAACGCCAGTTATCCGTCAGGGTAAAGCGTCGTTCCTCACCCACATCGTGTGCCGCACGCATGTAGGCAAAAATATCCGCACCCCGGAAACTGTAAATCGCCTGTTTGGGGTCGCCGATAAGAAAGAGCGGCAAACCGGAACCTGCATAGATGGAGCGGAAAATCTCATACTGCACCGGATCGGTATCCTGGAACTCGTCGATCAATGCCGCCTGGTATTTCGCCCGGAGCAGGCCCGCAAGGATTTCCCCGCCGCCCTCGGAGAGAAGCGCACCATAGAGATCTTCAAGCAGGTCATCAAAAAAGCGCACATTGCTGCTCCGCTTGCGCAGCGGCAGGTTCTTCCGGTAAAAGCGGACAAGTTCAGCCTTGAGTGCAAGAGAACGCCGCTCCACAGCATCCTGCAACTGCTGGCAATAGTCGAAAATGGGATGCGACGGCGCCACTCCCTTGCTTTTGGTCCCTTCAGCTATTCCCTCACGGGTCAGCTTGCCGAAACCCTCAAACAGATCATACGGATTGCCTCCATCTACAAAAGCGTCCATACCGGCAAAGAGCGGCTCAAGCAACTCTGCCTTGTAGTGTTTGACTGCGCGGCTCAACCCTTTGTCTGTCGCAAGAAGTTCCCTGATGATGGCATGTTCATTCCGCCACAAAGCGCTTGTCTCCGCATAGGTAGCAGCGCACTCCCTTTCGAGCTCAGCAATCTGCTCATCACTGAAATCAGGGATGATCTCAACTCCTGTCCCGGCATGAAGGTTCTTCAACAGCGACAGGAGCGTTTCAGGAGTAATGCGGTTCCGCAGCGCATAGCCGAGCAGCGGCGCAGACTCACCGAAAAAATGCGTTCGCCAGAAATCATCCACAATATCACGAAGCAGCCCGGTCTGGTCAGTCACCAGCTCGGTATCGTAAAGCGAGCCGCTCTCAAAAGCGTTATCCTGCAGCGCCCGGAGGCAGAAGCCGTGAATCGTAAAAATCGATGCCGTATCAAAGGCGCCAAGCGCCCGTTCAAGGAGATCCCTCACGTTGTTAAGGTCACTCCGCAAGGCCTTTTCGTAGAGCACTTCAAGGAACGCGTCGCTGGTTTCGCACCCCTCCATAACCTCAAGCGCCTCACGGATACGGTTGCGTATGCGGCCCCGAAGCTCCTGCGTTGCGGCTTCGGTATAGGTCACCACAAGAATCTGTTCAGGCAGGAGCTCCTTTTCCAGCAGCAGCCGAAGATAGAGCGACGCAATGGCGTAGGTCTTCCCCGTGCCGGCGCTTGCCTCAATGAGGTTTATACCGGAGAGTTCGACGGCGGAGTGGTTCAGCGTATTCATTCCGCCCAATTCTCAATGTTCAATCCCTGTACCCGACTGAATTCCCTGCTGTTATTGGTCACAAGCACAGCATTCAGCGCCTTTGCGTGAGCAGCAATCATGGTGTCAACCGGCCCGATCGGTTCTCCCCGTTGCTCAAGGTCACTGCGTATTTCACCATAATGCCATACTGCCGTCGCATCAAAAGGATAGAGTTCGAGCGGTACAAAAAACATTTCAAGAGCACGACGATTTCTTTCAGAACCGCTTTTAATGACACCGAAAACCAGCTCGGCTGCGGTAATGCTTGAAATGCCGATATCGCCGATGCTCACCTGCCTGAACCGTTCAAGAACATGCGGTGGACGTGCATTGATGATGTAGATGCAGATATTGGTATCGAGAAGGTAGCTCACGGGACAATCTCCTCCCGGCTCTGTTCCTCAGGCTGTTCTCTCTTTAATGTAAACCCCGGTTCAAATTCCTGCAAAGCCGCTTCGAGCATCGTCCACGATGTATCAATCGGCAACAGTAACACACCATTACCAAAATGTTTGATGATAACGTCGCTGCCTTTGAACCTGTATTCTTTTGGCAGACGGACCGCCTGACTCCTGCCGGATGGAAAAATGCGTGCTGTATCCATACCTCTCCTTTTATAAAAACGAAAAAGATAGCTACCAATGATAACCATCTTTTCGACTAAAAGCAATGATGGAATTTCTTTCAGGATACGTTCTTCTCCCACAGCGATTTACCGGTCGCTCTGAAATAAAGCGACTCAGGATCAACATCAAAACCGCAATCCCATACAAGAGTAGGCCAGGAATCCAGATGAAAACGAGAAAAAACTTCAGGGTTCTGTAATGGTTCAGCGATCTGGTATTTATAGACAAGATCCCGAAGATCTACCACTCCGGTTTCACCGGTATTGAATTTCAGAAAGATCTGATAATCTTGAACATACCGTGCCTCTACAATTGAAACACATTCCATAATCGCTCTCCGTTATACAAGAGGTTCAATGCGGTGAAAATCCTTCGTTTCCCACATCATCAAAAGCTCATCGCGATGCAATTCTGCCCACTCTTCAACAAGTCCACGAACTTTTGCAGGTATTGAACCAGCCGTAATATTCAAATTTCTGATGTCCATTGATGCTCGATATTCGTTGTACTGCACATGAAAATGAGGTGGATTATGTTCATCAAAGTACATTGAAATGATAATTCCAAGAAATCTTGATATCTCTGGCATTCCTTATCTCTTTACAGTGTTTGCAGTAAAAAAATATCAATACGATTGTGCTGATGAAAAAGGTAGTCAATGAATTTCGACGATCAAATGGTCCAGATAAAATATACGTGATTCAGGGAAGATTGAAAACCGTTATAAAATGACAAAGCTGGCGAATATTACTGCCTGTCATTCAAAGATCCCAGCATCGGCCTGAGCAATGCAACAGCAAGTGAGCAGAACTCCTCGTCAAAGGGCTCAACGGAGCCGAAGCAGCGCTGAATGGCCGGATCGGAGCCCTCACCCGGATAGTTATTGAAATTGTCGTCCCGCCACACCTTGCGGGCGGCATCAAGATCCTCTTTCGTGGCGTAAGCCAGTGATGAACGCGGGAAAAAGCGCAGGGGCATGGAAAGTCCCTGCCAGTAGCGGTTCAGAAGTTCCTCCAGATGCAGGCCGGCATCGGCAACCGGAGCAAAGCGTTGTTCATCATCAACCATGACCAGCGATGTTTCCCTGGGGTAGCCCGGCTGATTTGCCAGGTTGAGCACGAGATGCTCAATCCAACCCCGCATCTGATCCTTCATCTTCAGCTTAGCGAAGCGGTAGTGCAACTGGCTTTGCGGCCATACACGTGCAAGCTGGCCGGTCAGGCGGAACCCGCCAAGCTGCAGATCGACCTCAAGCGGCGCAAGCGCTCCTCTGCCGGAGGTTTTTTCCCGCACGGTTGCGGCAAACTCCTGCACCTCATCAAGAATTTTGCGGAAAAGCAGCTCACCGTGACGTGCCGGCGGGAGCACTCCCCGGCTCCGGTAGAGCAGCAGCAGCTCGTGCGTCTCACCTCCCTGAAGCACAGCCTCCAGCAGTTCCTGCTTCAGGCCGTACAATGCGAGCCCCTCAACCGCGAATGGCTCACGATCCTCAAGCGGATCCAGGGTCCCTTCAAGGCGAATGCCGAGGCGCTGTTCCAGAAAAAATCCCGCCGGATTGTCGTAAAAACGGAGCAGCCGCTGCAGCGGAACGGTTTTCCACTCCTCAGACGGTTCATCAAGAGGAGCGCTCATAAAGGGGCGTGACGGAGCTGCAGGACGCTCTTTTTCAACCAGCGCATGATAGTTCTCCGCCGAATAGCTGAAAAACGGAGATCCGGTGGAAAAATAGCACCGGTTAAAAGCCTGCAGGCGGTGGTGCACCACCAGATGCTTCTCGACAGCTTCTCCGTCAGGCAGAGAGAAGCCCCGACGTACGGCATCGAGCAGTTCGCTGACCAGCACAGAGGGCGGCAGCTCGCTGTTGTCCCTGATGCTCTGGCCGACATAGCTGATATAGAGCAGGTCACGAGCCGAAAGGATCGACTCAAGAAAGAGGTATCGGTCTTCGTTGCGCAAAGAGCGGTCGCCCTTCCGCGGTTCACGGGCAATGAGGTCGAATCCCGGAGCGCGACTCTGGCGGGGAAAGGCGCTGTCGTTCATGCCGATCAGGACGACAACCCGGAAGGGAATACTCCGCATGGGCAGCATGGCGCAAAAGGTGATCCCGCCCGTCATGAAGCCCAGCCCCTGTTCCTGCAGCTCGAGGCGTGCCCTGAGCCAGGAGAGCATCACCGCAGGCGTCACCTCATCTGTGTAATTCGCCGTAGCGGCATCCTCGCCAAGCTGTTCGCCAAGCGCGGCAATGGTTGCAAACTCCCGCTCGGAGACGCTGGAAGGGAGAATAAAGTCCGACAGCAGCGTCTGAAACCGGGTGCGCCACCCCTCAAGGGTGCAGGGCCGTTCCATTCTCTTGACAAACGTTTCAACCGCCGTGATGAACCCGGCAAACCTGCCGAGGGTTTCGGCGGCAGAACCGGCAAAATCATCATAAGGCAGAATGCTGTTGAAAAGGATATTCTCGTCCGGCATTGCATAGCCGAGCAGCAACCGGTCAAGCCCCGCCTTCCAGGAATTTTCCCGATAGCCGGGAAGATCCCTCGCCATCCGGTCATCCTCATCCATGCCCCAGCGAATCCCGGTTTTTTCAATCCAGAGCCGAATAAGATCAAGCTCATCGCTCTCCAGCGAAAAGCGACGGCTCACCGGCGGCGAAGCAAGCAGGTCAAAGAGTGCAGAAGCGGCAAGGCGGCTGCCCGGCAAGGCAAGCAGTTTCAGCACCGACGAAGTAATCTCCCCTTCATGCATCATCCTGCGGTCGGCAATGGAGTAGTGCAATCCGGCGCCATTACCTCCAGCCCCGAACACGGTGGAAATGTATGGCGAATAGCTCTCAATATCCGGGGTCATCACCACAATATCGCGCGGAGTCAGGTCTGGGTACTCCTCAAGCATGGCGAGGATGTTGTCGTACAGCACCTCTATTTCACGGAGCGGGCTGTGGCACGAGTGAACCCGCAGCGACCGGTCAAGAGGATCGAGAGTACGCAGCTCCCCCTCTTCGCCGGTGCCCGAAAGGTTCAGAATATCAGACTGCAGGGCGTGAAGCAGGCACTTCTCACCCGGATCCTCATAGTTCTCTTCCTGGTGAAAAGCGCTGTCGCTCATGTCGATGATCATGTCGGAAAAATCCCGCCCGATTCGGCCAAGCGAAGCCAGCAGCGGATTCCCTTCCGTGCGCAGGGCACGCTCCTCTTCCGGAAGCCTGACAATCGCCTTTCTGGAGAGAATATCGCCCCAGTATTCACGGGTCGGACTCAGGAGAAACAGGTTCACCTCCGTCACGTTGGCAACCGCCGAGAGCATATCAAGATGGAACTTTGGCAGGTATGAGATGCCGAAAAGGGTGATCCTCTCGGGAATCTCCTCCACCCCCGGCGACAGAGGGCTCAACTGCCTGCAGAAGAGCTCCTTCAGCTTTCCGCGGTGCATCCCCTCCCCTGCAGCAAGCTTCCGCCAGAGAACAGGCTGCCACTCATCGCCCGGCGGTTGTGACTCCCCCGCCTCCCAGCTCGAGAGCGTCTCCGGACGGAAGAGCGTATACTGATCAAAGGTATCTGCAATCTTTTCCGACAACTGAAAGAGCTTGAGCCCGTCTGAGTCATCGGCAAGATAGCGGCGCAACGTGCCGAAAGGCTCAGTGCCCAGCAGCTCCGGCAGCATGCGCATGATCCTCCAGCTCATTACCTCCGGCGCAAAGAGAGTTGTGTCGGGCATTGCGGGGAAAAGCTTCACGAACAGCTCCTGCACCATCGCGTTCGGGAAGGGATAATGCCCGTTCGCCCACACGCCGAACCGCGACGCCAGCTCCATCGAGAGCCACCGCTGCATCCCCCGGCTCTGCACCACAATCACCTCCTTTTTAAAAGGCGATGCAAGCGGTTCGTGAAGCGCAGCTTTGAGAGTATCAACCAGCACTTCCATCCGGTTGCTGGTGTAGAGGTTAAGCGGCATAAGGTACTGTGGTATTGCGTTTTATCATGATGCGTTCGTCCCCCTTAACGATTTACCGGCTGCAACAGACCTTTCTTCAACAATTGAAATTCACACCATAACATGTTTTGCTGTTACACTGCCTGAATGCTTGCATAACTACTACTGTATTATGAAGTCCTGTTCATCAAGCTCTTACCTTTTTCGGTCTGACGATACCGCTGGTTCTTACTTCGAGGTGTATCAGGCAAGGTCATTCCGATCAACTCAAAGTCAAGCAGATTTTTGATAGCAGCTTCGTAATTACGAGTTCTTCGAGGATAACCAAGCTCTGCGAGAAGCTGAGGAGTTGATTTCGGCTCAACCAGTAGCACTAAAATCTTCTTCATCGTTTCAGTCAATCTTGTGTCATGCACCCCATCATGCACCCCATCATGCACCCCATCATGCACCCTGACTTGTGCGGGATCAACAGTCTGTTCCTGTTTCGTGCTGAATTCCGGCACACTGATGATCATGCGAAAAACGTCACCTTCGATGAGCTGAGGGTCCGCTCCGCCGTACTTTTTTCCGTACATCATCATCTTGCGCATACCGGAACCCAGTTCGTCAGCGCGGTCTATTTCCCTGAAAAATGCACCGATCACCGGGTTTTTAGGATAGGGCGCGAAGGTGTCGGGGTTCAACACGCCAAACCCGTGAGGACGATTGGCGTTCCAGGTGGTCACCTGACCGTATTCAATGATAAGCCGAGCTGGAACGCCGCTGGAATATTCGCGGTGAATAAGGATATTAGATGCAACTTCACGGAAGATAGCATCCCGCAGGCTTCTGCGTTCAATGCCTTCAAGATAAAAAGGGTCTGGTAAGTGCTTTTGAACAAAGGCCAAAATTCGATCGTAGCTTTCGATAAGATTGGTTCGAACCAGATCGCGATCGTCGTAGCGGTCAACATTGACCTTGCGCAGGATCAGATCCGTTCGATGCGCGGGACATACCTTCAGAATCAGCAGATCAGGTGCAAAGAGCATGACTCCAGCCAGAGTGACTCCGTTTTCTCGGGTAACTGGATTCTCCTGATAGAGTTGAGCACTCTTGAGCAGTTGCAGATCATCCATATCTGCCCAAGGGTGATTATCCCTGTTTATTCGAACATATCGACGGCACTTTTCAATCAATTCCGGGCGAAGATCTTCGGCCTGAATCCATGGGTATACCTTGTTTTCGCTGAACGTCGCCTGTTTACGCTGGTAAAGATGCGCCACCAGTGTGGTGTGATCGGTAATATCCAGATCACCATCTTCATTACGGTCATAAATGCGGCCATAGCAACGATGCACTTGTGAGCTTTCCGGCACATAGATATGCAGCAGGGATTTCCCGTCAAGCTCGACAATATCAACAGAAAGATAGGTCGGCGGAGTGAGCTTCAGCGGGTTGTTGATGGCAGTGACAAAGTCCTTTTTGATCTGCGTTACAGCATCCTGCTCAATCCCCTGAACAGCTCCATCATCCTGAACACCAAGCAGAATCGTCCCGCCATGCCTGTTGAGAAAGGCGCAAACTGTCTCATAAACATCGCGATTGATCTTATTCCGACAGCTCTTGAACTCCGTAGAGATCCCTTCCCCCTGACGGATCAGTTCATGTATTTGCTGTATGCTGAAGCCCATACGGTTACCAATATTTGGTTTCCAATAAAAACCTTGATCTTTTGCCGACGCCACTTTTTCAAATAACAACAATCAGTGGAATAAACTGTGACCTTCGCACGAGGTTTGAACTAATACTATCCGTTCCATCGAGAGCCACCGCTGCACCCCCCGGCTCTGCACCACAATCACCTCTTTGGTGAACGCCGAAACCAGCGGCTTGCGCAGCGCAGCGGCAAGAGTATCAACCAGAACTTCCATCCGGTTGCTGGTGTAGAGGTTAAGCGGCATGGGGTGAGAAATGACGTTTTTTCACGATATTTTCTTCTGTAATATGAATTTAGTTGTTGTTATGAAATAAAGTGACACGAATTCTGATGTTGTCTCCCGATTTATTGTAGTCAAAAGATCTCCTCCGCCTGTAATTGATGCTATCGAAAAATCTTCCTGAACTATACGCTTATCTTCAGTGATGTAAAGGAAAACATCACTCCAGACAATGCATGAGATGCGGGAATGCGTTAATGATAAAGGTGGGATTAAAGCCGCGGAGTTCATCGGCTGAATGGTTGCCGTAGGTGACGGCACAGGTATCGGTGAATGCGCGTTGGCCCATTTCGATATCATAAACAGTGTCGCCCACAACCAGGCACTCTTGAGCCGGAATATTCATGGACTCCAGTGCAAGCAGCACCATATCGGGTGCCGGCTTTGGCTGTTGCACATCCTGAGCCCCGGAAATAAAGGAGAACATCTCATAAATCCCGAGATGCCGCATCATCAACAACAGCCCCTGGGTGCTTTTGCTTGAAGCGACGGCCAGCAGGTAATCGTGCCGCAATCGGTCAAGGGTCTCGTTCACTCCCGGAAACAGATGCGTCAAGTCTAAAGCAACCTCGTTGTAATGCTTTCTGTAGAGTTCGACTGCCTCAGGAGTTTCTTGAGGACCGAGACCAAGCCCCATTTCAATTGTACGCCGCAACGGCAAACCGATGCTCCGCCGGGCTCCGTCCCTGTCAAAAGCCGGAATCCCCAGATCCTGGGCGACAAGCTGCAGAGACTCCATAATGCTCGCCTCGCTATCAGCCAAGGTCCCGTCAAAATCAAAAACAAGAAGTTTGTATTTCACTCTTTTTCATCGTACTGCGTGCAATGCTCGTCACCCTGCGTTTTTATTCAGCCCCTTCCTGACTTACCCTGAATATACCAGTCAGACCTTGAAAAAACATTAGGAACCGTTCCAACCCAAGACCTTCTTCTGCTTTGCCAATTCGGCTTACGACATCCTTTCGGTCATTAATTATCAAGCACAATAGCCGTCAGCTCGATTCCCCTAAACATCACATGATGCAACGATTCCGGTTGCCTTGAGTCTCGCTCCACTTGGCATGTTGCGGAGAAAATTCGATCGATATGTTAACTAATGGTATATCTGACATAAAGCCTCTCTTTTGTCTGCGGGTGAACTTATATCATTAACGACCGTTTAACGAGGCTCTAAGCTTATTGCCAGAACGCGAAGATGGCAGACAATACGCTAGAGGGCATTGTTTTATAGACAAATTGATGCGATGGCAACCTCACACTGCTCAACCCGCATGTTGATTTTTTGTGGGCAGATGATTTCAAATTTCTCATGATAATATCGTTCTTGTCCGGTCACCTCAACGAACCTAATCTGCCAGAACGTTGGTAGTTCCAGCTCAGATAGATCCAGAGACATTGATATTCTATCGCCGTGGTGTACTATGTTGGTCTGGCCAAGGTTATACTGCTGAATCATTACTTGTCTTTCTCGTCCCGTCGCATTCGGGTCGCCATAAGCAAGCGTCAAGGGAATCTCCAGAGCCATAGGTTCAAGCATAACCTCCCCAACCACTTGGATTTCCCTTACTTCCTTCGCGTGCAGAAGGAACCCATCAATCTTGAGATGTACATTAAACTGAACTTTCTTCTCACGGTTTTCTTTGACTATGAGTCTTTGCTCGTCAATTAATTTATTCGGCGCATTGAAGATCGCTCTTAGCCCTTTGTACTGTTTGAGTTCATTGACAACCAGTTTTAGGTCTACAGAGGCGAAGTCTTCTTGGCTAAAATACAATAAGATCATAAAGCTATTGTATTTGTAGAAGAACAGTGTGACCTTGATCGATTTCGCCCACGACTCGACTTCATCCTTCGTCAGGCTCAATAAATCATAGAGAAATATGCCGTATTTTGCCGCCTTTTTGATCGCCCCAGAGGTGAAACCGCTTGCAGAGACAGCAATAACAGCGCTAGCGTTTAGGCTCGCCCGTCGTCCTATTAATTCCTCAATCCATTTCACGTTTTGTTTCGCTCTATGAATTCTACATTCTACGATATTGGTAAAGTCGCCTCTTCTGATCAATACGTCTATCTGCCTTGGCTGCTCAGGGTTATCAGGGTCCGGCATCTTTTCATTCCATATGACCTCGGCATCTTGGCCCTCAAGAAGCTCGTGAACATTGGCAACCATCTGCTCAAATTGCTCTGACTTCTTCGACATCTATATGTGCCTAGTTGTATAACATTGTTAAGACTAATCTGCTTGATTCGGAAAAAGCAGAGAGTCGCTTTCTGTATATGACTCTTTCAGAATTATCAAGAAATCCTATTAACCACTTTTTATAAAAAAATATAAAGAATATCTTGGGTGTTCATCCACCCTTTGTGCACGCCGAAGGTGTCCACCTTACATCAGCCCTTTTTCAATACCACAGCCCTGCTGAAAAACATCTTTGGCTTTTCAATAACTATCAATCCGGCATCTCCGGCTATTCTGACTGTTTCTTCAAACGATGATTTTGAAACATGAAATGGCGGCTCCACGATCAGAATCTGCCCCTGCGGTTTCACTATCGTTCGTATCTCATTGAAAAAATGTTCCTTGTTCGGGACTTCGTGAACCATGTAGAACAACAGAACAAAATCGACAGGCGCCGAGACCCCTATTTTGTCCTCTCTGCATTTGTGCAAGAGAATCTGTTCTTCAAGTTCCGATCTTTAGATTTTATCTTTTATTCAATGTAACGTTCTTCTTATAGGGCAAATATTAATTTAAATGCTTAATTTCAGAGAGTCTATGTTTTTTAATACATAGAAAATTACATATTATATTTGTAATACTTTAACCAATGAGGTGGATTTTGTTTATCTTCAAAATGAAAAATGATTTTTTTTGCAACTTCAGGATATTTCTTATCATTGGATTTAATTAGATTATGCCATATATTAACGGGATATTTGCCTGTTAATATATTTGAACGGTTTAGATCTTTTTTTGTTGGATGAACAATTTTGTTTCGAATTTTTCGAAGGTTTATATAACTCTGCCAGAGAGTTGTTCCTTTTATTGTTTGAATATTAAGTTGTTGTGGTAAAACATCACCTATTTTTTCATCTAATGATAACCACTCAATACTATCACTACTTAAAGCGCCATATATTCCATTTTTAAATTTTTTCTCATAATACTTATCTTGTGCAATTTTTTCATTAGCAAAGGACTCTATTGCGCTAAATGAGAACAGAATTGCTGAAATTGATAGCTCATAATAGTCAAATAGATTGCAATATTCATCGTTTATACAATCATTGATAACCATTTCATATAGTTCTTTTGACGCATCATAATTTTTGTTTGCCATGGATAAGTATAGCGCGGTAAGACTTGGGGGAGGAAAATTAATTTCAATGCTATCATGCTTTATTAAATTGGTAGGGTAACATGCCGTTCCTGCAAGTATTTTATTACCTTCGATCACTATATCTTGTGTGACCTCACCTATCACGCTAGCTCTCCAATCTATATCTTTAGCATTTTTCATAGCAAATGAAACATTTTCAAAATTAATCTGCACAATTCGAAAGAAGCAGACAGTTCCTTTCTTCCTTTTTGATCCCGAAGTCATCTACCTGATGTCAGCCCTGTTTCAGCACCACTGCCCTGCTGAAAAACATCTTTGGTCTTTCAATAACTATCAACCCTGCATCTCGGGCTATTCTGATTGTTTCTTCAAATGCTGATTTTGAAACATGAAATGGCGGCTCCACTATCAGAACCTGTCCCTGCGGTTTCAATATCGTTCGTATCTCATTGAAAAAATGTTCCTTGTTCGGGACTTCGTGAACCATGTAGAACAACAGAACAAAATCAACAAGCTCCAAGACCTCTATGTTGTCTTCTCCACACTTGTGTAAGAAAATTCGTTCTTCGAGGTCTGTTCCTTTAACCTTCTCTTTTACTTTCTGCAGCATTCCTTCCTGTAAATCGGCAGCGATAACCCGGCCGGATTTACCGACCATCCGTGCCATCTCAAGAGTGAAAAATCCCGGTCCGCATCCGACATCCAGAACAGTCATCCCTACTTTGACATATGGCCTCAGAATTTTTTCAGGGTTCTGCAGCCATCTGCGGATGCGGTTGTCGAGAGAGCCTGATAACGCAACCGGACATGCTATCGTATCGATTTTGCTCACAACAACCTTCTATTTTTAAGGGCTAACATAGAGTTGAGTTGCTGCTGAATCACTGCGCTAAGCGAACCACAGCGTCCACACCTCAACCATTTGTAGTCTCCACCACATTTTTTCCTATGTTTTCGGTAGACTTGTCCCTTCGTTATTGGTATTTGCTTTCCTTTTGGATTGAAAAAATCTCGACCAAACCCCGGCACATTGTAAATGAAACAAAGACCGCAGCAACTTGCGAAGTTCCAACATCCTGGACCTGAGAAGGCGCAAGCATTGTCAGGATAGCAAGAACTAATGCGTAGACACCAGCCGAAATGTATAAAGCGGCCTTGAATTCCGCGATCCTATCCTCGACAACATTTCTATGGAGGAGGCAATAGATAATATTGATGGAATATCCCAGCAAGTAAAGCAAGAGTTTGGATCCATGAACATTGGCATTGTTCAGTAAATACTCTGCCAAATTGACCGATATCAAAGGCAATACATACAAAACGACGACGAAAGTGAAAATTGCTCCAATCGGCTTTCGCCGAGGTAAAAAATCCTCTACAAGATCTGCAATGCTAAGCATGATCCCTACGCTTACCAAGGTAACTAGAATCATCTTGGCCCAGTCAGGTACTGATAGATAATTAGTCCGAGTCAAACCCATTAGCAATAGCGCAACCATTGCCCCACTGATGACGAAGATCCTGATCGTAAGTCGTCTCTTATGAGGAAGAGTAAGAGGCTTCATTTAAATTTCTTGCCATATTAACAAGCCGACATATAGATGCAAGTCATTCAGTCCACTTCCTATGGCGGCATAGGTTTCGAGAACGTCTTTGTCTTTATGGCATCACTAATCACACACGCAAATTGCCCAAGTAACCAGCCGACAAACAGAATGACCAAACATTCAACGATCTAATAATCAATAAGTTATGGGTTCAAATTCGACATCGCCACGTCCTAAAAAATAAATTAGCCTATCCGCTTAAGCTCAATTTCACACACCCGGCTAAGGGTTTCTAACAGAACAATAATCTCATTAACAGGAAATGATCTTGTTTTTTTTTCTTTACCCTCTTCATGAAGGTATCTCCAATCCTCAAAGGCACTATTTATCACTTCAAAAATTGCAAGCAAATCAGGTTCGGGAGATAACTTATGCTTAATCATAAATTCATTGGCGGACTGTTTAATTGTAATTTGCAGTGCCTCTGGCAAATTGTTGAAGAGTATCAGTAGTTTGTGACCCTTTTGAGGATTAGAAAAAATAAGATGCAGCGTTTTGAGATAAAGTTCGATGGAAAATGCACCATTAACTATAAATGGTATAGCATAATTACAATACTGAATTGCATCATCCCCATTTGTGACAGGTGCGCATAAATAGTCATCAAACAAGTTTATTGCAATCTTCCCAAATGTGAATGCTTGCAGATTGATGGCTTGAGCAGGATGGCTTTCTGTATAAATACCGAAATCTTTTTCATATTTTTCAAATGCTTCTATATTTTTTAAAAAATCTCCAGTGTCAGGAATTTCTCCAACAAACTTGCCATCTCTTTCAAACCTGATGGTTTTCATGTTTTTTTTTCATCTATGTAAAAACCTATTTATACTGATAGATTGCATAAAATTAACACTTTGAAGACGTTCAATATACGCCACAGCTCCGAAAATACACAAGAATAATAAGACTTGTCATTAGGGCTTATAGGTTGCAAAAGAGCTTGTTTTAACAATTAAAATGCACGCCATATCAGCTCTTTTTGTTAAACTGCTTGAATGGCTGAGAATTCTTCTTCTTCATGACGTCAATCCTTTTTCAACACCACAGCCCTGCTGAAAAACATCTTTGGCTTTTCAATAACTATCAATCCGGCATCTCCGGCTATTCTGACTGTTTCTTCAAACGATGATTTTGAAACATGAAACGGCGGTTCCACGATCAGAACCTGTCCGTGCGGCTTCAATATTGTTCGTATCTCATTGAAAAAATGTTCCTTGTTCGGGACTTCGTGAACCATGTAGAACAACAGAACAAAATCAACAAGCTCTAGTACCTCTATATTGTTCTCTCCACACTTGTGCAGGAAAATTCGTTCTTCGAGCTCTGTTCCTTTAACCTTCTCTTTTACTTTCTGCAGCATTCCATCCTGTAAATCGGCAGCGATAACCCGGCCTGATTTACCGACCATACGAGCCATCTCAAGAGAGAAAAAGCCCGGACCGCATCCGACATCCAGAACTGTCATTCCTTCTTTGATGTATGGACTCAGAATTTTCCTGGGGTTCTGCAGGTATCTTCGAATGCTGTTATCAAGAGAGCCTGATAAAGCAATCGGACATACACGCTCATTGATTTTAGTCATTTCACATTCTTCTTTTAAAGGCTACCGTGAACCCGATCAGAGGCCGAACCGATAAAATTCCGAGATGAACACGTCAAATATGGCATCTTCAACCGCGGCGCGCAGCCTCGATTGCATCGATGTCGATCTTATTCATTTGCATCATCGCATCGAACGAGCGTTTGGCGGCAGCGGGATCGGGATCGGTTACCGCATTGGTCAGGGCGATCGGCGTAATCTGCCATGATAATCCCCATTTGTCTTTGCACCAGCCGCATGCACTCTCCTGGCCGCCGTTGCCGACGATCGCGTTCCAGTAACGATCAGTTTCGGTCTGGTCATCGGTTGCGACCTGAAACGAGAATGCTTCGTTGTGCTTGAACGCGGGTCCGCCATTGAGCCCAAGACAGGGAATCCCCATCACGGTAAACTCGACCGTCAACACATTCCCTTTCTTCCCGGAAGGATAGTCACCCGGTGCGAGATGCACTGCGTCAACCGTTGAATCGGGAAAGGTCTGTGCGTAAAATCGTGCCGCTTCCTCGGCGTTGCCATCATACCAAAGGCAAATCGTAATCTTTGCTTGTTTCACCATGTCACTTCTCCATTTGTTATGAGCCGCCGGAAGCCGAAGGGCCATTACTCGACCAAAGCAGGCTATCCCAGCGACCCTCACGAAGCGGTTGTCAGGCTTTTTGTTCTTATTTCAGTTCAGGTTGTCGGCACCTCATTTTGGCGGGTTTGCCTCTAATGTTTCGGAACCTACTATAATCCGATGACTTCCAGTCTGTGGAAGTACAATAGTAGCGTCATCTTTTTTTGATAAATCTAATACGACTGTTTTGCCTGTGTTAAATGATACCATATTTGCAATGTTTGTCTCCCCTTTATTTATCAAAAGAATTATTGCCTTTGATGATCTCTTTTTGGCTTTTATTTCGACTCGTTCGCCTTTATCCCTGCCGGTAAAAGTCAATGAAATAAGCCCTTTCTTGAAAGCATCGTTTATTTCCATTCTGTCTGCGGCCATGGAAACTGTTGAAAAAAATGAAATCCAAACTACTACGCTGAAACTAAGAATTGCTTGTTTCATTTTATCTCCTTTTTATTTTTTCAGCCTCACGACAAAGATCAAAAGCGCAACTACGCGAAGTTTGGTGCAGTGCCAACTCAACGCATCAATTGCTTCTTCGCCGACAGATACAGGCATGATGACAGGTTGCATCAGATTAACGATTTGAAGACGTTAAATATACGCCATACCTTGAAAAAAACACAGAGAGGTGTTCCCTGTCATAACGATTTACCACTTGCAACAATCGAAATTTACGTCATAACAGCTCTCTTTCCGGTTCACTGCCTGAATGCCTGATCATCTATTGTAGATAACAGGCATCTGCCCCCTCCACCTTTTCCAGCTGTTATCACTGGTGATTAGATCAGTCATAAAGTGCGCGACATTGATACGACTGGTTGAGCCTGCATTGAAGATCGGGCTTCTGGCCGGTGACGCATATACCTCATACCCAGTAACCTTGTCGTCATTAATCAATGTATCCGGACGCACAACAACCCACTCGATTAACCTGTCTTCCTGTCCGACAGTAACCCGTAAATAGTTTGCAGCATGTTCGTTATCCGCCTGTGGGGGCAGCAACAGGCGAACAAGCGCAAAAACTACTCGTTCGAGTATGGAGAGTGGCTCATGAAGGTCCCGGTTCTTGTTGGCTGTCGTGTTCATGAGAACAAACTTGACCGGCTTTTCCGGTTTGTTTGCGTAAATGCCGTTGCACAAGAGACGAGTGGCATCAGTCACAAGTCTGCGGGGAGGGCCAAACATCCCGTTCAGGCTGATAGTATGCCCGAGGCACGAAGCTACAGCATCACACCCGTTCAGGTGCCTGGCCATATCGGCTTCACTGAGGTCGAGGATGTTGGCGTGAATCACAATCAGGCGATCATGATTTTTCAGGTTTGCGGGCAATCTGTCAGGAGAACGGACGATTACCTTGACCGTGTGTCGGTGATTGAGAAGCTGCTCCACCAGCAGTCGGCCGGTTGCTCCGGTTGCTCCAGCAACAAGGATTGTCATGGTGCGCATTCCGTTTATTGATGCCAACAGTGAAATAGTCGCCCGGCCAAGAGTATGCTCATATCAAGAGCGCGGTTTTAACCGATCCGGTTTATTGACTGGTCAGCTCGTTCATTAGCTCAATATCAGGCAGATTTTTATAAACCTGCTCTATTGATGGCATAGTTGTTAAAATTTTTACAACGAGCGGGAGCGGTTCTGCCCAGATTTCAGGGAAATCTCTTTCACCTGTCTCAATAATCGGAAACGCCAGAGATTCTTTTGGCGGCCTGAATTCTGCAGCCACTCCGGGTTTGTTTCCTCTGGCATCAATACGATACCATCCGTGTTCTTTTAAAAATAGGGCATTTAACCCATGAAGACAATAAGGCGGGCCACTGGTTTCACTCGACAGCCTTTGATAGCAAAGAGCGGCAGGAATTGAATTGGCTCTTAACAGTGCTGCGAGGAGATGGCTCTTGGCATAACAGTACCCTGTGCTATGGATTAAAACTTCAGAGGCTTTGCACGTGACTGGATTTTTCCGGTAGTCCCAACTGTGCAGGATAGAATCACGGACAAACTCGTAGTACCGTTTTGCAACTGATTCATCTGAAACAGCGCTTTCAGCAAGCTCTTTTGCCTTGGCAAAGACTATTGGGTGTGTCCAATCGATGTATTCACTGCAATCGAGATATTGTTTCATGCGTCAATCGCTTGATATGAGACAATGGCTAAGGGCTCATGTTAAAAATCACCAACCTGCAAGGCTTTTTACGGGCAGGTACTGTGGAATAATAATGTGCCGGGCTGCAGATCACAGGCTCAGCTTTAGTTTGCGCCCGCCGCTTATGGCAAAACCTTCACGTTCATAAAACGAGAGGGTTCTGTCGAATTGGGGCAACGGCGGAGTTGTAACCTCCAGCCTTGTCCAGCCACGCGAAACCCCGAAAGATTTTGCCTGGGATACGAGACGAAGGCCTAACCCGTTTGTGCGGTACTCGGGACGGACGTACAGCTCAGGTATGGTGCCGAAAGCACCCTCGGCGTATAGCGCATAACTTTCGTAAAGGGCAATAAATCCTGCCGGGTCTCCACTCCCGCTGCGAACGACAAACACAAAATACTTTTCACTGTCGAGAAAATCCTCGAGTCTGGATGTTGTTTCACCAAGATCAAAGTTGAATGCCCGTTCACCGATGGCCTCCATGATTTCAGCCAGCAACTCGCCAACCATGACGGCGATTTCATACGAGTCGTTGGGAATTGCTCGTTGTATGGTGAAATCCTCGCTCATTTACAATGGGATCAACACTGAAATTATTTGTCTTTACAGTCAGGGTTATTGATTTATTTGCGACCATATTTGGCCGTAAAGCCTGCTTTGGCAAGGGTATTCGAATGAATCATAAAGCCGATCAATGCAGCGGACGCTTCGGCTGGGACATCAATTTTTTCAATTTTCAATGCATAGACAGTAAAAATGTAACGATGTGGTTTGTCGCCTTTTGGCGGACATGCACCGCCAAATGCATGGGTGCCATAATCTGTAAGACCTTGAATAACTCCTGGAGGAAGCAACTGACCTGTTGCATTTCCTGCACCATAAACCAATTCGGTTACATTCACCGGAATATTGTAGACAACCCAATGCCACCAGCCGGAACCTGTCGGCGCATCAGGATCATACACCGTGATTGCATAGCTTTTTGTTTCTTTCGGACCTGGAGTCCATTTCAGTGCTGGAGACTGATTTTTACCCGTACAGCCAAAGCCGTCAAATACCTGTTCATCGGTGAGGGTGGCACCGGATTTAATAGTCGGGCTTGTGAGCTTGAAGTTGCCGGCAAGCGTTGCCGTTGCTGTAAAACAAAGAATGGCAACGACCAAAAGCAATTTCCTGTACATGGCGATTCTCCTTTTGTCCGATATGTTTGCAGGTTACATCACATTAATAATCCAGTGACGCATAATATACACCATGTATCCGGAAGTACACAGGGTGTGTTATACCTGTCAGTGCGATATGCTTGTTGCTCCGGGACAATCTGACTCAGAACCACTTCCCCGTTTCATCTATTTTCAAGAAGTTTTTGGCCTTATTCTGTCGGGTGATATATTTGCAGTCGGCTTTCCGGTTTGTCAGGAATGGTGTTGACAAATCCCGGGCTGATCGACGCTCTCTCAGGTTTGAACAGGTCATGGTCGCTTTCACAGTGATGTATATCGAAATGGAAGGATTAACGTCAAACGGCTGAACATCTTTGATATGAATACAGATCCTATCTACATTTTCCGTAAAACCTGGGCTACCTATCAGAAAGTCATCAGCAACAATTTCATGTTTCACAGGGAATTCTCGACTGCAGTCAGCAAGCTGCTTGAGAGTTGCCCCGGACCGCTCAATTTCCTTGACCTTGGGTGCGGTGATGCGGCTCATATAGGCAAGATTGTCAGCTCTGGCCAAGTAGCAGAGTACTGTGGATGCGATCTTTCCCCTCACGCTCTTGATGTCGCCCTGAACAACCTCGAACAGTTCGGAATACGTGTAAAACTTCTCTGCAGGGACATGCTCAGCGTATTACGGGAGGCTCCCGAAAACCATTTTGATGTAGTGTACTCCAGCTATGCACTGCACCACCTTTCCGTCGAAGAGAAACAGACTTTTTTCATGGAATGCAGGCGTACCCTTCGCGAAAACGGTTGCGTAATCCTGGTGGACGTCATGCTCGAAGAGGGAGAGGATCGACCTGCATATCTCGATAGTTACAACGGAGCGGTGGCAACGCAGTGGGAAGCCCTGACCCCTTATGAACGGGAGCAGGTACAGGAACATATAAGTAACTGCGATTTCCCCGAAACCCCGACCGTCTACCAAAAACTGGCACATAACGCCGGACTGAATACCTGCCGGAGACTGGGAAAAAAGACCTGGCATGAAGCCTGGTGTTATCAGGTATAAGAGAGGGGGGGAAGCTCCGGCAAGCGACAGGCAAGGATACGGACTTAGAGAGGCGGCTGCTTTCCGGCTTTTTCCCGATCGAGTCTGGTGGCAGCAATCGTGAACAGCAGAGTGAAAATTACCACATCCTGTACAAAATGTACCACCCATGCCCAGGCTATGCCGCCAGTCTGGAGAACCGACAGACACATCAGCCAGCCAAGAAATCCCGCCAGTACCACACCGGGAAACTTGCCGGGATGGCCGAAGTAGTGCGGGAGACCAAAGAGCAGCCCGGAGATCAGTGCAACCTTCATCATTGATAGGGTTGCGCCGAGCGCATTACAGAGCGCAAGACGGAAGATTGCCTCTTCAACCGCTGAATTCACGACGGCGAACGGCACAGCGAGAATGAATAACCACGGCATGTGCCGCACATCCAGCTCCCCTTTTTGTTTGGCTTGAAGCCAGACCACGATCGTTGTAACAGCCGTGATAATCAGTCCGATACTGATTCCAATGCTCAGCCATGTGTCTGAAGGTTCAACACCCATCCAGTTCAGTCCGGCAACAGAGGCATCAAGGTTTCCGGCATTGAAGTAACTTGCAGACTCCGGAAGCAGAACAGTGATGCCAAGTACCGCAGCGGCCGCGATTCCAGCCGATAATGGCTGATAGAGCAGTTGACGGTCAACCTCCGTATTCAGGACAAGACGGACTCCCCCACGCCGCACTACCCGGCGGCCGAGCAGCAGCAAAGCGGCGCCTGCTGCTGCAACAACGGGGATCGCGACGAATGCAGTCATGCTGCCCCGGTATTACATTGAACAGGTGCGGTCAAGCGGCAGGCTGATTGCCTTGATGGTCTGGAGAAGTTCCCATTCATCTATCTCCAAGCTGATGGATAAATACCTTTCCTGCAAACTCCGGCTCCCCCGCTGTTTCCACGATCTTCCTGTGGTGTGTAAAGAGAATGACCTGGCTTTTTTCTCCCAGTTTGCTCAGTGCTTTTATGGTTGCCCTTGAGCGCTGATCGTCGAAGTTAATCAGGATATCGTCAACAATAAAGGGCATGGGATCGCTTGACGCTGTCTTCCATTCGAGTGTGGCAAGGCGCAGGGCGAGATAGAGCTGGTCGCGGGTGCCGGAGCTCATCGCTTCAACCTGCAGCCAGCTTCCGTTCGGCCGCACACCTGCCAGAACCAGTTTGCCATGGTCGTCGTTGTCGGTACGCAGGCCGGTAAAGGAGCCCATGGTCAGATCAGTGAAATAGCAGGAGGCAATTTTGAGCACTGGCGCCTCGTTTTCTTGTCGATATCGCTCGGTTTCGTCACGGAGCATTTTGGCAGCAAGTTTGATGCGGATATAGCGTTCGGTCAAGCGACGGATTTTTGTGAGGGAATATTGCAGGGCTTCGGCCAGCTCCGCCGCCCTGCCGCTGCCATCCATTCGTTCAAGCTCGTTTTTTTTCCGGCCGACGCTTTCTATCAATTGATTTATTTCCGGATCAAGGAGGCCGCTGATCTCCCTGTTCAGGGTTTCAATACGGCCGGGAAGTTCATCAGGATTCACCGATTCAGCCTGAAGCTCAAGATCGGCAAGGGACGCTCCTCCGGCAATGCGTGAGAGGTTCCGCTCCAGTTCCTGCCGCCTCTGTTTATGTATTGTCCAGGCAGCGGATCGCTGCTCAGCCGCAATCAACTCCTCCCGTGTTTCGCAACTGGCAGAGTGACGCATTGCCGCAAGTTCCTCTTCACAGCTCCGAACATCGGTTTGCGTGGTGATGAGCGCTTTTTCAAGTGTTTCCAGCTCTTCACTCTCCCGCAGCAGGACGGCCTGCTCCTGACTGGCACGGCCAAGACGGAGTTTGAGTTCCGTGATTGCCGGATGGGCTTCAAGGTCTGCAAGGTCAGGGGCAATCTTCTGAAGCAGCCGCTCAACATCCCTTTCAAAATTCTTTATATCCCGGTCAATTCCCTCTATACGTTTGCGGAAATCGTCAGCCTCCTTCAGCCGCTCAAAACAGGCCTGAAGCGTCTCAATAAAATCGAGCGCCTCGGATGGAAGCATTTTGCCATCAAGCCCGAGAGGAGCAAGCGCATCGCTCCATTCTCCGCGCCACACCGTAAGCTCCTCCTCAGCCCGAGCCCTCTTTTCCATGGCATTTTCAAGTGCTCTACGGCCATCACGAAGTTTTCCCTCTATCGATTCACGCTCTTTGTGAACCGTTTCAATGCTGTTTACAAGAGCCTTGCATGAGTCAACAGGCTCTTGCAGCTCTTCTCCTGAGAAGCTTTTCATGTCACCAGCCGCCGCTATTTCCCTCAGCAGATTTTCACGCAACTCCCTGCGCCGTGCAATCGCTTCATCCAGCTCTCTCCGGCTCTTTTCAAACTCCCTGACCTGGAGGCGCAGATGTTCAAAAGAGCCAAGCCAGGCGTTCATCTCGCGTGGAGAAAGGGGTGCGACACCGCATGACGCCCATAGTTCCAGCCATCGACGTTGAAACTCAAGATGGGCTTCATTGGCAGTTGCCTCTTTTTCAAGAAGTGCCGTCAGTCTTTGCTCAATTTTTCCAACCTCGGCTTTAAGAGAGGCATGTTTCTCGACAAGCTCCGCCTCGCGGTAAAGCCTGTCTGCAGTCTGGTCAGCCAGGGCGACCATTCTCTCATAAGCTTCAGGAAGCGGGTGCCGGGAGTCATAGCTGCGGCCCTCTTCAGCAACATCCTCATGGTTGATCCATTGACGGCGCAGAAGCTGCCATCCCTGCTCCCGAAGGCCTCTGTTTTTTCCCAACTCCTCCTCGCTGGGAACGTCAGCGGCAAATACAAGTTTCCGGATCTTTTCTATACTTTCAGCATGTTGTTTTTCGAGCGTTTCCCTCTCTATCTTAATCTGACGTTTATGGTCGGTTAAAGCACGGAACTCCTCATCGAAGAGGTTCACGGTTTCTGTCAGAGGAAGCGGTAGATGGAGCACATGTTCAAGTGATCCTTTCCAAAGTCCGAGGCGGTCCAGCGCCATGAGGCATTCACGCTCACCTATCTGCCGTTTTTGCTCCAGACCCGTAATCTGCGTATCGATATCCCCGGCCCTTTCAGCAGCAAGAAAGGCACGGGAGAGAAAGCCGGTTTCAGCAACAGTCGGTAGCTTATTTCTTTCAGCATCGAGACGTTCGAGCGCTTTTTCAATGTCTTGCAGCTGAAGCAGTGCATTACGGTTCCCCAGCAAAAGCGCTTCATGGCGAGATGCAAGATCCTGCACCGTCCTGCGTTTTGAGAGGCCGGGACGCAGGCTTTCACTATCATTGATGCTCAATTCCGGCTTGATCTGCCGGAGAAGATCCGCCGCCGCCGTTCGGGCGCTGATGCGCTGTCCTTCACGCAGCGGGCGGTCGCTTTTAGCTTTCCGGTATTCGCCAAGCCGCTGATAGAGTTCATCAATTACAACAGTTTCATCGAGGAGAGGCTTGTTCAGCGAAAGCCCACCCATTTTCTCACGAATTACCTGAAGCCTTGCCGTTACCTGTTCATGGTTGATACGGGCCTCTCTCTCCCTCTGTTCAAGGGTTGCACGACGCTCGCTGAAGTCCAGAGGAAGAAGGGTGACATCGCCCAGTTCAGCCAGTTGTTGCAGCAGATTTATACGATCCGAAAGATCAGGCATGGCCTGTTGCAAGCGCTCAAGACGGCTTTTTTCCGTGCTCAGCTGTTGCTTTTTCTTCTGCTTTTCCGCAAGTGTCTTCAATGCCTCATCAAGAGCCTGCTGATGTTCTTCCCATTCACGGCCAGAAAGAGTCGCCTCTTTCGATTGTCTCAGCAGCTCCCTGTGATGAGCCAGGGCCTCATTGATAGTTCTGACAGAGCTTTTAGGGGTGAACAGACTGTCACCTTCCTGCTCAAGCTCATCAATGACCGGCTTCAGAGAGGCAAGCCCGGCTCCGGCAGCAAAGAGCGCCTTGCCAACCTCTCCCTGCTGGTCGAGAATGCCCTGCCCTCCCATGACCAGCGTTTCATGATTAATGCCATAGAGGGCAAGAAACAGCTCCTTTTCAATACCATGCAGAAAGGGCGTCAGGGCTGATGGCTCAATCGGATTATCGAACTGATCGAAGAGATCTTTGACACTTCGTTTCCGTCGGAAAAAAGTATGTTCATGACCGTCAGCTCCCTCCAGGCACCCCCCTACAAGAAGCTGCTGGTTCTGGTGAATAAAATTATCACCGGTACGCTGGGGAAAACCAAAAAAGAGTGCCTGAAGCGCTCTCATGGCACTGCTTTTTCCTGCCTCATTGAGCCCATAGACAATATGGAGAGCTGGAAAAGAGGAGGAAAAATCAAGAAACTGGCCGGAAAAAGGGCCAAACGCTTTCAGTTCAAGCCGTTTAATTTTCATGACGCCCTCCCTGCCCGATCCTTGCCACAAGAATCTCCCTGATCTCTTCACGCAAAGCCGACAACTCCTCCTTTCCCGGCCTGAACGGGCCACCATCGCCGAGCAGCTCGGGCGGTAGTTTGCTGTGAAGTTTTTCAAATTCAGGCACAATCCCGACAAGAGTTGACTGCTCAAACTGGATAGCTTCAACCGATTTCAGCAAGGTCTGGACTGGAGAGTCATCTGAGCCGTTGTCCTGCTGCGGTGCACTCTTTCGTGTCTTTATCTCAACTTTTTCAATCCAGACGTCACCAAGGTTTGCTGCAACAGCCCGAAACTCCTCACTCCACTGGAGTTGATGTTCATGGAGCTGACCATGCAGGGGTGTTATACCTTCAATGATCAATCGAACGGCAAGCGGACGTCCATCCGACTTTGACCTCTTGTTCTCAAACGCTTCACGGACAAGGTCGCACAGGGAGTCCACACTGTCGCATGGAGCTGGATTAACATGGCAAACCTCCCATCGAAGCACATCAAGCTCCCGCTCTTCCAGGGATACGACACGCCCCTCATCCACCGACACCAGTGTACACCCCTTTGGACCGGTTTCGCGGATATGGCGTCCCTGAATATTACCGGAAAAAACAACCCAGGGGTCACGGCAGATCTCTTCACGCTGATGGATATGGCCCAGCGCCCAATATTGATAACCTTTTGAGCGCAGCGCATCAAGCGTGCAGGGGGCATAAGGCTCATGGCCCGGACGACCATTCAGGCTGGTGTGAAGAAGCCCGATATTGAAGAGCAGCAAATCACCCTGAGGATAGTTCCGGACCAGGTCATCCATCACTGATCGGGAGGAAAAGCTCTGGCCATGAATGGCAACACCGAGTTGATCAAGATGCAGGGTTCCAACACTTCGGTGCGGTAAGAGGGTCACATTGTCAGGCAGTTTCAGCGAGCGGGTGATCTGACTTGCCGCATCATGGTTGCCGGAGACCATGATGACCGGAATGCCGGCTTCACGCAACCGGCCCATACGGTGCACAAAATAGATGCCGGTGTTATAGTCTTTCCAGTCGCCGTCATAGAGATCACCTGCAAGAAGTACAAATGCGACTTTTTCATCAATTGCCAACTGTACCAGATTGTCAAATGCCCGCCGGGCAGCCAGCCGGATTTGATCCAGAGGAGCATCCGGGTAATCTTCAAGCCCTTTGAGCGGACTGTCGAGATGAATATCTGCCGCATGCAGAAAAGTGAACATGAATCAATCTCAAATGGTTTGGGGGAACAGGACAGCATCTCAGGCGCCCAAGCCTGGAGACATTTTCTTTAAAAAGGAAATTGCGCGAGTGTTAAACTCTTTCGGCTGATCGACATTGCAGACATGTCCTGAATTTGTGATAACCTCAAGCCATGAATTGGTGTGCCGTGTAATGATATAGCGGACTGCGGGAAGAAACATGTGGTCTTCATCACCCATGAGGTAGAGCGTCGGTATGGCTGTATCCTTTTCTTCAAAATATTTTAAAAGCGGTGTAAGCGTATTGGTCAGTCTGAACCAGCGCATGAATTCTTTCTGAGCTACCTTTTTTGCCTCATTGACAAACAGGAGTCTCGATTTTTTATGCCGTTCTCGGGGCATGATTATCCAGGCGAAAAAACGGTAGAGCCACATATAGGGCACAAACCTCTTGAACATGTTTCCGAGAGCAACGAGAAGTTTTGCCCGGATGTTCAGTCTTATGATGGCACCGCCCATAACCATGGAGCTGACCCGGTCCGGGTCAAGTTCGCTCAGGTTGCGGACAAGTATGGTTCCAAGTGATATACCGATGAAGTGGGCTTTCCGGATATTGAGAAAGTCAAGTACTTCAAGAATATCAAGGGTAATATTCTCGAAATCATAATGACGTTTTTCTTTGGAAAAAACAATGCCTTTTGACTTGCCATGCCCCCTGAGATCGACCAGGAGCACATTGAAATGTTTAATGAATTCCTTGATCTGCAAAAACCATATCGAAGAACTTCCACCTGCTCCATGTACAAAAACAACCCAGGGAGCTTCGGGATCATCCAGTTCGTATGTCTTGTAATGAAGCATTGAAAAACGCAGTTAAAAACAAAAAATCCTGAAAAGAAGAGGCCCCTGCAAATTTCTTACGTAAGATATCCAAATAATATGCTGGTAAAAAAATAATCCGCTGATTCCGGTCATTTTCATCATGCCTTCATAGTTCACCATTGGAAAACGTCTTCTTCCGGATCAATGGAATTACAATTCGAAACTTTTTTATAACACTAAACACTACTCAATCATAAGTGTATCACCATAGCTCCTCCGCTCACAGGTTTGCTTTGGTATTGAGTAAAGCAGATGTATTGAACCAGTTTATTATCAAATGCAGGGCTGCTGGGGAAACAGCCTTTATGCTGCAATGCAGTTTAAAAAATGCATCAACAACAACTCTATTCTTATGTAATTGTACAAAAATGCACAAGAAAAAAAAATCCTGTTGTTATGAACAGTCCACTGTGACGTTCTCATACGCAGTTCCAGACTGAAAGCGAAGTACTGAAAAAGGAGATGCCTCTCAAGGGCTCCTATAAGACGAGCCTTCAGACAAATGTCAGCTCTGTGAGGTAATTCTTGATTGAGACATTTTTTCCAAGCCCGAGTTTTTTATGCAATTTATAACGAATACTTTCCATTCCCCGGTTTTTGACCCCGGATGTCTTTGCAATCGCCTCGTTATCGTAATCAAGCTTGATAAAAAGACATACCTTAAGCTCGCGATTATCGAGGTTGGGATGTTTTTTTTCGAGTCTGAACAAAAAGAGAGCATCGCTCTCAGAAAGTTCGATGTTCAGCCTCTCAGACGTTTCTTCGGCTTCAATCAAACGTAAACAGACGTCCGTCAGCACTTTTTTTTGACCGGAGTCGATTTCAAGAGCTTGTACATGGTCGAGAAGATTGAACAATATCAGGACATTGTCTGTATTTGCTGTTTCAGCTCGTGTCAGTACCCTCTCATTTTCAGCGAACCTTTCTTTCAGATCGCCTATCATTTTTTGTTGTTCCAGGATTGCTGCCTGCTTTTCTGCTCCAGTGGAATGCATGATTTATTCATGAAAATCGTTGGGGGAAACGCGGCGTAAAAAGTACCATAATAAAGCCATAATAACAAGTGACGAGACCCTGCTTTCGCGTATTGTCAAAGTTTGTGTCAAAGGGTGAAAAACCAGATGAATTCTTCCCCCGGTTCAGCGGAAAACACCTGTTCTATTCTTGAGCAATAAAGCGGTTAATGCTTGCTTGTTCATCTGCTTCTGCTGCAGGCTGTAGTAGAGCTCTTCGTAACTGTCAACCATATTATCCCTCGAAAAACGACGGTCAAATTCAGCCCGGCACTCTTTCCTCGAAATGCGGTCAACATTTTTGATGGCTTCGATAAAGTCAGAACGGCTTTCACAGATAAATCCTGTTTTACCATGCGTAATCACTTCAGGCGCTGAACCGCATCCCCTGACAATTACCGGTGTGCCGCAGGCAAGCGCTTCAATCATGACCAGTCCGAACGGTTCTGGCCAGTCTATGGTGTTGAGCAGAGCTTTGGCGTTTTTCAGCAGTTTCACCTTCTCCCGGTCATCAACTTCACCCAGATACTCAATGAGCGGATGATCAAGCAGCGGTTTGATTTTCTTCTCAAAATATTCCTGGTCGGTCGGATCAATTTTGGCGGCTATTTTCAGCGGTATGTTGCATTCCTTGGCAAGCATGATGGCCTGATCAGGCTTTT